>JAABSL010000089.1 GCA_011390415.1 Desulfobacteraceae bacterium
CACATAAACAATTTTCAGGTAAGAGTGACGCTATGGTTGAATCATCAGATGTTTTTGAAAAAAATTATCAGGCATACTGCGTATTCCGGTGATGTCGGCCACCCATTCCGGAGGAAGTCGGCCACCTGTTCCGGATGATCTCGGCCGGTGATTCCGATTGATTCCGGCCACCCATTCCGGGCGATGTCGGCCACTTTTTCGGAGCAAAGCGACGCTGTTTTTTTACCTCACAAATTACCGATCTTAAGTCAACTTTCTTTTCTTTTTCCGCATGGAATCTCCTTTCAAATTTATCTTGTAAGCATTGTGAACCAAACGGTCTAAAATGGCATCGGCCAATGTCGGATCATCAATCACCTCATGCCAGTGCGATACCGGCAACTGGCTGGTTATCAAGGTAGAACCGATTTTATAACGGTCTTCAATAATCTCAAGAAAATCCCGTTGCTGTTCCTTATTTAATTTCGACAACCCCCAATCATCTAAAATCAGTAAATTCGTCCGGGAAAACCCGGTCAACAGCTTTCCGTAGCGACCGTCGCCTTTGGCCAGGCTTAGTTCAGAGAACAGTTTTGGCAACCGCAGATACAGCGCACTGTATCCTTCCCTACAGGCCTTTTGAGCAAGGGCGCAGGCCAGATATGACTTGCCGATGCCCGTCGGTCCCGTGATAAATACATTGTAATGCGATTTTACCCATGCACAGGATGCAAGCGACAGCATCAACTGTTTATCCAGTCCTCGGGGATGGCTAAAATCAACAT
Source organism: Desulfobacteraceae bacterium (assembly GCA_011390415.1). Classification (GTDB taxonomy): domain Bacteria; phylum Desulfobacterota; class Desulfobacteria; order Desulfobacterales; family Desulfosalsimonadaceae; genus SURF-3. Next base: position 765 of record JAABSL010000089.1, read on the forward strand.
CCTCCATGCTGGCGGTATGACGCAGTTTTGCCTTGTGCAATCGGGTTTTTAAACGCCGGTCCGCTCTTTCGGTTTGTTCACGCTCTACCAGCAACCCAAAACGCTCGTCAAAAGACAGTTTATCAATATCCGCCATTTGTAACTGGTCTTCAAATGCCTTGCGCATTCCGTAAAATTTCATGACCTGCAGTTTGTCTAATATCGGGTGTATCAGCATTATATTTTTCCTTTTTTTATTTTTTTAAAACAAATGACCGTCGAGAGATCTTTTAATTATAATATTTTTTGCCTCTGATATTGGCATGATCGATTGGCTTTTCTGACGATTTTTCATCCGGCAGGGGTTTCCGGTCCAGGCCGTTTTTCAAGATGGACTGCACGCTCTTGTAACTTCGACCGCCGATTTGATTGGCCCGTATTGCAGCTGCCTCCAGACGATCTTCTCCATAACTTTTGCCCAGCCTGAGGATTCCCAGGCAGCTGCGAAATCCCTGCTGGGGATGCATGCGGGATCGCATCACATTTTCTATCAAAACGGATGTATGAGGTCCGATTTTACCGGCCCAGTTCAGCAGGCGCTCCGGTGTCCATTCCACGAATTTCTGGTGACTCTTGGGCATATGTTCCTTGACCGAGGAATGTCGACCCTGCCGGTCACTGCGAACATGACAGGCAACGCTTTTGCCTTTGTAAAAACATTCCACTGTGTTTGCAGTCAGCCGAATATCGAGTTCCTTTCGCATCAGCGAGTAAGGTACGCTGTAATAATGACGATCCACTTCAATATGATAATCAATGTGAACCCGGGCTTTTTTCCATTGGGCAAACTGATACCGGGCAACCGGTAATGGTTTTAAAGCCGGTTTGTCCATGGCCTCAAACACGCTTTTTCGAGTTCCCGGCAGTTTCTGAAAGGGTTTATTGTTCAGTTCAACCAGAAGCGCTGCAATGGCCTGGTTGAGCTCCGTTATAGTGAAGAATTTTCGGTTTCGGAGTTTTGCCAGAATCCAGCGTTCCACAATCTGGACGCCGACTTCGGCTTTGGCTTTGTCTTTCGGCGCCCGAACCCGTGCCGGAATAACGGCCGTGTCGTAATGGTTGGCCATATCCAGATACGTTGGATTCAGATCCGGTTCATACCGGCAGGCTTTATTCACACCGCTTTTGAGGTTGTCGGGAATGATCAGTTCCGGGACACCGCCTAAAAATTCCAGGGCACGAACATGGGAGTCAATCCAATCGGGAAGGCTTTGTGTGAGAGTGGCTTCTGCATAGGTGTAATTGGATGCCCCCATACAGGCGACAAAAATTTCGGCATCCCGGGTCTTACCGTTGCCGGGGTCGGTAATCGGAACGGTCATGCCGCTGTAATCGACAAACAGTTTTTCTCCGGCTCGGTGATCCTGCCGCATCACCGGGTCGAGTTTATTGCACCATTGCCGGTAAAGATGGCAGAACTGACTGTATTGATACCCTTGGGGATTCTCCGCCTTATATTCATGCCATAACAGCATGAGGGTGACACCTTTGCGTTTGAGTTCCTTGTGGATCTTGGAAAAATCCAGGGGAGGCCGCTGGTCTTTGGTGGTGTTTGGAACCTGATCAAAAAGGATCTTTTCCAGTTGGGCATCATCTATATCTTCGGGCATGGGCCATGACAGCCCAGCGGCTAAAGCCCTTTGAACATAGTCGCTCACCGTGCTTCGAGCAATGGAAGTGCTGTTAGCAATTTTGCGATTACTGAGTCTGCATTCGAATTTTAGACGTAAAACTTCTCTGATTTTGCGCATGGTTATTCTCTCCGCCGGCATTTGCACCTCCTGTATATTGTTAAAAGAGGCACAACTTACCTTTTTGAGTTTGGTTTAACCAGCGTCAGGCATTACTCAGAAAAAGTTTTTAGGGGTGGCCGAAATCAATCGGAATCACCGGCCGACTTCCGTCGGAATGGGTGGCCGACTTCGTCCGGAATCAGTGGCCGGAATCAATCGGAATGGGTGGCCGAGATCGATCGGAATCGGTGGCCGGAATCATCCGGAATATGCACGTATATGACGGCCAGGGATTCTGGCTTTGTCAAAAACGGTTATCCAAAGGCCGGTTTACGTGGTGGCCCAACAGCCACGAAGACGTCTTGCGGCTTGATGTTCATCAGCTGCAATTGTTGATCTGGAACGGGGACCCTTCCACGGTTACGGTGGCCCCGAACTGGAAAAAAATTGTTGCGCGGGAAAAATAAACCTTGCGTTCCATTAATAATTGCGCTATTTGAGCTTTCATGGAACCGATACTCACATATCGCGGTAAATCAATTACCGCCCGGGATGCGGCATTTATTCAACAGTTGATCAACCAAAATCCCACGGACAGCCGCCGGCGCCTTTCCGTAAAACTTTGCCATGCCTGGGAATGGCGGCAGGCCAACGGCGCCTTTCGCGATATGGTTTGCCGGGGCTTGATGCTTGCCCTTCACCGGGCAGGCCACATTCAATTGCCGGCCAAAAAAATGACCCCGAACAATCCGTTGGCCAAAAGAAGGGGACCTGAGATCATCACCATTGATCAGCGCCCGATTGAAGACAAGCTGTCCGCCATTACCCCTCTTGTGATTCGACAGGTTCGCCGTACCGGTGCCGAAAAGTTATGCAACAGCTTGTTGGCCCAGTACCACTATCTGGGATACACCCAGCCGGTCGGCGAACATTTAAAATACATTGTTTATTCCCAAAATCGGCCCGTTGCCTGCCTGACATGGTCATCGGTTGCCAGGCATATTGGCTGTCGTGACCGGTTCATCGGCTGGTCGAAACATCAGCGCATGGCTAATTTGCATTTAATGGCTTACAACAGCCGATTTCTGATCCTGCCCTGGGTTCGTGTGCCCTATCTGGCCTCTCATATTTTGGGGCGGATGCGTCGTATCCTGCCAACGGATTGGCAGGCAACATACAATCATCCCATTTATTACCTGGAAACCTTCGTAGATAAAGACCGGTTTGCCGGCACTTGTTACAACGCCGCCAATTGGATCTGTTTGGGAGACACCACCGGTCGTGGAAAAAATGACCAAACCAACCGGCAGAACCGCTCCATCAAAGCGGTCTGGGGGTATCCGTTAGACAAGATGTTCAGGGCATATCTTACGGCTGGAGCAAGTACATGACACCGCCACCTATCGAACTTTCGGCCGAACAGCTCGACGCACTGATTGATCGAATCAAATCCCGCAGCCTGCAGGAAAAGGATTATGAAACTCTTGCGGCCATGGGCGAGACGATTCATGTGTTGAGTCACAGTGTGGATGAAAAAGCCGCCTCTATCAAACGATTACTGAAGATGATTTTTGGGCCATCTACGGAAAAAACCGTCACTGTTGTCAAAAAGCCGAAAACCGACGCTTGCAATAAAAAACCAAAAACAAAGAAAAAAGGCCATGGCCGAAATGGTGCCGGCGATTATACCGGCGCGGAAAAAATAACGATTGCCCATGATGAACTCAAGCATAAAGATCCGTGTCCGGCTTGCCTGAAGGGCAAAGTCTATATTTGCAAAATTCCCAAAACGCTTATCCGTGTCACCGGCACCTCGCCCTTAACGGCGTCAGTGTACGAGCTGGAAAAATTGCGTTGTAATTTGTGTGGGGAAATTTTTACAGCCAGTGCCCCACAGGATATCGGCGAAGAAAAATACGATGCATCCGCCGGGGCGATGATCGCCCTGTTAAAATATGGTAACGGCTTTCCTTTTTACCGGCTTCAAAATCTGCAAAACAGTGTCGGTATACCGCTTGCGGCATCCACTCAGTGGGATATTGTCAGAGATTTTTATTGGCATGCATACCCGGCTTTTGATGAGTTGATCAGACAAGGTGCCCGCGCAGAAGTGATTCATAATGACGACACCACCATGAAAATTCTGTCGGTGGTCAACGAAACGCAGGACGCCAAAAGAAAAGGCATCTTTACCAGCGGCATGGTGTCGGTTGCAGACAATCATAAAATCGGGCTGTTTTTTACCGGGCGCAATCATGCCGGAGAAAATCTGGCGGATCTGCTATCAAAACGCGAAGCGGATCTTGGCCCGCCCATCCAAATGTGCGATGCGCTGTCGAGAAATGTGCCCAAGGATTTTAAAACGCTTTTGGCCAACTGCCTGTCCCATGGAAGACGGCGCTTTGTGGATGTGTACGATAACTTTCCGGACGAATGCACCCATGTATTGAATGTGTTGGGGAAAGTATATAAAAACGATGCCGATGCAAAAGCACAAAATCTTTCTGACGATCAGCGCCTCCAATTGCATCAGCACCTCAGCGGTCCGTTGATGAAGGACCTCAGAGACTGGTTTGATGAGCAGTTTGAGGAAAAAATGGTGGAGCCAAACTCCGGCCTTGGCCAGGCCATCAAATACATGTGCAACCACTGGGATGCGTTGACCCTGTTCTTGCGCGAACCTGGAGCCCCATTAGACAACAATATCTGTGAGCGCGCCTTGAAAAAGGCAATCTTGAATCGGAAAAACGCTATGTTTTATAAGACTGAACGGGGCGCCCGGGTCGGTGACTTGTATATGAGCCTGATCCACACATGCGAGTTATGCCACAGCAATCCCTTCGATTACCTGGTTGCCCTCCGGGAACACGCACCTGAAGTAAAATGCAATCCAGACCAATGGATGCCCTGGAATTACGAAAAAGCCGCTTCTGAAGTAAACCCCTGATCCCGGAAAGAACATCCTCTCCCTGTCCACTCCACTCCACTACATCCGTGACATCACCGAAAACAGAAACAAATTTTTTTTACCTACGCACCCTTGCCGAAAGGACACGAACAAATACAACAATATTTTCTCTATCTCATCAAAGAAAAAAAGCTCGCGTGGGGTTCCCTTAACAACATATTTTGCGGGATCTCCTGTTTTTATAAAAACGTGCTCAAGTGGGACGAAACACGCTTTACTATTCCGCCGAGGCCGCGAATAAAAAAAC
>JAABSL010000090.1 GCA_011390415.1 Desulfobacteraceae bacterium
CTTTGGATTCAATTTTAATGTCGTCTTCCGTAAGGTAGGTCTTAAACACATAAGATTGTTTTGCCGTTGATTCGATGCGGTCATCCGTCTCCTCGGCGAAACTGAAGCCGGTCAAACACAGAGATGCCGTGATCAATATTATTGCCAATCGGGAGGTTGTCTTTTTCATGGTACTTTTCCTTTTTTAGGTTTAATTCTATTGCAGATTCCGGAAACGGTTTCCGGCGATTCATTTTCTCACTACTGTTTATATTTCAATTGTTGTGCCACGGTTTTGTTTCTCACGATAATTACTCTTATATTATTGATTTTTTTATATAATAGATTAAGAGCAACCTGTCAGGAAAGCAATTAACGCCCGGGAAAAAAGGGCACATATTACCCTATGGTCATATATGACCTTTTTTCGGGGTCTTTATGGGTGTGGCGGAAAATAGATTCTTTTCGGAAATGGGAGGGGTTTGGAGAAAGTCAGGTAATGCCGGGGGCCGGGAACTCAGAGGTTCACGATTTCATCAGTTTTTTACTTTTGTTTCTAAAGGCGGGTTTGTATCTGCGGCCACGATATGAAAACGCACCCGCCCAATCACCGCGCCTTTCAGGGTCGCCACCGTCACCCGCCAGTGGCCGGGGGTGATGCCCGTTTTCATGGAATAGGTTCGAAAACCACCCTCACGTCCCCCGACCACCGGCAATTCGATGCGTTCACTATCACTCCAGGCAAAAGATGACGGATCATCATACTGCCATTCGTGAACAATGACCGTATGGAAACCCGGCGGCGAAAATACCGCGCTGTAAACATAGACCGGATCCGATGCCGTGAGATGAACATCGGGATAAAGGGTCATGTAAGCGCGCCATCCTGTGTCTTCATATTTCACTATATAATTTCCGGCCGGGTTTTTCATAATCGAATGATATACCCCGCCGTCGATAAGGGACAAAGGGATCGGCGGAATGATATTTGTAAAATATAAGAGATTGACGGCAAGAAAAATCCCGGCGACAGCGGAAAATACGATTTTTATACTCTGCCGGAATCTTTCCTGAGCCGCCGCGAAAAGAATCAGCAGAAAAATACCCATAAGGGTGAGACTGACCGCGCCCGAAAGAAGAAAAATAAGTGACCCGGTGTCCTTTAAGATAACCGGCACAAAAAATATGGTAAAGGCGAACAGGGAGAGGTAAAAAAGCGAAATTTGAAAGCTCATCCGGGCATAGCGGCTTTTCAGGGATTCATTGGCCCAAAATGCCAACACCAGAATGAGAATAAACGGCCAGCTGGAGGATAAGTCGCCACTGCGGAAATAGAAAACAAGGTAGGTGGACAGAAGCCCGCCAAAAAAGAACTGTAAAACATTTACCAGCCAAAAATTCACTTTTGACGGATTTTTTTCCTCTTCATTCTCATTTTCCAGCCTGTTGATCCAGACAATGCAGACCGCCACCACGAGCAGGTGCGCAATGACCCAGAAATTTTCCAGAAACAAATCCACGCGCTTCAGCGTCAGCGCGTTAAAAACAAAACCGCCCACCAGCGATGCAGACGATATCGGTCTTTCAAACCGTGCGTACCAGTTGCGCATATGGTTAAAGGTGTTGATAGTGGTCAAGAATTGCCTTTTTCTGAGTTTCCTTGGCGGGATAGGAACAAAAAGGTGCCGATCCGGACCGACTGAACTGAAACAGGGATGGTTTTAAGGTTTTTGGATGTTGAGTTTACGCATTTTGGCGCGCAAGGTACTGCGGTCGAGCCCCAGGATTTCAGACGCGGAATTTTTTCCGCCGACTTTCCATCCGGTCTGTTCCAGCACACGGATTATATGATCCCGCTCAACCGCTTCCAGGGTTCTGTGGTTGTGGCCGAGATCCGTTAACGGTTTTTTGAGTTCATCCGCCAGGCGCAGCTTCGGGCCTGACGAGTTGATCACGGCGCGTTCAAGAACATTTTCCAGTTCCCGGATGTTTCCCGGCCAGTCATAATTTTTCAGGGTATCCATGACGCCCGCTGGAATGACTTCAATGGTCTTGCCCATGCGCCGGGAAATCTTATTGACATAAAAATCCACCAGATACGGAATATCATCTGCGCGATCACGAAGCGGCGGCATGGTGATGGGAAACACATTTAACCGGTACCAGAGATCCTCACGGAAATTGCCTTTTTTGACTTCTTCTTCCAGGTTCCGGTTGGTGGCGGCGATAATCCGGGTATCGACTTTGATGGTGCGGGAAGAGCCAAGCCGTTCAAATTCTCCGTCCTGAATCACCCGGAGCAGTTTTGCCTGTAATTCCACCGGCAATTCCCCGATTTCATCCAGAAACAGGGAGCCCTTATGGGTTTGCTGAAAAAGGCCCTGTCTTTTTTTTGCGGCCCCGGTAAAGGCGCCTTCTTCATGGCCGAAAAATTCGCTTTCCAAAAGGTCGGCCGGTATGCCGGCGCAGTTTACAGCCAGAAACGGGGCGTTTCGCCGGGGGCTTAAATCGTGCACCGCCCGGGCCACCAGCTCTTTACCCACACCGCTTTCACCCAGAATTAATACGGGGCCTTGGGCAGCGGCGATTTCCCGGATCTGGTCGAACATGATGCGCATTTGCCGGGTGTTTCCGATCATTCCCTGAAAACCGCCCCCGGCCATGAGATTTCTGAATCGCATGACTTCTTTCTGCAGCTGCCGGTGGTGAAGGATGCGTTTTACGCTCAGGCGGAAATGCTCCAGATCCAGGGGTTTGGCCAGAAAATCATCCGCACCGGATTTCAAGGCGTCCACCGCCTGGGCGATGCTGCCGAAAGCGGTGATGATTAAAAACCCCGGTTGATCGTAAAGCGCTTTTGCCCATTGCAGCAGCGTCATGCCGTCGGCGCCGGGCAGTTTTAGATCGGAAATCACCAGATCCGGCTCCCATGCTTTAAGCAGCCCTTCGGCTGTTTCCGCGGAATCGGCGATTTTTATCAGATAACCGGCTTCATCCAGTTCTTCATAGAGCAGTTCGGCCAGCCCCTGGTCATCTTCCGCCAGTAAAATTCGCTGTTTTTTATTTTCAAAAGGCGCTGGCGGTGAAAATTCAGACATCATTTTCTCCCTGATCCGGATGATCTGTTTTTGTTTGCGGCGGCAGGATAACCCGGAAACCCGCCCCTCCGGTCTCTGCGTCAAACACCTGAATGGTTCCGTTGAGATCCCGAATGATCCCGTGCACCACCGACAGTCCCATGCCCGTATTTCCCGGTGTTTTATGGGTGCTGAAAAACGGTTCAAAGATTCTTGATTTGATTTCATCGGCAATACCTGTGCCGTCATCTTTGATTGTGAAAATAACTTCCTTTTGCGGTGACAGTTCCCAGCAAAGACGAACCGCAGTGGCTTCTCCGGACTGAACGGCGTTTTTCAGTAAATTGATCAGGGCCTGCTCCAATCGCAGCGGGTCCACATAAAGAAAAGGCGCTGGCTCAGACCCTTCAAAAAGCAGCTGCGCCCTGCTGCCCATCTCTTTTTTAACAGTGGCAACGGCGGAGCCGGCCACCCGGTCGGCCTGAATCCATCGCTTCTTGCGCATGGTCCCTTTGCCGAAGTCCAGAAGCTGACGGACAATGTTATTCATTCGCCGAACCTGATTCCGGATATCCTCCAGTGTCTCTTTGTGGGCTGTTCTGATGCCGGTGTCCCGCAGACAGCGCTGGGCCTTTCCGTCGATGAGCGAAAGGGGGCCGCCAAGTTCATGGGCCACGCCGGCGGCAAGTTGACCGATGGCCGCCATCTTTTCACTTTGCCGCAGTCTGGCTTCCAGGGCTTGCTGCGTCTTCCGTCGTTCGGCAATTTCTTTTTCAGATTGATACAGGCTGTCCAGCATGGTGTTCAGGGATTTTGCCAACGATGTAATTTCCAAAGGCCCGGTTTCTTTGGCGCGATGAAAGCGTTTCCCGCTTCTCACCTGCATCATGCTGTTTGTCAGTGCCTCAAAATAGCGTCCCGCGGCATGGTGAAAGCCCAGCAGTAAAAAACCGGCGATCAGCCCCCCCGCGCCGGCGATCATAACGGCGACGCGGCGTCTGAGCCGGGTGATATAATTTTCAAAATCACTTTTTTCCCGGATGATCTGCAGCAGGCCGATGCTTTTGCCGGCCGTGTCAAACAGCGGCACAAAATATGAATACACGCGACGGCCTTGTATCTTTTCATACTGCCCGGTGCGTTCTCCGTCTTTGGTCACATTCAGTAGATCGTTCTGATGGATGTCCGGCTCAACGGCGCCCACCGAAGCAATGCGGTTTCCCTGCGCATCAAAAACATATGCGCCGTAGACCCGGCCGATATGAAAAACGGACTGCAGCGTCTGGCTGAGGCTACCGAAGCGCTCCTTTTCCAAGCTGTAACTCACCGGCAGCCGGATCGCCCGGGCCACCAGTTGTATATCTTCCTGCATACGATCTTCTGCGATATGTTCCAGCATGTTTAAGCCGATGTAAGCCGCGCCGGTCATGGCTATCAGCAACGGTGCAATCACGTTGATGATTAAAACCGAGCGCAGGCTTAAGCGATTGAAAAAATAATCTTTCAAAACCCGGCCTCCTTTGTCATTTTTGCACATGTGTCATTTTGGCACAATTTTTCCGGATTTAAAAGGACTTTTGATTTAGTTATAAAATACTTTAAAATAGAATAGTTAAGAATTTTTTGAGGTTTTGTCTAATTTTGGCATAGACACTGCATCATGTAAAAGGCAAAGACAGTTCAGGCAATCAACATAATGCCATTTTTTTAACAGGAACATAAAAGGAGGATTTTGTAAAAATGAGTTCAAAAATCGAAAGAAAACCAATGACAATCTGGAAATCATTTATTCTGATCATGACCGCCTGTTTTCTGCTGGCAGCGCCGCAGGCCATGGCCCAGGACGGTGGACAGCAGGAAGGTTATAGAGGGAATCAGGAATACCAGTACCAGCAACCCCAGGAAACGGATATCAGCGACAAGCAACTTGAGAAATTCGCCCTGGCGCTCAACGACATTTCTGAAATCAGAAGTGAGTATTCCGAGGTTGTCAGCGACGTAAAAGATGCTGATAAGGCTCAGGAGCTTCAGAGCAAATACACCAAGAAAATGATTGCATCCATCGAAGAAAATGGCCTTGACGTGGAACAATACAATGAGATCAGCATGGCCATGCAGAAAGATCCTGAAATTCAGCAAAAAGTCCAGGAAATGTCTCAGTAGCAGCTGAACCTTATTTTTCTTATAACAATTCATTTTATAGCGGACCCGCCTTTGATCCATGTGATCGGCGGGTCTGCTTTTTTAATGCAAATTTAAATCAGGGCACGATGTTGCCGGACTTTGTCCTGACGGGGGCCTTATAAAATCAGCAGTTTGCGCTGAATAAAAAGAACTACGATTACCGCTGTTTTTGTTTTATGGTTTTCATAATGGTTTTGTCTACGGTTTCTGCAAAATTTGGATGGATAAAATTTAATAAATTATTAATATTATATAAAATATAAACATAAACTTTTGGAAGCCAATGATATATGAGCTATTTGATTGCCAACATGGAGGGTGCCCAGTGAGGCTGATATGCGGCAAGTCACTCCTCTGGCACTGAAGCCAATCCAGAATATTGATCTAAATAGGCGGATTAAATGAACAAGAAACTTAATA
>JAABSL010000091.1 GCA_011390415.1 Desulfobacteraceae bacterium
CAAAGAAAAAGGGGAGGGGGAAACCCCCCTCCCCTGGTATTGATTTTCTACACCTTCTACCTTCAACCTTCTACCTTCTACCTTCAACCTTCTACCTTCTACCTTCAACCTTCTACCTTCTACCTTCCTCTTACGGATTCATCTCATACGTATCTTTTAATGCATAGACTCTCTCTTTAACAAAACGCTCAAAGCGGTCATCATCAACCACCGGTTTTTTGATCATTTTCATGCACAGGTCCATCTGTTTTTCGGTGCTGCTGGGCTTGGTGTAAATCTGAAGCGCGAATTTCGAGAAATCCCGGACCATGAAATCAAAAATCTGTTCCATGAGATCTGCATCAATGTTTTCCATTTTATATTTTTCAAGCAGCAGCTGACCGTAAACCACCAGTGTGAACAATTCACCCAGGGACAGGAGAAAATCGATATTTTTAGCCTGTTCGGCATCCGGGGTGGCGGACATCAAAAATTCCTTGAGCAGTTCAATCTGCTCCTTGAAAATGGCAACATTCTTTAAATCCACATCACTGTATGCCTTGTTAAAATCATGGAACTGAATTTTACTCAGCCCCTTGGTGGCCCCCTGGTTGAACAGAAAGTTATCATTTTTCGGATCATCCCGATGCGGGATTTCCGGGAACGTGCCGGGATTGAAAAAATAATTGGCCATGAACTTGATGATCAGGGCCATGTTGACATGAACCGTGCCTTCGAGTTTCGGCAGGGCCCGGATGTCTTTGACCGCCATTTCAAAATACATATCTTTTTCAAAGCCCCTGGCCGCAATCACATCCCACAGCAGATTGATGACTTCTTCACCCTGGGTGGTAACTTTCATTTTTACCATGGGATTGAACAGAAGGTAGCGCCGGTCGGTTTCGGAAGCAGACCGCAGGTAATCGGTGGCCCGCTGGGCAAAAAGTTTCATGGCCACCAGGCGGCAATAGGCATCGGTAAAAAGCTGCTTGATGTGGGGAAATTCGGTGACATATTTGCCGAACAGATTCCGGTGGCTGGCATGGTTGATGGCTTCATAAAATGCATGGGTGGCAATGCCGATGGATGCCCAGCCCAGATTGAATTTTCCGACATTAATGGTGTTTAAGGAAGAGTCCCAGGCGTCTCTGCCGGTGGTCAGGATGTCCTCATCCGTGATCGGGTAGCCGTTTAGGGCGTATTCCGCCACATAGCCTTCCCAGTCCACGACATTCTTGACCAGGTCATAATTCGGATGTTCCGGGTTTACGACAAAGAATACATATTCATCGGTTTCGGAATTTTTTGCAAATGTGGAAACCAGGGCGGCCTTGTTGGCGTTGCCGATGTAATATTTGCCGCCGTCGGCCACATATTTGCCCTCACTCAAAGGGGTGAGCATCATTTCCGACGAATACAGGTCCGCCCCATGGGCTCTTTCGGACAGGCCGAAGGCAAAAATGCCGCCGTCTCTGAGCATTTGGGCGGTTTTTTTCTTTACTTCCTCATTTTTACCCATGAAAATCGGGCCCAGGCCCAGGATGGAAACCTGCCAGGTATACCAGTGGGACAGATTGTAAAATCCGAGGATTTCATTAAAATCACAGATACGGAATGTGTCCCAACGGGTATCCGGATCACCGTCCGCGTATTGTTCCGGTGTCAGCAGGGTGGCCATGACCTGGTTGTCTTTCATAAATTGAATAAAATCGCCATACCATAACCGTTCATGGCTGTCATGTTTGAGTTGTTCTTTGCCTCTGGACTCAAAATAGTCAATGGTTTTGAGCATGATTTCCCGGGACCGGGGATCCAGGTGTTCAAATTTTTCGGTTTTGGGATTAAGCAGGGTCATGTTTACTCTCCTTGTTTTATTTTATCATTTTATATCATCTGTATACCATCAGGTTTTGCAATAACAGGGTTTGTTGTTTGTACGCGAACAAAGGAGCCGGACAGTCGGACATGAAAAACAGGTGTATTTTATGCATTCCGGCAGATGGATGCAATGGTTAAATTAAATCTCTGAGCAGGCGCTTTAAGAGCAGCTGCTCTTCGAGGGTAAAATTTTTTAATATTTCTTTGTTGGCTTTTTTTCGTTCATTAATCAGCTGGTCTTTTAACCGGTTCGCTTTTTCGGAAGTATATAAACGCTGGACCCTTCCGTCATCCGGATTTTGCTTCTTGATGATCCATCCGGTATCGGTCATTCTTTCCAAAATACCCGATGCGGTGGCCTTGTCCATGATCAGCAGTTTGCAGAGTTCTGCCGCGGTCATGCCCTCATCATACCACAAGCCTTCCAGCACCAGGTGCTGCATATTGGTCAGGCCGTATTTTTTAAGCTGTTTTTTAAATCCGGCATGGGCTTTCTGATAGGCTTTTCCCAGGAGAAAGACCATGCATTCCGGAAGATCATCAGGTAAATTCGACATAATTATAATCCTTTGTATACGAACCAATAATCCGGTTGCCGCTTCTTGTCAATAAAAAATTGGCCAACATCGGCAGAGGGGGTTTTCCCGGTTAAACGCAATTGACACCCGATGCTTTTTTTGTCATATATCTGGATATTCATGTGATTTTAACTTTTCCGGGTTTGTTTGAAAAAGGATTTCAAAATGCCGATTTATGAATTTTACTGCAAGGACTGCCACACCATATTTAATTTTTTTTCAAAATCAGTGAATACCCAAAAAATCCCCGGGTGCCCGAAATGCCGGAATCAGAAACTGACAAAACAGGTTTCCGTCTTTGCCGTGACCGGACGGGCGGAAGAAAACAGCGCAGATGATCTGCCCATTGATGAGTCAAAGATGGAGCAGGCCATGGCCATGATGGCGAAAGAAGCGGAACATATGAATGAGGATGATCCCCGCCAGGCGGCAAAACTGATGCGCAGGTTAACGGACATGACCGGCATGGGCCTGGGGCCGGGCATGGAAGAAGCCCTGGCCCGAATGGAAAAGGGGGAAGATCCCGAAACCATTGAAGCGGAAATGGGAGACCGGATTGACGGTGAAGAACCGTTTATTCTGCCCGGGAAAAAAGGGGGCAGACTTTTTGGCAAAAAGCAGGCGCCTGCAAAAGATGAAACGCTTTATGATTTATAACGGTTGGATGAAAGACTTCATTTACATTTTTTAAAAACGATGGTTGACGCAGAACAGGAGAAAAAATGATCTGGACATTAAAAAAAAGAATGTATCGGATACAGCAGCGCACAATGAAAACGGTATCCGGTGTTATCCCCTTTCCCGTGCCCATGCTGCTGAGCGGTGCCGGCAGTGTGGAGAATCTTGCGGAAAATATCAAGGTGCGGTGTCTTAAGAATGTGCTGGTGGTGACGGACAAGGTGCTGATGGATCTGAAACTGCCGGAAAGTCTGCTGGAATCCCTGCACGAACATGGCATTAAATATACCATTTTTGATGATGTCCAGCCCAATCCCACCATTGAAAATGTTGAAAAGGGCCGAACGCTTTATCAAAAAAATAAATGTGACAGTATTATCGGTTTCGGCGGCGGGTCGGCCATGGATTGTGCCAAGATCATCGGGGCGCGGGTTTCAAATCCGCTGATTCCGGTTCGGTGGATGAAAGGACTTTTTCGCGTTATTCTGCCGATTCCGCCTTTTTTCTGCGTGCCCACCACGGCCGGGACCGGATCTGAAACCACGGTTGCCGCGGTTATAACGGATCCTTCCACCCATGAAAAATTTGCCATCAATGATTTGAAGCTGATACCCAAAATTGCGGTTCTGGATCCTGAGCTGATGGTCGGTCTGCCCCCGCACATAACCTCCACCACCGGAATGGACGCGTTAACCCATGCCGTGGAAGCCTATATCGGGTTGAACGGCAGTAAATTCACCGATGAAAATGCCAAAAACGCCACCAGACTGATTTTTGAAAATTTGGAAAAAGCGTATAAAACCGGCTCTGATCTGGACGCCCGAACGAATATGGCGTTGGCGTCCTTTTATGCAGGGTCGGCATTTACCCGGGCCTATGTCGGGTATGTGCATGCCATTGCCCATAATATGGGCGGACTTTACGGCGTTCCCCACGGACTGGCCAATGCCGTGATCCTTCCCTATATACTGGAATTCTGCCGCAAGGAAGCCGAGAATAAACTGGCGGACCTGGCAGTTGCCGGCGGTATCGGGACACGGAAAGAGACTGACGAAGACTTGTCGGTCAAATTTATTGAAAAAATCAAATCCATGAACAAAAACATGAAAATTCCCACCTATATCAAGGAACTCCAGGAAAAAGACATTCCCCTGATTGCCAAGCGGGCGCTGGATGAAGCCCATCCGGATTATCCGGTACCGCGGATTATGACTTTAGATGAGTGTGAGGTGCTGGTCGCAAAGCTGCTGCCGTAACGTTTTCATCATCATTGGTGTGGGCGCATGCGTCTGTGCCGGACCATAAAGCTGTTTTTATCAGCCCCGGATTTACGCAGATGAACGCAGATCAGCGTTGAAGCTCCGAATTCATCCGAAGTCTGCCGGGTTTTGATCAGGGGGTGTCCTGAAACGCAGTCCGATCTTTGCAAGGTATGGGGTTTGCGATTTATGAAACAGCTTCTCCTGTCAGTTTGCACTGCCCTGCTCGGAAGCTGAAAAGGGTCCGGTAAGGGGTATAAAAAAGCAGAAACTGTCTTTTTGAAAATAATCCATAACGGAAAAACAGAATTTACGATATCAGGGGAACGGCAGGGCGGGAAAAGGCGGTTTCCCATGCAGCTTATACTGATAAGGTGGCAGTTAAAAAGAGCTTTCTTTTGTTTTGTATGCATTTTGGGCACGTAAATGTGCTTATCGCACGGATTGAAACCATAGAATCTTTATTTTCACCGCTTTCGGCGGGCTTCGGGCCATAAACCACACAAAGAAAAAGGATTGTAAAAGCTGTTTTACTTATTGAAATTTCAAATAAATATTTTTTATCCAGCCGTCATAAAATGCTTGACATGGTGACGACTTGAGATCATATATCAGAAAAACGGGAACGGCATTGAATTTTAAACTAACTATCTGATTTTATGTTATAAAAAAGTCGTTTATAAACACGGTTTTTGAGCAGGGTCGGATCAGCGAATTACCGGAAGGGCGTTCACATGTTCCCTCACCCTATGAACAATTAAAAAATAAGGAAAAACATCATGCAGGAATTGACGTCCAATCAGGAAGAATCCGCACTTATGGAAGTGGAGAAAGATGACGAACCTCCCAGCGGCCACCCTCACTTAGTGCCCCATCTTGTCAAGCCATGCCCTCCGCGCCATACCCGATCCATTGTTTTTAAAAAACCCCGCAATATCAATAAAGACGCCATACAGCGCACCCGCACGTTCCGGAAACGCTTTTTCCCGGAAGTGGCGGACAAGGACTGGAACAACTGGCACTGGCAGGTGCGCAACCGCATCTGTTCACAAACCCAGTTGAAGCGCTTTCTTTGCCTCTCATATGAAGAAGAAAGCGCATTTAACTGCCTGGACACGAAAATCCCTCTGGGCATTACCCCCTATTACATGAGCCTGCTGCCCGAAGATATGCCGGAACATCCTCTGCGCAGGACTGTGGTGCCCACCATGCATGAATTTTTTAAAATGC
>JAABSL010000092.1 GCA_011390415.1 Desulfobacteraceae bacterium
GCCTGGAACCCACCACATCGGCTGAGAAAAGAGAGGCGGCGGAGGCGTTTTACTGGATGATCGAAGAATTTAAAGTGTCCCTGTTTGCCCAGGAATTAAAAACCGCGTATCCGGTGTCCGTCAAAAAATTAAACCAGGCGGTCAGCAGGATTTCCCGGATGGTTTAACGTCAAAGGTGTCTGAATCCGGTTTTTTCTATCCTGTATTCATGTAAACGGCTCGCATATTGGGCAAACGTCCCTCACCATGAAATTGGTGATGCAGATGTCAAAGGAGATAATTAATATGGATAAGATGAAAAAAAAGGACCTGGAATCTAAAGGCTATAAAATCGGTTCCGCAGAAGATTTTCTGGGACTCAGCAAAGAAGAAACTGGATATATCGAACTCAAAATTGCCCTCAGTCAGGCTTTGGCAAAGAAACGCAAGCAAAAAACTGACCCGGATCCAATTGGCAAGAATGCTTAACTCAAGCCAGTCAAGGGTGGCGAAAATGGAAAAAAGGAGACCCGTCCGTTTCAGTGGATCTTTTGATCAAATCATTGCTGGCGGTGGGAGCAACCAAAAAAAAGATCGCTGAGGCGATTTGCTAAAACGGGTGAAACGGGCACAATAAAAAAAGGGCTTAGCTTTATCAGCTAAACCCTTAAAAAAATGGCGTCCCCAAGGGGATTCGAACCCCTGTCGCCGGCGTGAAAGGCCGGTGTCCTGGACCAGGCTAGACGATGGGGACGCAAGCAAGTATATGTGGTGGGTCGTATTGGGCTCGAACCAATGACTCTCTCCTTAAAAGGGAGATACTCTACCGACTGAGTTAACGACCCAATGTTTTTTCACCGCGTCTGTATAAAGAGTGTTTGATATATGTTAATCGAATTCATGTCAATAAAAAAGTAACGCTTTTAACCGCTTTTTGCAAGAGCAACAAATCACTTTCTCCAGAATTCCGGCACCAGGAAAATAATGATTGTATAAATTTCCAGTCTTCCCAGCAGCATACACCAGACCAGCAACCATTTTCCCATGGTCGGGATTTCCGCATAATTGCCCACCGGTCCGACCAGGTGAAAACCCGGCCCGATATTGCCGATGGATGCCGCCACCGCCGATACGGAGGTCACTACATCAACCCCCATGCCGGCCAGGAGCACGGAACACAGGGCAAACAACCCCATATACAGCGCTAAAAATCCGAGAATACTTCGGATGACCGTATCGGAGACACTCTTGCCGCCGATTTTGACGGTGGTTACCGCGTGCGGGTGAAGCAGGTTGAACAATTCCTTGTAGCAGTATTTAAAGCAAATCATGATCCGCATGCATTTCATGCCGCCGCCCGTGGAACCGGCAGAAGCCCCGAGAAACATGCACAGCAGCAAAATCAGTTTGGACATGGACGGCCACTGGTTGTAGTCTGCTGTTGCAAAACCGGTGGTCGTCACAATGGAAATGACCTGAAAGGATCCGAACCGCAGGGCTTCACCGACGGTCTGATAAACCGCCCCATGGATATTAAAACTCACCACAAGGGTCAAAACAAGGACCACGGCAAGAAAAAACCGGCATTCGGAATCTTTCCAGAACGCCAGCGTGCCGCCTTTCATGAATTGGTAGTGAAGGGAAAAATTGATCCCTGCCAGCACCATGAAAATCATCACGACCACATCAAAATAAACACTGTCATAGTGGGCGATGGACAGGTTCTTGGTGGAAAATCCCCCGGTGGGCAATGTGGTCAGCGTATGACATAACGCATCATAAAACCCCATGCCGCCGATCAGCAGCATTAATAATTGCGCCAGCGAAATGAGTGCGTAGACTTTCCATAAAATTTTGGCGGTATCGCTGATGCGGGGTTTGAGCTTGTCCGGCACCGGACTGGGCACTTCCGCTTTGTAAAGCTGCATGCCGCCGACACCTAAAAACGGCAGAATCGCCACGGACAAAACAATAATGCCCATACCGCCCAGCCACTGAATCAGGCTTCGCCACAGCAGAAGTCCCTTTGGCACTGCCTCGATGTTGGTCATCACCGATGCGCCGGTGGTGGTAAACCCGGAAACAGACTCAAAAAAGGCATCGATAAACAGATCAAACACGCCGTTCCAGTAGAACGGCAGTGCGCCGAAAAGGCCCACTGCGGTCCAGCCGATGGCGACAATGGCCATGCCCTCCCGCTGGCTGAGATATTCGGTTTTGGGTCCCCGGAAAAACAGGTACAAACCCGCACCCGCTGCTGTGGTGACCGCCATGGACATTATCAGGGCCGCCACGCTGGAATCTTTATAATACAAAGCGCACAAAAGGGGGATTGCCATTAATACCCCCAAAAAAAACGTCAGGATACCGACGATGTAAAAAACATAATTCCAGCGCATTTAAAAGAACTCCAGCTTGACGGCAAGAATTTTTTCAATTTTTGCCACCACCTGGCGCTTGGCAAAAATAAGAATCCGGTCGTTGGGCCGGATGATGCTGTCTCCGGACGGAATTTCAATTTCATCCTCCCGGATAATGCCGATGACCAGGGCGCCTTTTGGCATTCCCGTCCGCTTCAGCGGTTTTCCGACGATATCGGAAGTTTCCAGGGCAACGGCTTCCAGCACTTCCGCCTGTTCGTCGGTCATGGTCCGGGCGGACAGCACTTTCCCCCGGCGAATGTGCTGAAGAATGGTATTAATGGCGGACAGGCGCGGGCTGACCACCTGATCCAGCCCGATGGTCGTCATCAGGGAGAAATAGCCAAATTTGCTCAGCTTGGTAATGGTTTTGCGGGCCCCCATTTTTTTAGCCAGCAGAGAGACCAGGATATTGGTCTCCTCGTCATCGGTCAGGGTGACGACAACGTCCATATCCGAAATATTTTCTTCATGCAGCAGGCTTTGATCCGATCCGTCGCCCTGGATAACCAGTACTTTGTTCATTTTTTCGACAATTTCAGCGCATCGCTCAGCGGACCGTTCGACCAGTTTTGTGTATATGGATTGTTTTTCCAGCGACTCCGCCAGCCGTATCCCGATCCTGCCCCCGCCCACAATCATTGCCCGTTTGATGGGTTTTATCTGCCGGTTGAAGGCCTTTAAAATATTGCTCAGCCCGGCTTCTTCGCTGATAAAATAGATTAAATCTCCGGGATACAGGCGGTCATCGCCCCGGGGAATGATGGTTTCACCTTCCCGGACCACGGCAGCGACAAGGGTTCGCGCACCGATTTTATCGGACAGATCCAGCAGCCGGACGCCGGCAAGCCGGGAATCTTTATCCATTAAGATACCGACAAGTTTCAGGCGGCCGTCGGCAAACTCGCCCACATCCACGGCACCGGGCACGCTCATAAACAGTTCAATGGTTTTGACCACTTCGATTTCCGGGTTAATCACCGTATCAATATGCGGGGAGGCATCATGAAATATTTGATGAAATTCGTCATAATCCCGTTTTCGGATTCGGGCCAGCTTTTTGGTGGTCGGGGAAATCGTATCCGCCATCAGGCAGGCCACCAGATTGGTTTCATCGCTGTCGGTCACCGCCAGCATGATTTCAGCTTCCTTAATCCCGGCTTCCGCCAGAATCAGCGGACTGCTGCCGGAGCCGACAATGACATTGACGTCAATTTTTTCCGATACCTGGCTGATGGCTTCCGGATCCACATCAATCACCACCACATCTTTATTTTCATAGGCCAGGCGGCTGGCAATATGAAAGCCGACCTGACCCGCGCCAACGATAATGATCTTCAACCGACTCTCCTCGTAAGGGATTCAAAGGTATAATTTGGTTTTTATAATTTATCACGATGCCAATTTAATCTGTTGCGCGCAAGAATGTTTTTCCCTGCAACCGGTCCGCAAGCCGGGTGTATCGCTGCCGGGTCTTATCATTATGAACGGCAATTGCAAGCGCTTTTTTGGTGCCCACCAGTACCACCAGCTGCCGTCCCCGGGTGACCGCCGTATAGATGAGGTTGCGCTGGAGCAGAATATAATGCTGGGTCAGCACCGGAATGATCACCGCCGGGTATTCAGATCCCTGGGATTTGTGGACAGACACGGCATACGCCGGCACCACCTCATCGAGTTCCGTAAAGTCGTAACTGATTTTTTGGCCGTCAAACACAATGATCAGCTCCCGTGTTTCCCGGCTGATTTCCGTCACCCGGCCGATATCGCCGTTAAACACGTTTTTGTCGTAATTGTTCCGGATCTGCATGACCTTGTCGTGGACGTGAAACGTCGTGGTGCCGAAAGCAATGCCGTCTTTGCCGGGGTTCAGGCGTTTCTGGAGCTCCGTGTTCAAATTGGCGGTGCCGACCAGTCCCTTGTGCATGGGAGAAAGCACCTGGATATCATTGACCGGGTCCAGATTAAATTTTTTCGGAATTCGGCGGGCGGCCAGTTCGCAAATGATTTCCAGCACCCGTTCCGGCGATTCCTGGTCAATGAAATAAAAATCGGAGTCTGCGTCGTCTTCTCCGTCGGTTTCCGGCAGGTATCCGTTATTGATCCGGTGCGCATTGACGACAATCCGGCTTTGCCGGGCCTGTCGAAAAATTTCATTCAGCCGGACAACCGGCACGACATGGGACGCAATAATATCTTTGAGAATGTTTCCGGCGCCCACGGACGGCAGCTGATTGACATCTCCCACCAGAATCAGCGTGGCTTCCGGCGGCACGGCCTTGAGCAGATGATGCATCAACACCGTATCAATCATAGAGGCCTCATCGACAATCAACAAATCGCACTCCAGGGGATCTTTTTCATTTTTCTGAAAACCGCCGCTGTGAAAATTAAACGAGAGCATCCGGTGGATGGTTTTGGCCGGGAAACCGGTGGTTTCGCTCATCTGCTTGGCGGCCCGGCCGGTGGGCGCGGCCAGGAGGATATTGACGTGGAGTTTCTGATAAATTTTCAAAACCGCCCGGATGATGGTTGTTTTACCGGTTCCCGGTCCGCCGGTAATGACCATCAGCTTGCTGGAAACCGCCGAAACAATGGCTTTTTTCTGATTATCCGCCAGGCTGAAATCCAGCTGATTCTGCACCCAGTTTACCGCCTGGCCGGCATCCACCGGCCGAATCAGCTTGGGTGTTGCCATCAGGCGCTTGAGCATATAGGAGATGCCGGTTTCACAAAAATAATAGCGCGACAGATAAACGGCCCGGTCGTCATCTGAACTGTCCGGCGAACTGTTTGGCAGGCCGGGGTCCGGCTTTTCAATGACAATCTGTTTTTCCGCAGTTACCCGGGCCAGTTCATTTTCAATAAGGCTGCCGGCCACTTCCAGAATTTCAGAACTTTTTTCAATTAATGGTAAATACGGAAAATAGACATGGCCGTCCCCGGAAAGTTCATTTAACACATAGAGAATGCCGGCCCGGATGCGCACCGGAGAATCTTTTGAAAACCCCAGGTTGGCAGCAATTTTGTCGGCGGTCAGAAACCCGATGCCGAAAATATCGGTGGCCAGCTGAAACGGATTTTCCGTCACGACTTCAATGGCCCGGTCGCCATAGTGTTTAAATATTTTGGCCGCGTATCCGGCGCTGATCTGATGCGACTG
>JAABSL010000093.1 GCA_011390415.1 Desulfobacteraceae bacterium
GTGATGCCCGAATCTGATCCGCTTCCCCTTTTGTTTCCGCCACATGAACCTGAAACAGAACCCCCAGGGAATCGGCCGCTTTTTTTGCTTTTTTTAATGTGTCTGCCGAACAGGTATATGTCGAATGACAGAAAATGGACGGGGTAATCAGAGAAGACCGGTTTTTCCACTTTTTGACAAATGCAATGGCCGTATCGATATTTTTGTCAGGATCCGGCACGCCGGGGGCCGGAAAATCGATCACCCCCTGGGCCAGCACCGCCCGCAGCCCGGTTTGCCTGACTGCCTGGGCCACTTCATCTTCATAAAAATATCCGTCACAGCAGCAGGTGGTGCCGCTGAGCATCATCTCGGCACAGGACAGCAGCGTGCCGATATGAACCGTTTCCGGGGATAAATGCCGCTGTTCGGCCGGGAAGATATAGTCATTGAGCCATTTGGCAAGAGGCAGGTCGTCGGCCAGCCCCCGGAACAGGGACATGGGCAGATGCACATGGGCGTTGACCAGTCCGGGCATGACAATGCCGCCCCCGGCATCCACGACGTCATCGGCCTCTTCGGCATAATATTGAAAAAGATCTTTGGATCGGGGCTCCACGAACTGGATCACGCCGTCTTTGATGCCGACGACCCCGTCATGGATGATTTCAAAATGCGGGTTAACGGTCAGAACCATGCCATTGTAAATGAGCCGGTCAAGTGCCATTAAAATCCGTTCCAAAGGGTTTGGTGATAATGATCAGCCGGGGCAGAAGCGTAAGGGCCGCAATCAGTGCGATAAACATGGCCAGACCGGTCATCAGGCCAAAGATCATGCTCGGAATAAAATTGGAGAGAACCAGAATGGAAAATCCGATGATAATCGTCAGCGAGGTGTAGTACATGGCATACCCGATACTGTGGTGACAGCGATGCATGGCTTTTGTATAATCCCCGTCCACCCGGATTTCCTTTTCAAACCGGTGAATATAATGAATGGTATCGTCCACGGCAATTCCGACGCTGATGGCCGCGATGGTGATGGTCATCATGTCCAGGGGAATCTTCAGCCAGCCCATCACGCCAAGGACGACGCCGGTGGCCAGAAGATTCGGGAAAATAGCCACAATGGCAATACGAAAGGACCGGAACAAAATCAGAAACATCATGCCCAAAGCCAGAACCACGATGCCCAGCGTCAGTATCTGAGATTTAAAAAGACTTTGCAGCATATTGTTGTACAGCACCAGCATTCCGCCCAGATGGACATTTTCCGGCTCGTACCCGAGTTTGTGGGTCAGGTCATGCTCAATCTTTTTCAACAGTTCATTGCGGCGTAAATCTTCTTTTGAATCCATTACCCGGACAAAGAGCCGCACCTGATTGTTTTCCACCGATGCATAGGGGGTGACCAGAAGCTCTTTAAAGGATTCCGGAATTTCATTGTACACAATGGAAAGATCAAAACTGTCCAGCGGTTTGCCCTTGTTGAGCCGATCCGCCAGCTTCATCAATGTTCCCAGAGACAAGACCTTGCCGATGGCGGGAATGCCTTCCAGATAATTATGGACGTCCAGCACCTTCTGCATTTTATAGGGCGTGAACCAGTATTTTCCCGGACTTTCTTCTGCGTCCGGTTTATCAAACTCATCAAATTCGCCGAACTCATCAAACTCTGAAAATTCATCAGAAGTATCGGTGTCAGAGTCTTTCTGCAATTTATCTTTTTCAGGGTCTTCCGGCTCAGAATCTTGCGGGAAATCGATGAGCACGTTTAAGGGGGTGGTGCCGCCGAGTTGCTGATCAATCACTTTCATGCCCTGATAAATTTCAGTGCTTTTCTTGAAGTAATTGATAAATGAGTTTTCCACCTCCAGGCGGGAAATCCCGATACCGCTCAAAATCAATGCCGCGGTACTGACCGCAAGAATTGCCATTCCGTGATATTCCGTCAGTCCCGCCAAAATATGGGTCAGCGAATACCGTGATTCCGGTGATTCTTCGGGAGCGGTTCTTGATAGAAACATCATTGACGCCGGGAAAAAAATAAAGGTAATGATCAAAGAAACGATAATGCCGCCGACCATCATCCAGCCAAAGGTAATGACCGGATAGATGTCACTTGAGAGCAGGGACCCGAACCCGGCAATGGTGGTTAATGCCGCATAAACGCAGGGGGTCAGTTTCAGGCGAACGGTTTCATTGACCAGTTCCCGTTGGGACATATCCGGATAGGTTGCCGCAAGCTCGCGATACCGGACAATCAGATGAATGGTCACCGCCATGGTGATAATCAGCTGCAGGGAAATAAAATTTGACGAAATAACCGTTACTTCCCATCCGAAAAAACCCAGCAGGCCCATCATTGCAATCGCGGCAAACAGACAGCAAAACATGGGCAGAATAATCCATTGAAGCTTTCTGAAAATAATTCCCAGGGTAATCACCAGAAAACAGAAAACCCCCAGCCCGAAAACCTGTAAATCATTTTTGACAAACCGGACCAGATCATCGGCGATCATGCTGACACCGCCGAGAAATAAATCCGCCTGATCCCGATAGGAATCCATAATGCTTCGAATGGCCTGGATATCCTCATGCCGCTGCTGATCAGCAATATCCCGTTGCTGATCCAGTGCGGTCCGGACCTGCCGGTATTCGGCGGCTTCTTTTTCCGACAACCCCTTATCAGATAATTTTTCCCGAAGGGTGTCATTTCTCTGAATCAAGTCCGTTAACCGGGTATTTTCTTCAAAATTAATCTGAATACCGGTGGTTTTGAGATCCGGGCTGACCAGCAGATTGGTATATACCGGGCTGTTGGCCAGCTCTTTTCGGGCAAGGGAGCGATCCACTTGGGAAGAGGTCAGGGTGGGTATTTCTTCGGCCAAATCGGAAATCGACACCGGCGGACTTTCAAGAATGGGTACATCTAAAATTGTCACCACCGAATCCACCCGCTCGATTGCTGAAATCTCTTTTTTCAGCCGGGCGATATTCTCCAGCACCGTATCGGACAGCAAATCCTTGTGCGGCGTATAGGCAATGACCAGAAAATCCTGAACCCCGTAGCGGGAATAGATCTGGCGGGCCAGCTTCAGGTCTTCATCATTTTCCCGGATCAGGGTCTCTGAAGAGGCGTCAATTTGAAAATCTTTGGCAAAAAAACCGAACACCCCCATGATAACGAGAAAAGCAATAAGGGTTGCTACGGGATGTCCGGTGATGAT
Organism: Desulfobacteraceae bacterium; assembly: GCA_011390415.1. GTDB lineage: Bacteria > Desulfobacterota > Desulfobacteria > Desulfobacterales > Desulfosalsimonadaceae > SURF-3. The sequence continues at coordinate 3,210 of JAABSL010000093.1, forward strand.
TTTATCAAAAAAGCGGGTGGTGAGTGTATCTGTTTTCAGCATGGGCGCCTGTCAAACATTTAATTCGTTAATTTGATTCTTTAACCTGTTCTCTCAAATTTATCAGCAGATCTTCCGGGGTGCCGTTTCTCAGGACTTCAGAAAATTGCGATTGATAACTTTTAATTAAACTGACGCCATTGACCTCCACATCATAGGCTTGCCAGCCGTCTTTGGAAGAATAAAATTTATATAGCATTTCCAGCGGCTTGTCTTTTGCCTGAACTTCAATCGGGACATAAACTTTGTTGCCCTGTTTAAAGGCCGGTTTGTAAGAAACCTCTACACAGCAATAAATTGAACTTTTATCAAGATATGAATTTTCCAGCCGATTGACAAACAGATCCACAAATTCAATCCGCTGTTTTTCGTTAAACCTTTCCCAGTTGGTTTTGCCCAGCGTTAACTTCGCCATGAGTCCGAAATCGATAATCGGCCCCACAACATCCATAATCTGGTCTTTTTTCACTTCTTCATTCAGACCATTGTCCTGAAGAATTTCTAAAACCGCCTCGGTTCTTTCCTTTAACAAATTTTCAACCGTCTGGACTTCATCCGCCATCGCCGGGAACGCCGCCAGTACCGAAAGACACAAGGTCATCAATAAAATATGTTTCATCGTCTTATTCCTCTATCATTTTTTTTCGTCGCATTTCATATACATCTCTTTGAAGGATATACAAATCAATGGCTTCCGCACGCATGGCGTCATATTCATCCAGATACAGGGACAAGGCATTAAAATGTTCAACTACCCCAACGGCAAATGACACCTTCACATCCCGGACATAAGTTATGGGGTTCATATACATATCCGGCGCATAGCCAATCAAATCCCGCAGATTGGAAGGTCCTGCAAAGGGCAGCACGATGGGAAATCCGTTGCCGGCTCCATAATGTCCCAGTGTCTGCCCGAAATCCTCCGGATAGGCTTCCATGCCCATGTAATTTTTGGCCGGATCAAACAGCCCGGCAATCCCCCATGTCGTGTTCAGAAAAAATCTGGCTGTTTCAATGCCCGCCCGCTTGACTTTCAACTGAAGCAGGTTGTTGACAAACCGCGCCGGGTAAGTGACATTGTCAAACGCCCGGTCAATGGCCTGGCGAACCGGTTTCATCACAATAAAACGGTATCCTTTGGCAACCGGTCGGAACAGCAGTACATAAAAATGATCATTAAACCCCGTCATAAACCGGTTGTATCCACTTAACGGATCATAGATGTCCGCGGATTGGGTGTCTTCAAATTCGTTGAACTCGTCAAAGGCTTCAAAATCATCCGATTCAGAAAATTCGGATACCGCCGGATCACCGGGGCCCTCTTTCGAGCCCGCCACTTTGAATTCATCCGCATAACCGGAAGTAATGTTTAAAACGAATAAAAAAAAACATACCCCGAAACATAAGAGATAAAATTTAAATCGATTGGATTGCATTGTCAATTTACTCAGCTGTATTAGTTGATAAAAGAGAATTGAGATCTAATTATCATTAATATGGCATTAGTTCAATAATAAGGTGATATCTGCAAAAAGTTACAGGCAAAATCAAGAATAGTGTAATGACACGAACGTGCACGGGTGAGCCGGTGTTAAAACGGGGCGGTCTTAGTTGCTTAAGACCTGCCCCGTTTTATAGTTTTTAAGCCGCGCGGAAAACTCTGATGGCGCAGACCTTGTATTCGGGAATATTGGAGACAGGGTCCAGTTGCGCGTTGGTCAGCCGGTTGGCCGCGGCTTCCGCGTAATGGAACGGAATAAACACGGTGCCGCTGTCCACCATATCCGAAATTCTGGCCCGCACGGTAATTTCACCCCGGCGGGATGCCACGGAAATCATGGATTTATCTTCAATACCGAATTTTTCGGCGTCCGAGGGGGCAATTTCCGCAAAGGATTCCGGGGCCTGCTCGTTAAGGCCTTCGGTGCGGCGGGTCATGGTGCCGGTATGATAATGATATAAAACCCGGCCGGTGGTCAGATACAGGGGGTATTCGTCATCCGTCTGTTCCGCCGGCGGGATATAGTCGATGGCATGGAACAATCCTTTGCCCCGGGTGAACTGCTGGGTATGCAGAATCGGGGTTCCGGGATGGTCCGGGGTCGGACACGGCCAGTGCAGCCCTTGTCTGTCAATCCGGGCGTAGGTCAGCCCGGCATAGGACGGGGTAACGGTTGCGATCTCTTCAAAAATTTGTTTGGCATTTTTATAGGCCATGGGATAGCCCATGCGCTTGGCAATTTCACAGGTGATTTTCCAGTCGTCCCGGGCAGCCCCGG
>JAABSL010000094.1 GCA_011390415.1 Desulfobacteraceae bacterium
ATAGGATAACTCCACCTTTCAAAAGCTCCTCATCAAGAGTTTCAATAACTGACATACGCTCTGATTCGTTCATGATCTATATCGCTCAGATAAATTGATACACTTTTACTCACTTAAAATGAGACGTTGGTTCACAGGTGAGCCGGTTAAAGCAAACCAAGCCTTATCCCGCGACCCCGCAAAAATATAAAAAAAAGACCCCGCCGGTGATCCCGCCGCCTGCCAGATCAGATGATACGATTTTAACGATTGGGTTTTATTGCGTTGATTTTTTCTGTCAGGTGAATGACTTGATGCTCAATCTGCTGCAAGCGTTCATTGAGCATTTCTATAGTCAATTGATTCTTAGTGGTGGGGGAAGGGATTTCGATGCGATTTTGCAAGGCAGGCACCATCGTTTTCAGAATATGGCCGATAGATATTGGCTGGGAAGCAGGTAGTTGGCTTATTGAGGGAGGTGGTGTGGCAGGGTTGTTTTTTTGTTCGTAGCAGGTTTTTAAAAACTTTACGCTGTGGATAAATTCTGATTTTTTAACCAGCATCACAAGATCAATGGTGTTATAATTCTTTTCACAGCCAAAGCATCTGGCAAGATTGGTCGCAGGATTCACGCCGGTATCAAATCCCCGGCAGACCGGGCAGCAAAATCGAAAGCAACCTTCACTCATTTTGGAAGGAATGCCCAACTGCCGTATCAAGGCCTCTACAGGAATATGATTCCGCAGGACAAATAATTCATTTTGAGTGTATTGCCTTTTGGGCATTTTAACTCTTTATACCGGATTGAGCTTCGGCCGAAGGCTCACGCAGTTTCTCATATTAATAACATGGCTGGTTTCGGTCAGCCGATCCATCAAAGCGGCGGTCAATTGGTCGTTTTTTAAAAATGACGTCCACTGTTCAAACCCGAGGTTTGACGTGATTAATGTGGTTTTTGTTTTGTGCCGCTTCTGCATCAGCGTAAAGAACAGCCCCACCTGGACCGGTTCGACCTCTACGTAGCCCAGTTCGTCTATCAGCAGGCAGTCATAGGTTGCAAACGTACGGATCAATTTGGCTTCCGTATGATCGGCAACCGATTGGTAAAGCATTTCCACAAGCTCGGGGAACACGATAAAACGGCCCCTGTATCCCTGGTCAATGGCCTGCATTAAAAACGAGGTGGCAAGGCCCGTCTTGCCCGTGCCGGTCGGCCCTATCCAGATGACATTGCGTTTTTTTGACAGGTAATCAGAATCATAGATGTTGGTCAGTTTTTTTCTGGAAAGTTTGGGCTGCCTGTCAAACGGGAATGTCTCAATGACATATTTTTCCGGTATTTTTGCCCGGCAGATGCGCATCTTTCGTGAGTTTTCCATCCGGAGACGGTATTCCTCGCCGATAATGTGCTTCAACAGCCGCGTGTGAGAATAATTGCTCTTATCGGCCAGGGCAAGATACTGATCCCAGTTTGCCAGCAACCCCGGAAGCCTTATGGTTTTAAGCTGATTCATCAATTCTTCATTCATTGTCATCCTCAATCTTATATACCGACAGGTCCACTGCATCCGTGAACCGGCCATCGCAATACGCTTTGCGGTTCTTATATTCCGCATCAACATCTGCCGGTTGCATTTCATAAACCCCGGTCTGCATCAAAAGCACCGCAATCCGTTCGATGGTCGTAATGTCAGTGATGCGATAGGTTAATGCCCGGTGAACCGATTGAATAAGCAAAGCCGGATCCAGCTTTTGTGACAAGCCATACAACCGGCGGACAAATCCGTGTCGTTGCTTACCGGTTTTGAGTGTGAGCGCAAAATCAAGGTAGGCGTTTGTCTCTGGTGATATGGCCCGTAATTTTTTCTCCTCCTCAGCGGTCGCTCGTTTCCGGTTATTCGGCTGATACCGTGATTGGGGCTGTCCTTTGGGAGCGAATTTTTCGTTTTTAACCCCGTCCGGCGGTAAATCATACTCACACAGAAGTTCTTTTCGATGATAAATTTTAATCCGGTCACTGTACTGCAAGACTTTTACCACGTGCCGCGACGTTCCGGGTATCCAGTAAAAATTACCGTCACATGACACATATCCATATTGATCGGTACATCGCTCATGCACAAGATACGGCGGCGTCACAAATAACGGGACTTTCTGAAGATACGGCCGCTCATAGTCAAAAGCGGCCGCGGGAATCAGGCCGGTTTTACTGACCGGCCGGACAGGCATCCGAACCGTCGCCCAATTCATTGCCTGAGCATTTAAATCTGCCATGTTTTCAAAACGCCGGCCGGGAATGAAATTGGTCTCAACCGTATAAAAACTGCGTTCATTGCCGGCTTTTCGGTTCGCATGTTTTATCTCATGGCATTTAAACGCAAAACCGTATTTGCGGGCAAACTGTTCCATCTCCGGTGCCATCACCGCATTGACGCCGGACCCGGAAAGACGCGCCAGATTGGTGTTGTCGATAATGCATACCGGAGCCGTATATTCCCAGAACATCAAGGCCTCATGCAGAAAGCATTTCATGTGAAATCGGTTAAATGACCGGTAAAATTTTAAATAGCGGATTTTCGAATACCGCAAATAAATGACACTGGCCACCACCCGGGTCCAGGCGTCTCCGATTTTAAGTTTATAGACAGTGGTGTCGTGCTGCATCTCTTCTCCCGGCTGATCCGGAACATGATCGCACCGCTGTTTTTTTTTGTTTCCCAGTTCCAGCTCACGGATCATACGGGTCAATGTTGAATATCCGATCTCAATTTTATATTCTTCCGTGAGCATCTCATGAATCCGCTGAGCCCATCCGTTACATTCATTATAAAGCTCCCGAAGCAGGGGCTCGTTAATTGAAATTTTATCTTCCCGCACCCCCTCCGGCATCCGGCCTTCTTGCTTAATAATCGCCGATGCCGTGTTCACGGCAATATTCATGCGGCGGGATATTTCTCTTGCGCCCATCCCTTCTTTATAAAGACTGTATATTGCCTGCCGTTTGTCCGAATCGATCATGAAGCTCCCTGACTGCCTTTTCGAATACATGGAGTTGTCTTAAAATGCCTCCGGAAAGAAGCTCGGCCTGCGCCTTGAATGATGTGGATTTGAACCGCATGTCGCTACTTTTGCTTGCCACCCGCTGCATATACTTTTGCGTGATGGAAAGATCCTTGAGCATATTCTGTTCCGGTTGCGTACAATTTGTTGTACCCGCGGATGATGCTTTTAATTCTTCCAGCCCCCAGGCGATATCGCCGTTTTGAATCTGTCCCCGAAGTTCATCGGACCCTTTGAAATAACCATTGGCAAGGATATCAATATCGCGAAGGCTCAAATTTCGTCCCGCAACGGCACAAACAAAGTCATCCACATCTTTTTTGCTTACCCTGTTTATGCGCATAAACCGACGCAGGGTGTACATATAGGCATACGCCGGAAACTGTCCGGAAAAGATTTTATCCATAACACAACAGCTCATTTCCTTAATAATCCCCGTCCGGACGCTTACCCACGCCCGGCTCCGTTCAACCAGCAGCGCGATATCGGAACAACACATGCCCTGCACGCTTTGCAGTTCGTCAATCAGCCGAGCCTGTTCAAGAATGGTAAGGCTTTTGGCATTGGAAATACGTAAAAGTTCCAGAATGCCGACAGACGCATCATTGCCCAATGATTGCCAGGGGACGATTCCAATCCCGAGCTTTCCGGCGCACCGGAAGCGTTTAAAGCCGTTGAGCAGTATCCTGCCGCCGTCCTCTGCATCCACGCCCTGGAGGGGCTCCCGGATACCATGGGTAAGGATCGAATCAATCAATAACTTCTCCGCGTAATCTGACTTCACACGGCAGCATTCATATCGCAGGTCAATACTCGATATTTCTACACTGATCATGCCGGCCTCCTGATGGATACGGACATCAAATTCATGCTTTCGAACATAACCCATATAATTTTTGAAAGTCCACACGTCCATCTTTGCAATCAGGGCGGGGAATACGCATAATTACCTGGAATTGTGCTGATTTCTACGATTAACGTGTCCATCTTTGCAATCATGTCCGGCGCCATCGGGATAAGTTGATATTTACCTGATAATATTGTTCTTTCAGGTGTTATCGCGTCCATCTTTGCAATCGGTTCTGGTTTGTTTGCCGGTGCGGATTTTGCCCTTTTGTTCAGATTTCGTCTGCGTTGTTGATCCCGGTTGCGATCGGTATATTGCTCATGGTCGATGCGGTAATTTTTCCAATAATCAGGATTATTGTTTTTCCAATCCTCTTGAGCATTTTTCTGGTCTTGCCGGTAGTCGGCATCGTTTTTCATTTTTTCCCGCTGCCATTTTCTTTTTCTGGCTTTCTGACATTCTTTTTTCTTACAGTACTCATGCTTTTTGACTTTATTGCAGACTTGAAAAAGACAACCGCAGTGCCGGCACCGACGCATCACTTTTTTCATATGTACCTCCTGGGTGTGGGAGACACATTAGCTGATGGCAGGCGGGTAATAATGCTTTTTTTGACGGGAATTCAGGTTGGAAAGAATGTAATGGAAAAAATTGAAACAATTTAAAAGGCGGGGGTATCAATTTAACTGAGCACAGGTGTATCAATTTATCTGAGCGCTATAGGGCAGTGGAATATCTCAAGGAAAGAATACGATAAAACCCTTGCCGGAGATGAAAGCAATCAAACGGAATCAGTTTAATCCGGAACTTTTTGAAAATGGTCAGAATAACGAAGAAATCCCGGTCGGAATAATGCGGAAACCAACAATTGCTCTCCACAGGAAGTATTGACTAAACAATATTGGCACTATGATGAGTGCCAAAATTATATTTACAAGATTTAGCATCCTCAGGATTATAACGTCCACCGTCACTTGGGAGCAGGGAATTGTGACTTTAGCAAAGCCACGTTAACACCGGACCACGATACTGAAAAAGCAGCCCGCCCCTGCGAATCAAGTGAATGGTGTTGTTAACCTTTTTTATCATTATTCCCATGGGTTAATAAGTACCACGCCGCTCGCTTTCATGTCCGAAACATTTCGGGTTACCACTGTTAAATGATGCGTAATGCCTGTTGCGGCAATAAGAGAATCTATGGCGGGCATTGGTTTGCCAACGCGTTCCGTCATTCCCTGGATCTTCCCCCATGTCACCGCAGTTTGTATATCTATGTCGATGATTCTTGTCCAAAATCTTTCCTTGAGGTCATTATCCACCCAATTATGCAATTCCCCTTTTCTTTTCGATTCGTCAAGTTTTTCGATTCCTTTGTGAAGTTCGCCAATCGTCAAAACACTGATAAAAAAATTGCTTTCGTCTTCTTGTTTGATCCATTTAGTGACTTTTGTGGATGGCTTAGGCCTTATGATTTCTGAAATGACACAGGTGTCCAATAAGTATTTCATAATTCAATATCCCTTGAAGCGCTTTTGTCTCTTGTCAGGTCAAGGTTTATGCCGGAAAGGGGGGATTTTTTTAAAAAAGAAATTAAATCAGACGCTGGCTTGTTGAGTTTTTGGTAGTCTTCA
>JAABSL010000095.1 GCA_011390415.1 Desulfobacteraceae bacterium
TACCTGAGAAATTAAAAAGAATTTTAAATTCTGTTTAGCCGAATTTTAAACCTTCCCGAATTTCCCATTTCGGTCTGGACCCGGTCAATTATCGGATCCTGGTCCGGATCTCGGTCGCCCAAGTCAATTATCCATTAATACAAGAAATAAACCTTAGATATGCGCCTTCAAACCGCATAACCCCCTTTTTTTGTATCAGGCGATCATTTAACTGGATTCCGGCTAAAAGATTGCCGGAATGACGGGAGGATGGTTGCAGGCGGAGACGAGGGAACAGGTTGCCGGAGTGACGAGGGAGGGATTGTGTTATATCTTGTCAATAGTATTCAAAATCTGTATGGTTATAACTTACCTGAAATTAAAAGGCCGTTTTTGCCTTGAGAAGGATATATCAGAGGAAATTACAGATGAAAAGGGACGACATCTTTTCAATTTTACGGACATTTAAACAAAATGCTGCTTCTGAATACGATATTAAAAGGATCGGTATCTTTGGCTCTTTCGCAAGGGACGAAGCAAGCGAAGACAGCGATGTGGATATTGTTTTTGAAACTGACAGCCCCAATCTGTTCCAAACGGCCCGAATGAAAGTGGAATTGGAGCGATTGTTATCCAGGCATGTTGATGTGGTACGTTTTCGCGACAATATGAACCCCCGCCTGAAGTCACGCATCGTGCGGGAGGCAAAATATGTCTGATCGGGTGCTTGTATTGGAACGACTGGAAAATGTTCTGGAAGCGCTGGAAAAGATTTTGCGCCGGTTCTCTTAATTGAACATTACAACTCATTTTCCGCTTCAAACGTCAGGCCGGCGCTTGCGGTCAGGCGGTCAATCAGCTTCTGCCCCATGGCGGTGGCCGGGGTCCAGAACCCGCCGTTTACATCCTTTTTCCCGATTTCGCTGAACAGGCACACCGCGGTTTCCCCCAGCATTTTGCAGGTTGAGCCGTAGCCGGGATCCCGGTCGCCTTTTACCGTCACCCGCATCTCGTTGCCTTCGGAATCCTTGCCGATCAGGTACAGTTTGTAAAATCCGGATTCGCGTGCTTCGGGGGACGGCCCTTCACCGGGTTTCGGCAGCAGCGTCTTTTGCATTAAAAAGCGCGTCGGCGTAAAATACCCGCCCAGCAGAAAGGCGCCGATGGTTCCGGCAAAAGCCGCAGCGCGGATGCGTCCTTTCAGGCCGTCACCCATCATCATGGCTTCATCGTATTTAAACGCCTTGCCCCAGGCATAACCTGTCAGCGCATTGGACCGGTGCACCACCCGGGTATTGACGGCGGCCATCACAAAAGGGGCTACCCAGCTTTGAACGTCCGCATCATATTCAAATGTGGACACATTGGGCTGGCGAACGCCGCTGCGCATTCCCTCCGGGGCCAGGGCATAGGGGTTTTTGGCGATTTTCGCCACTTCCGGATCTTTGCGGATTTCTTCAATTACATTTAACATGCTGGCCACCGTTCCGCCGCTGGCGCCGCCGCGAAGGGATTTGACCCGCATTTTAACGTCGGTCATGGGATGCCCGAACCGCTCTTGCGCCCGGGTCTGCAAAAACAGCACCCCCAGATCCGAGGGAATGGAATCAAATCCGCAGGAATGGACAATGCGGGCGCCGGATGCTTCGGCTTCTTTCTGGTGCGCATTGATCATGCGGTGCATCCACGGGGTTTCACCGGACAGGTCGCAGTAATCCGTGCCATTGGCAGCACAGGCCGCCACCAGAATTGAGCCGTATTTAGCATAGGGGCCGACGGTGGACACAACGAGCCGGGCTTTTTTTGTCAGTGCATTGATAAAGGTTTCATCAAACGCATTGCCGACAATCAGCGGCAGTCTGTCGTCTGCCTTCAGCTCCCTGCGAACCGCTTCCAGCTCCGGTTTTTCAAGTCCGCCCAGGGCAAACCGAATTTCTCCCGAGGCCCCGTATTTCGGCCACAGATAGCCCGCCAGCAGCCTGCCGATAAAGCCGGCGGCCCCCCACAAAACGATATCCACTTCCGGGATATCAGACCGTTTTTGTTTGTTCATGGCATGCTCCTTTTTTTATTAAAAATACATTCCGGAGCGATTTGATTCAAGAATTATATTTTAATGCTTTCCGGCCGGACCGAAAGAACGGACAAACAGATCGCGCAGGGCCTGGCGGCCGTCATCGGTAAGGTGCCGGGTGCCGGTGCCGGCAAAGGTGTCTGCGGTAATGACCGGTGTGCTTTCCACCCATTGTCTGTCTTCCCAGGAGAACCACGCCTTTTTTTCCTGGTCATAGACGCTTAAGGGCCGGTTAAACAGTTTTGCCAGTTCGGCTCCCCAGCCGGTTCCGCCTTTGACCGTATTGTCCGCCTGGATCCAGCCGACGGCAACGACATGGTAGCCGCTGTTGACCATGTGAAAAATGGACTGGATGACTTTCCGGATCTTATCTGTTTTGGAATAGGTCCGGTTCATGCTGGTGGACACAATTTCCATGCTCACGTCACCCTTTTGAAGTTCCTCACGGGTCAGTACCTTAACGCCGCGGTTGCGCTGGACGTCATGGCCTTCAAAAGAAATGTTCACTTCCGGCATGTTCCATTCTTCTGCCAGTTTACCGAATTCCGCTTCTGTTCCCTTGTGACCGCCGCTGTAAAGCGTGATCTTTGAAATGTCTGTCATCTATTTCTCTCCTGAGATATCTGAAAAAATATTTTGCGATACTGCAAAAAAAACACCCCGCCGCGTATCGGCAGGGTGAGCGTCTAAGCTAAGTCGGCTTTTTAAAATTACAAGCCCGTTATGTCATTTTTATTACTTTGGACCGGGTTTTTTCTTTGTCTTTGCTTTGTCTTTTACGGCATTTTCTGCGGCCTGCTGCAGCCAGATCAGTGTATTAACATGCGAGATACCCCGCTCAAGATAACCGGTTGAAATTTCGCGCAATGCGGAAAGGGTATTGATGGCAAGCATCTGAGAATTGTGCGGTCCGGCCTGCTCCGGGCTGTTATTGATCGCCCGGGTAACCAGCCGGTCGGACTGCATTTTTGCCATGGTTTTTCGAAACCGCTTAAGAGACGTAATCTCTGTTTTTTTAACCGGCCTGATCCCTTTTTCCGGGTCCGCCGCGGCGCCCAGCGACGCAATGACATCCTGCTCCTGCTGAAGGAGGAGATCATCCACGGAAAACGGATTCCGGTTTTCCGTATGGATTGCTGAAAGCCGGCCGACATGGTTTTTTAATTCTGAGAGATCCGGCCGGCGGTGCCTGCGGCGGAGTTTTTCCCCCAGCTGCCGGATTCCGGCAAATTCATTGTTTTCAAAAAGGTGACGCATAGTTTTCGCTGTCTCGGGAAATTTTTCACAAAGGGCTGAGACAGCCTCTTCTGCCTGCTTTCTGGCCGACTCATAATCTTTCTGATACCCGGCCAGGGCAGCCGACGCTTTTTGGTAAATCGCTGCAGCTGCTGATCCTGATTTTTCCGCTGATCGGTGTGTCATGGACCGGATATAGCAGAACCGCACCGGGTCAAACCGATCCGCACCGTTTGATTCCAGTTCGGCAATTTTCTGAAGAAGGGTGTCCGTCGTGTCGGCTGATTCGGGACTGCCTGCGGCTGCATCATTCATGGCAGGTCTTTGCTGCCGTGCCCCTGGGGTACCGGGGCAATTTCAACCCGCCGGTTCCGGGCACGGGTTTCGCTGTCCGTATTTTCAACCACCGGGTGGTGCTCGCCAAACGCTGCCGCAAAAACCATGGCCGGCGGCATGCCGTATTCAATGAGGGTGCGGGTTACTGTGAGCGCCCGTTGCGCGGAAAGATCCCAGTTGTCATCAAATTGCCGGTTTGTTCCGCTCACCGGCAGGTTATCCGTAAACCCGCTGATCATGAGTATCTCATTTCGCTCGTTCAGGTAGACCTTTAAGGGGGCAACCAGTGATTTGAGTAACTGGTTCCCCTCTGTCTGCAGTTTGTCCGAGTTTAAGGCAAACAAAACACTGCCGCGAATACCGATTTTGCCGTCATGCAGGGTGATGCGGCCTTCTGCCAGCGGACCTGCCAGGGCTTTTTCCAAAGCCATTCGTCGCTGTTCTTCGGCTTTCCGCTTGCTGATTTCGTTTTCCAGGGATTGGGAAAGCGCGATCTGGTAACCGATCATCCAGACCAGAAGGAGCACAAACACGCCCACCAGGCCGGACATCAGGTCTCCGAAAATCGCCCAGATGGGGGGAGCATAATCGTCTGTGTGTTCCAGTGTTTCCATGCTATCCGGTCAATGCGCTTTCATGGTTGTGCTGCATTTTCTGAAGGTCTTCAAAAATTTCTTTCTGGCTCAGCATGCAGTGGTCGATAATTTCCCGGGCCTGGGCCACATAGTAGCCGAGCTGCTCATCGCTTCTGTTGGTGGCATTTTCCAGGGATTCCTCGATCCGGCTGAGGTTTTCAATCATCTGTTCATTGGAGTTGCTGAAAAGACCCACGGCCATGGAAAATGCATCCCCCAGGCTGGCAATTTCCACTGCGCTCACGGCAAAGCTTTCCGCCACATCGGAAAATTTATCCGCTTCCGTGCCCATGTGCTTGCTGAACTGGCAGGCAACATCTTCCAGCATGCCTTTGGATTCCTGAACCAGCTGTTCGATGGCCGCCTGCTGACTGGTGGTGGTCCGGACCAGGCGCTGTGACAGTGATTCGATTTCTTTAATAATGCGTCCCTGGTCTTCAAGCTGCAGGGTGTCCTGTTCGGTCCTTTCGGCCGCTTCTTTGCGCAGGTGGGAAATGACGTCTGCCGCTGCCCGGGGAGCCTGTTCAGCGGTTTCAATCAGGCGGATCATGGGCGCTTCAAACGCTTTGCCAATGGTTGTCAGATGATCGGCCAGCGCAGATTCCAGAACCGACAGCCGATCAACAGCTGCCTGCCCCCGTTGTTCTTCATCATGTCTGAGCGCAAGCAGTTCGGACTTTATCAACTGCATGAGGGCGTCCATCCGCTTCTGGTGATCATCAAGCCAGTTGGCTTCTGTCCGGATCCGGGTTCTGACGAGTTCTTCAGACGATGCCAGCAGGCCGGATATTTCTTTTTGCATGTTTGCGGATGTGGTGTGCATATCCGAAGTGATGGCCTGCAGGGTGTCTTTCAGCGCACCGGCAATTTCGCTCTGGTTTTCCAGAGCATCCCGGCCGGCCTGCTGCCACTGGGATGTGAGGGCTTCAGACACGGAAATAAGCTCTTGTTTGGTTGTCTCTATGGTCTTTGCATGCATATCCCCGACCTGCCGGAGTTCGGAAGAAAATACGGTTGACGTGTGGGAAAGAT
>JAABSL010000096.1 GCA_011390415.1 Desulfobacteraceae bacterium
CTCGATATTTACCGACCAAAAAACATCGCATCCCCGCGTTCGGTGATCATGTATATTCACGGCGGCGGATTTTCCATGTGCTCAAAAGATACGCATCAGGGAGTGGCCCTTGCCTACGCAAACAACGGGTATGTTGTGGTTAACGTCAATTACCGGCTGTCACCAAAATACCCCTACCCCGCCGCCTTAGAAGATGTGGGCCATGCCTGGCAGTGGGTTTTGAAAAATGCCGGACAGTATGGGGGAGATCCGGAACGGATCATTGTGGCCGGAGAATCCGCGGGCGGCAATTTAACCCTGGCCCTGGCTGCGGCATGCTGTTATTCCATCGATGAACCGGTGGCAAAATTCATCCGGGACACGGGGGCGGTTCCCAAAAGTATCATGGTGTTGTGCGGCATGCTCCAGGTCAGTGATCCGTATCATTTAGAAAGTGTTTGTCCGCCGATCAATGCGATATCCCGAAAACTGGATATCTCCATTGCCCGTGATGTTTCCCGGTCATACCTGGGCGCTGAATACAATAAAATACATCCGGACCGGATGCTGGCAGATCCCTTGCTGATCATGGAATCCGATTTAAAATTGGAGCGCTTGTTTCCGGTGACCTATGCCATGGCCGGCACGCGGGACATCCTGCTCGACCATACCCGGAGGCTTGAAAACGCCTTACACGCAAGACATATCCCCTGCCAGGTCCGCTATTTTCCAGGTGAGGGACATGCCTTTCATCTGCTGGGCCTTTCCCGCCAGGCCGGAATCTTCTGGAAGGAAAATCTGGCTTTTCTGGCCGGGGTGGCCGGACCTTTCAAATAACAAGACTTGTTAAATTTCAACCCCACTCCGGTTTCCGGTCTCGTCAAATCAATTGACAATTTCTGTATTAATTTTTATAAAATAAATTAGTATCTCTTAATAATCCGGATCAAAAATCCACAGGAGAAAATATGTGTCGTTTATTTGCGGTAACCAGTGAAACTCCGCTGTCCCCGATGACTGCGCTTGAAGCATTAAATGTTATGAAAGAAGGCCATGACGGTTCCGGTGTCGGTCTTTTCCTGCGTGATTTGGGCGGCCCTTTTGAAGACATCAAGGATGCCCCGATCCTGTCCGGCATTTTCACGGAAGAAGGGTTAAAACGGCTCGATATCTTTATGATGAATATTGGGTTTATGACCAAATATAAAGTCAGCGTCAAAGTGCCGAAAAAAAACAATCACGGGATCCCCAAAAGAGATGTTTACCTGATCCGCGCTTATGAATACCCTGAAGAATGGGAAGATACGGACTGGGAGGAAAAATCCCGGCGATTGATGATGATCCGTTTAAAACTCCGGGAAATGGGCGAAGAAAAGAAAGACATGATTGTTTTTTCCTTCTGGCCGGATGTCATCATGTTAAAGGAAATCGGCGACCCCTTATCCGTCGGGCGCCACCTGCAGCTTGACCGCAAGGATCTTCAGGCCCGGATTATCATGGCCCAGGGCCGGCAGAACACCAATTATGATATCAATTTGTATGCCTGCCATCCGTTTTTTGTGCAGGGGTACGCCACCATGACCAATGGGGAGAACACCGCATTCACCCCTATCAAAGAATTTCTGTCCACCCGCGGATTTCCCGGATATTCCGGCTTTCAGTCGGACTCCGTGGTCTTTACGCACATTTTGCACTATGTGATGGCGCGACTCGGATTCGGGATTGATGCCTATAAACATATTATCACCCCGCTTCAGGATGACACCATTGCAAAACACCCGGACAGCGATTTTTTAAAGCATCTCAAGCATTCCTGCAGAAGACTGATCATCGACGGCCCCAACTGCGTGATCGGCTCCCTGCCGGATCATTCCCTGTTTATGGCCCAGGACCGCAAAAAACTCAGGCCGGGCGTGGTGGGCGGACGGCCCGGCATGTATGCGTTTTCTTCTGAAATATGCGGCCTGGACGCTGTCATTCCGGACCGTGATCAATCAAAAGATTTTCAGCCCATGTATCTGGACACCGCAATTGTGGATTCGGACCGGCAGGAAATCACCATCTGCCGCCAGACGGAGCCGCTGAATCTTTCAAATTAGCCGACCATACTCCCTTTCTAGTAAACCCTGTTTACATTCATCAACCATGTTATAAAAAGATTTTACCTTTTGCCGAATTTGCGATATAGATAGATTGTATATAGCAATCGGTAACAATCTTCCATAAAACATGAGTTGAAAACCATCAATCAAGGGAGAACATCATGACCAACCAATACGATATCGCATACCAGGAATCGATCAATGAACCGGAAAAATTCTGGGGCCGGGTGGCTGAAGACTGCCATTGGTATAAAAAATGGGATAAAGTACTGGATGATTCCAATAAACCCCTTTACCGCTGGTTTGTGGGCGGAGAACTCAACACCTGCTACAATGCGCTGGATTATCATGTAGATGAACGCGGCCGCGGCGATCGCATTGCCATTATCTATGACAGCCCCATAACCAGCACCATCAAAAAATTTACCTATGCTGAAACCCGGGATATTGTGGCCAGGTTTGCCGGTGTGCTGGCCGCCCAGGGGGTTGTCAAAGGCGACCGGGTGCTGATTTATATGCCGATGATTCCGGAGGCCGCTTTTGCCATGCTGGCCTGTGCACGGATCGGGGCCATTCATTCAGTGGTTTTCGGCGGGTTTGCCGCCAAGGAACTGGCAACCCGGATCGACGATGCAAAGCCCCGGGTCATTGTCTCCGCCTCCTGCGGCATTGAAGGTCAGCGGATCATCAAATACAAGCCGCTTCTGGATCAGGCCATTGAAATATCCGCATCAAAGCCGGAAAAATGCATTATTTACCAGCGGCCCCAGGAGACGGCGTCCTTGATCCCGGGACGGGATCTGGACTGGGTCGAAGAGGCGGCAAAAGCGCAGCCCGCAGAATGCGTGCCGGTGGCAGCCACCGACCCGCTTTATATTCTCTATACTTCCGGCACCACCGGTCAGCCCAAAGGCGTGGTGCGGGATAACGGCGGCCATCTGGTGGCCCTGAAGTGGACCATGAAAGCGATTTACGATATTGACGAAGACGATGTCTGGTGGGCGGCTTCAGATGTGGGCTGGGTGGTCGGACATTCCTATATTGTCTACGCGCCGTTGTTTAAAGGCTGCACCACTGTTTTTTTTGAAGGAAAACCGGTGGGAACCCCGGATGCAGGAGTATTCTGGCGGATTATTTCCGAACATAAAGTCAAATGCATGTTCACCGCGCCCACTGCCTACCGGGCCATTAAGAGAGAAGATCCCAAAGCGGAACTTATGAAAGACTATGATCTGTCGGACTTTAAAATCCTTTTTCTGGCCGGGGAACGGTCGGATTCGGATACCATTCAATGGTCTGAAAACAACCTGAACGTGCCGGTCATTGATCACTGGTGGCAGACGGAAACGGGCTGGGCCATTGCCGCCAACTGTATGGGACTGCATCATTTCCCGGTAAAATATGGCTCACCCACCAAGGCGGTGCCGGGCTGGGATGTCCGTGTGCTCAATGTCTATAATGAAGAAGTTCCGGCCAGTGAAATCGGTGCATTGTCCGTTAAACTGCCCCTGCCCCCGGGATCTTTGCCGACCCTGTGGCAGAATGACAAACGCTACATTGAATCGTATCTGGCGGAATATCCCGGATATTATAAAACCGCGGACGCCGGCATTATAGATGACGAAGGCTATATTTATGTGATGTCGCGGACAGACGATATCATTAATGTGGCCGGTCACCGGCTGTCCACGGGTGCCATGGAGGAAGTGCTGGCCGACCATCCGGATGTGGCTGAATGTGCGGTTTTGGGTGTTGAAGATACCCTTAAAGGACAGATCCCCGTGGGTTTTCTGGTTTTAAACGCGGGTGTTGCCCGTGATCATGCGGAAATTATCAAAGAAGTGGTTCAGATGGTCAGGGACCGGATCGGACCGGTGGCCGCATTCAAGATGGCAACGGTTGTCAAGCGGCTTCCCAAAACCCGGTCCGGAAAAATTCTGCGGGGTACGATCCAGAAAATTGCCGACAACAAGGAGCGCACCATACCGGCAACCATTGATGACCCCGCCACTTTGGAAGAGATTGAAACCGCTCTGGAGAGCATCGGGCTGGCAAAGGCCCGGATCATTAAAATTTGAAGAAAGTCATACATCGGATTCTGGTTCCCGCGGCCCCCCGTGGGAACCCAGACCGATTTGGTGCCCGCTCACAGGCGCAGGAAACGAAACAACGAAGAGGACTTTCTCTGTGGGGTTTTGTCTATTGCTATATGCACTGATTAGGAGGATCTTGGCAGTGAGCACTATTAACGAGAACATCTGCGGCTTGTCCGCAGATGTTTTGGTTGGGACTTTTTACCTTAAAGGTTCCTTTTGACCATTAAAATGGTGCTTTTAAGGCAGAAAACAGTCCATTTTTTAAATCTTTTCGTCGCCAAATCAGTCATTTGTCTTGGTCCGACCCCTTCTTCCGCTTCTTCCTGGCACCTTTTCCCATTCTTCTTCCCCATGTCCCCATAATTCGGAAGGGTTTCTTAGCTCAGTATGCTGGCTGTATCCATGGAGAATCGGATGGCAAGGAACGCGTCACAATTCACGACTATGCAGAGTGCTCCCTTCCAATGCTGCAACGCATGTTCAGCGAACGCGAAAAAAGTTATAAAGCGATGGGTTCTGTTTTCACAGCTTTTATAATTGTCCGGCACCCCGCCGAAGAACTCAAGGCCTGCACATGGGCATTGATCAAGTAAACCCAGAATGGGTGATCAAGATGGGCCGGAATATACATGTACTGTCAGCCCCGCCTTTGGCGGCGCTGCGACGAGAAAAACAGAAACCGGATAACAGCTATCTGTGGCTATTAGGTGTTAAGCCGGGCTGGGATCAGTCCTCGCCCGTGTCCGGCAGATAAGCCCCGTCTTCGTCGTGAACTTCACGTCCTGTGACCGGCGGGTTGAAGGCACAGATCAGGCGCATGTCTTCTGTGCCACCGTACAGGGTGTGCTGGTCATGCTTGTCGAGTGCGTAAAGGGTGCCATCGGTGATCTCGTGAGTTTCACCGGTCGCTTTATCCAGAATTTTACCGTTGCCGCCCACGCAGTAAACTGCCTCGAGATGATGTTTGTACCAAAGGTTCAGCTCGGCCCCGGCCGGAATAATAGTTTCATGGAAGGAGAACCCCATGCCGTCTTTTTTCAACAGCATCCTGCGACTGGTCCAACCCGGTCCCTCTACCTCACGCTCTGTACCAATAATGTCCTGAACTC
>JAABSL010000097.1 GCA_011390415.1 Desulfobacteraceae bacterium
CGACTTTTTCGCTTTTTCATCCAGCCGGGCACGAAGAATTTTATCGAAAAACTGATCCAGCCGGGGGCACTCCCACCACCCGTCCATATAACTTTCGCCCAGAGCCATGGAGCCGCCGGCCATCAGCCGTTTGAAGAAAAGATCTTTATTCACCTGAATGTCCCAGGGGCGGGAACCGTTGATTTCCACACCGGCAGAGGTGAACAGATCGACAACCACTTGCTGAGAAGATGTATGGTTCATATCACTGCCTCCCTTGATAGATGATCCCTGCATCGGGTCCATATATCCTATCACAGCTTCCACCGGGCACAAAAGAAAAAAAACGGTGTTTTCGCCTCAACTCAGAGCGTGATCACTTTGGTGGCCAGCTGCATGGCAGTGACAATATCCAGCATGTTGGTGGTCTCCCCCACCTGTTTTTCATTGAGCAGGTCAAAATGGGACAGACAGGTCCCGCAGACCCATATGGAAATATTCTGTTTTTCATATGCACACAGCGTTTCCAGAACCGGGGAACCCGCGATGGTCAATTTGACCCCGTTATTGACCAGCACCACCCGCCACAGATCGTTTCCCATCTCCCCCAGGGTATTGATAAAACTGATCATCAGTTTCCTTCCCAGGTCATCGTCACCGAATCCCATGCGGTCCGTGGCAATCAGCACCAGTATTTTCTGACTTTTTTCCCTGCCGTCTGTAACCGGATCTGCCGGCGCACTTTCCGCCGTTGCGGTGGAACCGGGTGCCTCTTCTGTTTTCAAGGCATACCTGGCTGAAATGGTGAACAAATCTCCCTGTCCGGTCGAGGTCGTCTCATATCCCCGGGTTCCCAGAAACCGGGACACATTTTCCACAGCCGCCTCATTGTCCACCTGGACGGTCAATCGGGAAGGCCGGTCTTTATCCACCGCCTGCTTGGTCATCAGCACAGGCTGGGGACAGGCCAGTCCCCGGGCATCAATATCCATTGTCATTGCTGTTCCTATGTATGGTTGGTTGTTTCATTGCTGTCTGGTGCCGCCTTTTTCAAACCACCCCGATTTTTCCCGGAAGGGTGTCTGATACCTCTCCGATCACAGCCGCGCTGGATATCCCCTGATCATGCAAAGCGCTCATCAGGTCATGAACCCGGTTTTCAGGACATCCCATCAGCAGGCCGCCCGATGTCTGCGGATCGAACAGAAGATCCCGAAGGGCCGGACGGATACGGTCGCCCACAGATACCATGCCTCCCCGGAATTGACGGTTCCGGAATGCCCCCCCGGGCACCAGGCCCATTTCGGCAAATGCCAGTGCCCCGGATATCAGGGGGACCTGGCCGCTGAAAATACGAACCCCGTTCAGGGTGCCGGCGATCATTTCCGCCAGATGTCCCAGCAGGCCGAACCCGGTGATATCGGTGCAGGCGGAAATGGGAAACCGGGTCATGATTTTTGCAGCATCCCGGTTTAATGTGGCCATCAGCTCTGTAATCTCGTGTATCTGGTCCTGGGAAGCCAGACCGGCTTTGACCGCCGTGTTCATGACACCGGTGCCCAGCGGCTTGGTGAGAATCAGCCGGTCACCGGGTTTCAGGCCCTGATTGGTCAGGATCCTGTCCGGATGGACAAACCCGGTGACAGACAGACCATACTTGAGTTCATCATCTTCCACACTGTGTCCGCCCAGCAGCACGGTACCGGATTCTTCCAGTATGCGGATCCCGCCGGCCAATATCTTTTTCAAAACTGACATATCCATGGAACTCAAAGGAAACGCCACCAGGTTCAGGGCGGTTTTGGGAATACCGCCCATGGCATAGACATCGGACAACGCGTTGGCAGCGGCGATACGCCCGAAATCATACGGGTCATCCACAATCGGGGTAAAAAAATCCACTGTCTGGATCAGGGCCAGGTCATCACTGATTTTATATACGCCGGCATCATCTGCCGTTCCCATCCCCACCAGAACATTTTGATCTGTGGGCACCGGCAAGTCAGCCAGAGCCGCCGCCAGGTCCCCCGGCGGCAGTTTTGCCGCTCACCCGGCACCCTTGACACACTGGGTCAACCGGATTGGTTCCACGCCCTTGTTCAATATCTGATTCATCGCCACACCTCAAAAAAATTGAATCGATCAAATCGATTCATTGTCTGTCATTTAAAACTATCATTATTTCTTATTTCTGCCTTCAAATCAAATTCAAAATTTCTGTGACACCAGCCTGTGTATATAGAAAACATCAATACCATTTGCCCTTATTCCAGCAAGGTCTTAATGAATTTCATCGAGATGCCAATTCTGCCCAATTTGACCTATTTAAAGAATTGATACCATCATTTTCTTTTACGCTGGCAATCTTTTGACCCGTAAGACCTTGATGATCATAAATTCAGAACTCCTGACATCATTTGGCAAAAAGGCTGATTACGGATGATTTTCAAAAATGTCTGTCGTAAAATGGAATGCAACACGATTCAGGGTGATTATACTCACGAGTTCCGTTTATAGGGGGTTTTGTGGCCTCAACCACATTAAAAATAGTTTTTTTTGACAGCGTATGTTGCATTACAAAGTCCCAGATGTCAGGAGTTCTGAATTTATATATCAAGGCACTAATAACAAATTGAACCAACGCTATGATGAACGCTGGGCTGGGTCGACTCAAAAACAATCCAGGGTTTTTGAGTTTTATCGATTGCTGTCTGCCTTGTTGTTGATATCCGAGCTTAAATTTTTTTCGAGCTGTCTTTTCGCATTTTTAGTCTCGAAGATAATTGCTCCAGTTACTCTTTATGTCTTAAATATTAAGGATTCGGGCTTGCGACAGAATCATAATTTTCAATAATGCCCGATATTTTAAAACTGTCACATGAATAAAAATTTATACATAAAAATTTATGTATAAAATACTTGACACATAATTTTTTATGTATTATTCTATGATCAAATAACGATAACCAAAAACAGGAGAGTGTGAAATGACAAAAAAAATTACTATCAGCATTCCAGACGATTTACATGATGAGATAAAAAATTTTAGAGATTCGATTAACATATCAAAAACCTGCGCTGAAGTCTTGCGAAAAAAAGTAAAGGAGATAGATTCGACGATTCAGGAGGCGATAAAAAGATTCAATCTTTTAGAATTGTCCGAATACATAGATATGGCTTATGAAGACGGCTTTAATTGGGCTGGATATCGGGCCTCCGCAGTTGAATTAGCGATTGTCTGTAATTGGACTGATTGGGTGGCAAATGATAAGAAATGCCAAGAGACAATAGATCTCTTAGAAGAAAACAATGAAGAAATTGAAGGAATCTTAACTGGATACGCCACTGGATATGAATACATCTTAGCCAATTCTTTCATTGACAGAACCATTCTCCCACACCCTGACCCTACTGATGATGATCATATTCAAATTGCCGTTGGCTTCGCTCAAGGAGCACAAATTATTTGGAATAAGCTCTCCAAAAAACTAACCCCAAAACTCATCAATCCGGAAAATTAAACTTACAAATTTGAATAAAGGAGTAAGTGATGAAAAAATCAAATCATGCCATGAAAAGATGCCAGCAGCGAGGTATTAGAGATAGGCAGGTCGAATTGATTCTCAAGCATGGAATCATTGAACAGAAACGAGGAGCTTATGAGTGTTATATCCCAAAACAAATTTTCGTTCAGGTCATATCAGACTACAAAAGAAAAATTCAGGATCTGGAAAATATTTCACGTTCGAACAAAACATTATTACTAAATCAAGGGACGATCATTACTGCTTACAATAAAGAAAAATTTTAATATGAAAAGGAGCGAATCATGGCTAAAAATTATAAACTCATTCCTGGTGAAAACAATAATTGGGAAGTTGCATCTTTTCTATTAATTGACCATCTTTATGTATCAAATTATAGGATATCAAATATTGAATTTCCCCGCCCAGATATATGCTCGTCTACGGAAGCATTAAGTTTCATTGAAAATTTGCTTGGACCCATTGGTTATGTGGTCGATAAAACATTAAGCAATTCGATAAGTAGTGCCATTACGAGGTTAGAACAGGAAGGGTATTTAAAATGTGATAATGGCGAGTGCATCTTAACGAATAGCGGTTTGAATAGATTACGTGAAATAAAAGATAATTATAAAGAAAATAATGAGGAGGCAATTGGAAACAATCGAAAAGTGTTTCAGGCTCTTAAATCTTTAGATTCTGAAACAAGAAAAATCGTTTTAAGAAATTATAATGAATTGTCATCAAAATAAAAACGGAGGGCGTTCAAAATTCTGTGTCAGTTAACAGAAAGAGGTTTATTATAATCAGAGACGAAAACATTCGGCCAACGGTTGGAAAACGCCTGCGCACTGTGAGCAGGCATACTACAACCTGAAAAATGTGGCTTTACCCCGGTTCCAGTTTTTTGGGGAAGGATCAGTGTATTAAATCGGCCAGAAACAAAAAATCCCGATAAGGTTAATTATCGGGATATCGTTGGTATTGTTGGCTCCCCAGCACGGACTTGAACCGCGGACCCATTGGTTAACAGCCAATTGCTCTGCCAACTGAGCTACTGGGGAGCATGTCTCAATCAAGACTCGACGTTTATATAGGATCGTCCTTATGTTGTCAAGGCAAAAAACAAAAAATTGACAGGCCTTTTTGGAAAAGGTAATAATGCGGGAATCATGACTGGATACTATTATAATGAATGAGTTAACACCGAACAAGGCACACCATGATTACTGAACACGGCACAGTCACCCGGGCCAACCCGGAGGTGGCCCAGATAAAAACAAACCGGGCAGCCGCCTGCGAAGGCTGTACAGGCAAAGACAGCTGCGGCACCATTCACCGGGGACAGGAGATCATCTTTGAAGTTCCCAACACACTGGGGGTTCAGGAAGGCGACTCCGTTCTGATCGGGATGCAGACAAAATCCGCACTGCTACTGACCTTTCTGGTGTATATCGTTCCCATTCTCTGCCTGGTCGCCGGCGCCCTGACCGGGGATGCGCTGGCGCCTTTTTTAGGGATCAATGCCTCTTTTTTAGCCATGCTGCTGGGATTCTCATTTTTTGGCCTGGCCTTTTTTATTCTTCACAAAAAATCAGCGGCAATGAATCGGAAAAACGAATACAGACCCTTGTTAATCCGCAAGACCGGGTCGGCGTCACCCCCCGCCTGCAAGCCGTCTTCAAATTAATTTTTTTTCTTGCCAACCCAGCAGCAATATACTATATACGCTGCCAGTTGTGGGTTTGTCACATAAACGCTAACCCTTA
>JAABSL010000098.1 GCA_011390415.1 Desulfobacteraceae bacterium
GTGTCGGGTGGAATGCCAATTTTTTTTACAGGATGTAAAAAAGGATCTTGAGCAAATTTGTGAAACATCCTCTGTCATTCCGGCAATCTTTTAGCCGGAATGACAGAAAGGGATTGCCCGAATGACAGGAGAGAGGCTCGCGGGGGTGATGCTATGCGTTAACTTAGCGATTATGGGTTACCACCCCCGGGATATGTAACTTTGCTGCCTCGCAGTGTGACAGAGCGGCTCCCCAAAATCCGGAACAGCCGATCAGGCGCGTTGCTTATTTTTCAAAAATAGTGTATCCGGGATATTGTTTTTCTAAAAACATTTCAATATCCGACCGGATCCGGCAGATGAAAAAAGCGCCATTTTTAATTATTGGATTCATTGTTCTCCTTTTGGCCTGCGACAATCCCGGTGATCCTGAAAAAGTGCTGGCCCGGGCCAGAAAGTATTATCGGCAGGGCCAGTACGAAAAATCGCTCCAGGACCATATCTGGTTTCATGAAAATGCGCTGACCTACAAACCGTCGCTCTATGGCGTCCGGCTGTCATTTGCCCTGATCGACTGGATCGAACTGGGCAGAAAATATCCAAAAGCGCACAATGCCTTAATCGATCTCCGGAACCGGAAAGCGGATTTGTTAAGAAACCGGCAGGGCACGCCGGAATTGTTCCATGATGTCAAATCAATCAACAAATACTTGTATGAAAGCCGGAAAACGGTTGAGTTGTATAAAGACATGACCGATAGCGATTTTGATCTGGCAAAGCAATGCTATGACCTGGCAAAAGATGAATTGATAGCGCATGGCGAGTTTACGCTCTGCAACCGAATGATGGCAGCGCCGTTGTTTATTGTCCGGGATATGAGAACCATGCTGAACCAGAACATCCGGATTTACAGATCCAGCCAATGGGCGGACAAGGCGCATCTGGACTGGAGCATTGCAAACTATCTGCAGGAGGCGGAACAGACGGTGATCGTGCTGGCGGAAAACAACCGCCTGGTTGAGGCAAAACGGTTTCTGGCCGAGGCTGCTGATAAAATCGATATCGCAAGAATCAAAACAGGGATTGCCGACCTGGAAAACCAGTATATTCCCACGCAATCCCCCGACTGACTTTATTTCGCGGGCGTTGTACTTGATGCGTCAAGCATCGTATCCTGGACGACGATATGCCACTTGGGCCGCTGCCAGCTTGCCCGAAACGCCGCAACATCCGATCGGAAGGCCTTTTCCTTTTTTTCATTCCCGTCAAAAAACAAAACAAAATCCAGCTGGGCGGCCCGGTCGAATTCCGCGTCAAACAGTCGCGCGATATTATTCGGCGACAGCACTTTTCTGCCCAGCATATCGCTGAGCGGCAGACTCAGCCCCTGCTCCTGACCGGCGGGCAAATAGGCTTTGTAAACCAGTTCGCTGCAGACCAGGGCCGCGTCCGTCAGGAAATCAAAATTAAAATCATAGGGTCTGCCGGTAAATCCAAACGCCCGGAATATGGCGGTCGCTTTTGTTGGTTTGGACAGCACGGGCCTCAACGCCACCAGTGAGTCGGCGTCCGCCGAATGTTCCAGCGTGGTGAACACCACGCCCTCCCCGATGGCCTCAATCACCCGGAAATGATGATTTCCACGGTCGGTTTTCATGCTTCGGGCATATGTTTCGGGAAATGTTTCCGCCAGCAGGTGTTCCAGATTGTCATACTGAGCGCCTTTAGACTTCACCCACGCCCGGACCGCCGGGGATTGATCAAAATACCGCCGCCGTTCATCCGCCGTTCCCACATACAGAGCCGCATGGGTCCAGAAGCCGGGCAGACCGATATTGGTCATGCACCATTCCCTGCGCTGAAGCAGGATGTCGCCGGGTTCCAGCTCCGGAATCATCTGTTGAATCTGTTCCGGGCTGATCAGGAATTGATCTCCCCGCCGGACCCGGATTTCACTCATGAGATTGGAAACGCCCTTCTGCACCGGAAACCAGGCGGTAAACGCCGAGTCCTGGAGAATCCGGATACCGTTTTGCGCGGTCTGAACCGGTCCCCGTCCTTTTCCCGCATCCCAAATGGCGGCAATATCTTTGGACATGCCTTCGGTTAATACGGAGTCCGGGTCGTTGCCGTAAAATCCGTATACCACATTGAGCCGGGCAAACTCCGCCCCCCGGATCACGTTTAAAAATCTGAATTTCAGCCGGGAATAGGTTTTGGCAGGAAGCCCGATCTCCGGAACGGCTTCATTGAGAATCACATGAAAATCCGGATTTTGCTCTGTGATATCGATAAAATCCATGGCATACCGATACTGAGCGGCAAAGGCGGCAAAGGCGATCCGGAACGCGGTCTTTTTGCGCTCGCCCTCAAACTCTTTATAATATTGTGAATAAATATTTCCAAACGAATCCATGGCCAGCACATGGTCTAAAAAAGTCTGCCAGGTATCCCAGGCAGCCAGGCGCTGCTGCCGGTTTAAGGACATTTTTCCGTCACTGCTTCTGGCGCCAAAAAGATCCGGGGTGTTTCTCATGTAATCGATAACCTCGATCATGCCCTGGCGATACAGATGGATCAGGCGGGCATCCGCATCGGAAAGTTGCGCAAATTCCCTGTCCGACATTTCTAAAATCGCTGATGCCGGCGTACAGAATCCGGTGAAAATAAGCGTGAAAAGAACCGGAAATAATATTTTCTTTGCCAATATCAATGTATTTTCCTTTTACCATCAAGCAATTAGAAGAGACCGCCAAACAATTCAGACATTCGGATACACCATGCTGGATCTTACAATATCGTCATAAATACCATTGCACCCGGTACTTGAAAAGTTTTATTTGCTTATCTGATTCGCGTTGACATTCAGGAATTGATGATATGATAAATTCGTGGTATCGATAAATTTTACCTCGGTTTCGATAAAAACAGGACCTCCCCATGAACCAGACCACCCAGATGGTAAGCACACTCAAAAAATGCCTCAAGGCCAAAGGGATCACTTACCGGCAGCTCGGCGACGCGATGGATTTGAGTGAAGCCAGCATCAAGCGGCTGTTTTCCGAACAGACTTTTTCCTTAAAGCGCCTGGAAGAAATCTGCAACATTCTGGATCTCAGCTTGTATGATCTGGCAAAAATCAGTGCGGATGCGGAAACCGGTCCCACTGTCCTGAGCCTGGAACAGGAAACCGCATTATCGGAAAAGCCCAAACTGCTGGTCTTTTTTTACCTGCTCTTAAACGGGCGGTCGCCGGAAACGATCATACAAGACTATCAAATTTCTGAAGCGGAATCCTTAAAATTTCTTCTGGAACTCGATAAACTGAAACTCATTGAGCTGCATCCGGACAACAAAGTCCGCCTGCTGACCCAGAAAAACATTACCTGGCGCAAAGGCGGCCCGATCCGAAACCGGTATGAAAAGCTGATAAAAGAAGAATTTTTAAATGCGCCCTTTGATCAGCCGGAAGATCGGCTGCGGTTTGAAACCGGGAAACTGTCCGACGGCTCTCAGTCGGTGATGCTTAAAAAAATCAATCGGTTGTTTAAAGAATACATTGAACTGACGGAAATCGACAAGGCGCTCCCCCAGGAAAAAAGCTGCAACACCGGCCTGCTGGTTGCATTCCGGCCGTGGGTATTCTCCATGCTGAATGAATTCAAAATCGAATGAATGCATAAAATTAAATTCTTGAGTGTTTTCAAAATTCTGATATTACATAATCTTATTGGACTTGAAAAATCTATTAAAGACGATCTCTTTCTACTTCAGGCAGCGACCCCACTAATATTTTTAGGAGGAAATTAATGAAGCAGGTTATCAGCATCAGTCTTGGATCGAGCAGCAATAACTATGAATTCCAGGCCACCTTTCTGGGACAGAAATTTAAAATCAGACGAATCGGCACCAACGGCGATTACGATAAAGCCGTGGATCTGCTGGTCCAGCTGGATGCAGAAACTGACGCCTTCGGCCTTGGCAGTGTGAAACTGCCGACGCCCGACAAAAATAGCCGCCTGATTCATATTGCCAACAGCCTGCTCGATTATGTCAGAGATGATGATTCGGTAAAAATCGCCAAGCTGCGATCCCGCCTCAAGGCGCCGGTTACCACCGGAGATCACCTGATAAAAGTGGCCCACGAATGGGCCATCCGCTCACTTCAGTTTGAGAATACCGGTTATTTCAATAATGCCCGGGTGCTGTTTCTTTCCGGAATGACCCATTTCCGGATGGCCGCTGTCATGTCGGAATTTACCGAAAACCTCACCTTTGCCGATCCGGTCCTTGAAAGCGGCATATCCAAATTTATTCATTCGTTTAAAGAGCTGGAACTTTATGCAAAAGGCGCCCATGATATCTTAAAGTGGGTGCCGAGCAAGCGTCTGACCAATTCGGCGATTCCGATCAAAAAATGGAACGCGCACATCCTGCGCAAAGCCATGCAGAAAGCGCACATTATTGTGGTCCCCTATCATAATTTTTATGATTATGTGGGAGACTGCACGCCTGAAGAACTGGGCGGCAAAACCATCATCACCACCACGGCATATGATGACCGGATTGAATTTCTGAAAAATCAGGGAGTTGACCTGATCATTGACACCACCCCCAAACTGCTCAAGCGCGTGGTGGGGGTCAATGTTCAGGAAGCGCTGGTCATTGCGGCCCTGGGTAAAAAACAGCATCAGATTACCGACGAGGAAATGCTGGAGCTGATGAGCAGTACCAATACCGGTCTGCGGCCGCGCCTGGTGTATTCATCCGGCAGCCCCAAAGACAAAACCCGTTTTGCGTTTGTCATCCACCCCCTGTCCCAGGAACAGTTCAAGCTGGAAAAGGCGGTCAAGCCGTTTGTGAATATTCCGGGCGCTGTGGATGCCGTTGAAAAAGTGGTGGCCTATGCCCCGCCATGGGTCTATTCCAAGGTGACCGGCATCAAATCCCCCACCGGCGTTGAGACGGAGGGATGGCTGATCACCGTGGGCGGCACCCCCAAGCAGATGATGTCCCATTCCCCTGAATTTACCTACAAGCGACTGCTGATGGCCGCCCGAATGGCAAAACGGCTGGGGGCCCAGATCATGGGACTCGGCGCCTTCACCAAAGTCGTCGGTGATGCCGGCGTGACCGTGGCCAAAAAAGCCGCCATTCCCATTACCACCGGAAACAGCTACAGCGCATCCGGCGCGCTGTGGGCGGCTGCGGATGCCGTGCGCCGCATGGGACTGATCGAAATTGAGGAAGGCAAAAAAATCAAGGGGAAAAC
>JAABSL010000099.1 GCA_011390415.1 Desulfobacteraceae bacterium
CAGCAATGGATGAACGATCTCTGGAGGAAAAAAGACATCACCCTGACAGCGCTCGCACAAAATCAGACTGCGGCTGAAGTCGCAAATTGATATTTTTATCTTGCTCTTTTTGTTTTCCGATTCGATTTAAACCCCTTTTGCCTCATCCGGAATTTCGGAATTTTTACGAAGCCATCAATACATAAACAGGCGCCATCCCCGTTCATTTATTCCTTTGCTCCCGACGCTCCCGAATTACTACTGCCTCCGCCGCCGCCGTCAAAAATTAGTCTTTTTGTTTTTGCTATAGTCGTTTCTATAGTTTTTTGTCGGTACAATGAAAAAGATTTAAGATTGATTGAAAAATTTATTCGTCAAATATTTTTACCGGACTATGTCATATGTTTCACTATCAAAATAAATATATATAAAAAAAACAATATATTAAAATTGTATAGGTGTAAGTCGTTGTAAATAAAGCAGGATATTTAAGTTTAATAAAAAATAATTTTAGTAAGCCGTTGAGATTACTCTTTTTACTGTTTCTGATGGTTTACTTCATTATTTCATTGACTTATATCTGATCCGCCGGTACACTTAATTATTAAAATAAATCATAAATAAAGTAGGTTCTACTTGTTGTTTCTTGTTGCGGGTGCCTTTTTCCGGGCAGTGTGCAAATGTGGCCGGAAAAATCAGGGTTGAGGATATCGTGGGATCGGTAAGCAAGTAGAACAAGGAGGTGCACGATGCAAACATTTTTTGAAAGTCCGCTGAGTTCTGTTTTATCAAAGGACCACTTCACCCCCAAATCACTGAACTTTTTTCAGACATACACCCTTCGCAATTTCCGGCAAATACCGCAGATTAAACGGCTGTCACCGGAACAAATAGAAGCCGTCGAGGTCGTTGGCAGGGTTTTTCCTTTTAAAACAAATAATTATGTTGTAAACGAATTGATCGACTGGAGTAATATACCTGATGATCCGATGTATATCCTCAATTTCCCCCAAAAAGAAATGCTCGCACCCGATCAGTACGATCGGATAGCCGGTTTATTGAAGAAAAATGCCGATAAAAATGAAATTGACGAAGCGGCCATGAAAATCCGGTGGGAGCTGAATCCCCATCCGGCGGGGCAGGGTAAAAATATTCCCATCCATAATGGTTCAAAGTTAAGGGGAAGCCAGCATAAATACCGGGAAACCATATTGTTTTTCCCCAGTCAGGGGCAAACCTGTCATGCGTACTGCACATTTTGCTTTCGGTGGCCGCAGTTTGTCGGGATGAAGGATATCAAGTTCGCCATGCGCGAAACCAGACTGCTGATCGATTATATCAAAAATCATCCGGAAATCACCGACCTGATCTTTACCGGCGGAGATCCCATGGTCATGAGTACAAAACTGTTTGCCACCTATATTAACCCGATATTAAAAGCCAAAATTCCACACCTGAAAACCATCCGGATCGGCACCAAAGCCCTGAGTTACTGGCCGTATCGATTTTTTGCCGATGACGATTCCAAAGACCTCCTGCACCTGTTTGATAAAGTTGTCCGTTCCGGAATGCATTTATCCATTATGGCGCATTTCAATCATCCCCGCGAAACAGAACCGGAAGCGGCAAAAGAGGCGATAAAAAAAATACGGGAAACCGGTGCTGTGATCAGAACGCAGTCGCCTTTGTTAAAACATATAAACGATACGCCGGCGCTGTGGGCGAAAATGTGGCAGGCTCAGGTGGAGTTGGGATGTGTCCCGTATTATATGTTTATTGCCAGAGATACCGGTTCTCACCAGTTTTTTGCCGTCACCCTGGAAGAGGCCTGGAAAATATTCAAAAATGCCTACCAAAAAGTCAGCGGACTGGCACGAACCGTCAGGGGGCCGAGCATGTCGGCGCATCCGGGAAAGGTCCAGGTGATGGGAATCAGTGAAGTAAACGGAGAAAAAGTGTTTGTGCTGCGGTTTCTCCAGGGCCGGAATCCGGAGTGGGTGGGCAATCCCTTTTTTGCCGGATATGATCCGCATGCGCGGTGGCTGACCGATTTGCAGCCGGCATTCAATGCGGACCGATTTTTCTATGAAGCAGAGGCGGCGCAGAATACGTAAGGCGCGTTCCCAGGCCTGCTATTTTCCAGACCTCAAACGCGCCCAGACGGGGCAATGAAAAGATTAAACCACAGCGGTTTTTGCGATCGCTGTGGTTTAATTTTTTTAAATCGAAAACTTATCGGATCCGGTATCTTTTTTTTGCAAAAATTTTGTCGCTGTTGATTTTTTTTAAAAATACCACATATGCCAGGTACGCGGATCCACACAGTATAAGAATATCCCGGAAAATGGTGCCCATGTCGATAATGTCTTCGGAATCTGTTGAAAAGCAGCCGCAGCTGATATCTATTCCTCTTGCCATATTGAAAATAAGGGCGCTGATAAACGCGATCATTAATAAATTATATAAAACAACCGTTCCGGGCAGCCAAATGCCGAGAATCAGCATTCCGCCGACGATAACTTCCACCCAGGGCAGGGTAATGGCAAATACATTGACGAGAGTGTCGGGAAGCAGATTGTAATTGTAAACCATACCGGCAAATGAAGCGGTATCCAGAATTTTGGGAATGCCCGCGGCAATAAATATGGCACCGAGAACAAACCGGACGATAACCGAGATAATATAATGAGTTTTAAATGATTGCGGGTTTCTCATGGTCCTTTGCGTGTCTGTCGTTTTTTTGCTGATTTAAGTCATTTGGTCAAGGTGCGTGCAGTCTATTCCCATTTTCGCAGCCAGCGGGATCAGGGTCTAAAATATTTTTTGTTACATATTGGATTGATAAACCGGCAGATTATGCTGGTTCCAGATTGTCCAGCCGTTGACCAGGGCCTGAACTTTATCAAAACCGAGATCGCAGAGAAAAACAGCCAGCTTGTCGCACAGGTCGCAGGTTGCCCCGTCGCAGTAGGTAATGATGTTTTTTCCCGGAGGGATATTTTCAACCACGTCAAAACATTTTTCTTCCGCCTGATGCCAGGGAAGGCTCAGTGCGCCCCGGATATGACCTTCGTCGTAAACGGACTCCGGGCGCGCATCAATAAAAACCGCCTGCTGGGCGTCAAAAAGCGCTGCGGCCTCTTCTATTGAGATGATGGAAACATATTCCGAAAAAGTGCCTTCGGAAACGGAATCGCTCCACGGACAAAACAGGGGCAGTGTTTTGGCGCGCAGTTGGTTGAATCCTAAAGCAATGCAGGCAGAGATTGCCAGTATTGCCGGTATTTGCCACAGTATTTTCATGATCATCGCTGTTAAATCGATTAAGGTTAGGTACTTGCAGTGAAATTCTTCAACAAAATAAAATACTAAAAAAAGATTGATGTCAAGTGCTGCGCATTGTATTTACTGATTTAATCAATAAATATATCGGAAAAACCATGCATATCGCAAGATGAAAATGAATTTTACGAAAAGACGGGGCAGGTGGAAAAATAAATGAATGAAAAGTGCGGCCGTTTCCGGCCGATATGGCTGGATGACGGGTCAGATGAGGTAAAGGTGATTGACCAGCGGGCGTTGCCGCACCAACAGGTGGATCTGCCGCTGCATTCCGTGGATCAGGTTATATTTGCCATAAAAGAGATGGTGGTGCGGGGCGCCCCTTTGATCGGGGTTACCGGTGCGTATGGCGTTTTTGTCGCATTAAAAAATGATAAAAATGATTCGGGTGACGATTATATAAAAAATGCAGCAGAAAAAATCATCAATGCCCGACCCACCGCGGTTAATCTGGCCTGGGCGGTCAACCGGATAATGACAGCCGTGCTCTCGGAAAAAGAGTTGTCCCGGCGCATTGACATCGCCCGGCGCACAGCCGGCGAAATTGCCGAAGAAGAAGTGGAAAATTCTCAAAAGATCGGTCAGTACGGTGTTTCCCTGATCGAAGAAATCGCCCGGAAAAAACCGGGCAAACCGGTTAATATTCTGACCCACTGTAATGCCGGGAGTCTGGCCTGCATTGAATACGGCACCGCCACCGCACCCGTTTATGCGGCCCATGAAATGGGGCTGAACGTTCATGTCTGGGTGGATGAAACCCGTCCCCTGAATCAGGGGGCTCGCCTGACGGCATGGGAACTGGGAAAGTATGGTGTGCCGCACACGGTGATAACGGATAATGCCGGCGGGCATCTCATGCAGCACCAGATGGTGGATATGGTGATTGTCGGAACGGACCGGTCCACGTATACCGGTGATGTGGCAAACAAGATCGGGACCTATTTGAAAGCCCTGGCGGCTAAGGACAATGATATCCCCTTTTATGTGGCGCTTCCTTCTTCCACTTTTGACTGGACGATTCGCGACGGCGTGGCCGGAATTCCCATCGAGATACGGGACCCGGATGAAGTGCGCTATATCCCCGGTGCGCCGAAAAGCCGGGAGCACCTGCTCATGCCGGAACAAAGTCCGGCTGCCAATTATGCCTTTGACGTCACCCCGGCACGATTGGTCACCGGTTTCATCACCGAGCGGGGGATTTGCCGGGCCGATGAGGCGGATGTCAAACGCCTGTTTCCTGAAAAATTTTAAAGCCTTGACTTTGAACGGACCCAGCAGATAGAGAATATAAAATGTTTAACGATCTGGAAAAAAAAATTATTGCATTGATTCAGGGCGATATGCCCGTCGAAAAGCACCCCTACCGGATGATTGCCAAAAAAGCCGGCACGGATGAGCAAACGGTTCTAGCTGTTATTCAGGACCTCAATGACAGGGGGATCATTCGCCGGTTCGGCGCCACCCTTCGTCACCAGAAGTCCGGGTTTAATGCCAATGCCATGGTGGCATGGCGTGTGGATGAGGACCGGGTGGAGGCAGTAGGACAATTGATGGCCTCGTTTGATCAGGTTTCCCATTGCTACCGGAGAAATCCGGCAAAAGACTGGCCCTATAATCTGTATACCATGGTTCATGCCACGGACGAATCCGCGTGCCGTGAAATTGCGGCGGATATTTCCGAAAAAGCCGCGGTGAATGCATATGAAATTCTTTTTTCCCGCAAAGAACTCAAGAAAACATCCATGCAGTATTTTGACGATGATACGGATTTTTGACGGCTCCGACCGATGGATTGACGTATCCGGTACAAAATAAGTGACATCTTCAAAACCCCATATCCTGCTGATAAATCCATGGATTCATGATTTTGCCGCCTATGATTTCTGGGCCAAACCCCTGGGCCTGCTGTCATTGGCATCCATTCTGCGGCACCATGGCTTTCCGGTCTCCTATGTTGACTGCCAGGACCGGTTTCATCCCGAAGCGGGTGAAGTCTTTAATCCAGCAGCCCGAAACGGCCGGGGCCCCTATGTTAAAACATCAATCCCAAAACCCGCAGGCCTGAATTCCGTTGAAAGAAATTATTCCCGGTATGGCATTTCGCCGGAATGGTTTGCGCAGGATGTAACGGATTTGCCCAAACCGGACATGGTGATGGTGACTTGTCTCATGACCTACTGGTATCCCGGGCTTTTTGAAACCATCCGGGCGGTTCGCACCATTTATCCAAAGGTACCGGTTGTACTGGGCGGGATTTATGCGACCCTGTGTCACGACCATGCAGTTTTGCATTCCGGTGCGGATTATGTGCTGAGCGGTCCCGGAGAGACCCGGGTTTTTGAGATCATAGAGAAAGTAACCGGTTGTCAGACGTTGCTGAAGTTTGATCCGGACAATCTCAATTCCTATCCGTATCCGGCATTTGATCTTCAGCGGAAAATTACGTATATTCCGCTGCTGACATCCAAAGGATGCCCGTTTTCCTGCACCTACTGCGCATCAAATATTTTACAGCCCAAACGGATGACCATGACGCCGGAGCGGGTGGTGGAAGAGATCCTTCACTGGCAGGAATATTGCGGCGCAACCGATTTTGCCTTTTATGACGATGCCTTGCTGGTAAATCCGGAAAAACACGCAAAACCGATGTTGAAACAGATTATTGCCACCGGCCGGCATTTGAATTTTCACACGCCCAATGCGGTGCATATCCGGGCCATAACACCTGAAATAGCGGAACTGATGGTGGCTGCCGGTTTTAAAACCCTGCGCCTGGGTCTTGAAACCGTCGACTTTGATCAAAGAGAAATGGACCAAAAGGTCAAAGAAACAGAATTTGTTGGCGCAGTGGCCAATCTTTTGGCTGCCGGATTCCGGAAAGAACAGGTCGGGGCCTATCTGCTGGTGGGACTGCCCGGCCAGAAGATAGAAACCGTGGAGCGGTCCATTGAACTTGTCAAGTCCTGCGGCATCACACCGATTCTGGCGTACTATACGCCCATTCCCCATACGGATATGTGGGAGGCGGCGGTTGCCGCCTCCCGGTATGATCTGGCATCAGATCCGATATTTACCAATAATGCGATTATGCCCTGCCGGCAGTCCGGATTTGACTGGGAGGAACTGGCAAGGCTGAAGCGTCTGGTTAAATCATAGAAGCTTCAATGCCGTTTCCACAATATTGTCCGCGGTGAAACCAAAATTTTTCAGCACGGTGTCGCCCGGAGCGGATGCACCGAACGTGGAGATGCCGATGATTGCGCCCCTGTCACCGGTATATTTTTCCCAACCCATGGGGATTCCGGCTTCCACCGCCACCCGGGCCTTGACATCCGGCGGCAGGACGCTGTTTTTATAATCTGCCGGCATTTTATCAAACAGCTCCCAGCTGGGCATGCTCACCACCCGGGCCGCCACTCCTTTTTCTGATAGTGTTGCAAAGGCTTCCAGGCTGATGCCGACCTCGGAACCGGATGCAATGAGAATGACTTCCGGTGTGCGGTCCGAATCAGCCAGCACATAGGCCCCGTTTTTCAGCAGACCGGATGCGGGGTACTGGCTTCGGTCAATTACGGCAAGTTTCTGGCGGCTTAAAATCAGGGCGGTGGGTGCATCCGTGGATTCAATGGCATATTGCCAGGCCGCCGCGGTTTCCGTGGCATCCGCCGGACGGATGACGGTCAGGTTGGGAATCATCCGCAGGGATGTCAGGTGTTCCACCGGCTGATGGGTGGGCCCGTCTTCACCCACGGCCACGCTGTCATGGGTAAATACATAAATAACCGGCTGATTCATCAGGGCGGCCAGGCGGATGGCGGGCCGCATATAGTCGGCAAACACCAGAAATGTGCCGCCAAAGGGCCGCAGCCCTTTGTGCAGGGACATCCCGTTTAAGATCCCGCCCATGGCATGTTCCCGGACGCCGAAACGGATATTACGGCCGCTGTAATTGTCTTTCTGGAAATCAGATGCGCTGTTGATGATGGTTTTATTGGATGGCGCAAGATCCGCAGACCCACCGATCAGCGACGGAAGTTTGTCTGCGGCTGCATTTAAAACCGTACCGGAGGCGCCGCGGGTGGCGATGGGGCCGCTGCTGTCTGCAAAATCCGGAAGCGCTGCTGCCCAATCGGTTTCATAAGCGCCGGACATCATCGCATTCCATTGGGCCGCCAGTTCCGGGAATTGATTGACATAGGTTTCAAACAGGTCTTTCCATTGTTTTTCGGATTCAGCGCCTTTTTGTGTGGATGCCTGGTAATGCGCCAGCACTTTTTCCGGTACGCAGAACTGTTCATCCGGCCCGCAGCCCAGGCATTGTTTGGTCAGTCTGATTTCTTCTTCTCCCAGGGGGGCGCCATGGGCATCCGCGGTATCCTGTTTGTTGGGGCTGCCGAAGGCAATATGGGTCCGGAGGCGGATTAGAGAGGGCTTGCCGGTTTCTTTGATTGCCGCCTCAACGGCGTTGCCGATTTCCTCCAGATCGTTTCCGTCTTTAACCGTGATCACCTGCCAGTTGTATGCCGCAAACCGCATGGTCACATCTTCGGTAAAGGTGATGTCGGTCTTGCCTTCAATGGAAATGCGGTTGTCGTCATAAAGACAGATTAATTTTGAAAGCCCCAGATGCCCGGCAAGGGAGGCGGCTTCGGAGGTGATGCCCTCCATCATATCCCCGTCGCCGCAGATGACAAACGTGTTGTGACTGACAATCTCATGGCCGGGCCGGTTGAACAGGGCGGCCAGATGACGCTCGGCAATGGCCATTCCCACGGCATTGGTAAATCCCTGGCCCAGCGGACCGGTGGTGGTTTCAACACCGGTGGTGTGACCGAATTCCGGGTGCCCCGGCGTTTTACTGCCCCATTGTCTGAAATTTTTAATATCATCCAGGGTTAAGCCGTAACCGGTCAGGTAGAGCAGGCTGTACAGCAGCATTGACGCATGGCCCCCGGACAGGACAAACCGGTCCCGGTCGGCCCAGTCCGGATTTTGGGGATTGTGTTTTAGAAACCGGGTCCACAGAACATATGCGGCCGGGGCCAGCCCCATGGGGGCGCCGGGATGGCCGGAGTTGGCTTTCTGGATGGCATCCATGGAAAGGGTGCGGATGGTATTTACGCATTGGGTGTCTATGTCTAAACCAGCTGGGCAGTCATTCATTCGGATGTTCTCCTTGTTTGAAATTCGAAAAATAAAAATGAACCACTGAGATCACAGAGGACACAGAGAAAGATTTCGTTGTTGGGCTCTCTGAGGTCTCTGTGTGCTCTGTGGTTAAAATAATTTATAGCGCTCTTAAAAATTCCGGTTTTAATTGCACCCGTCCGCCTAAGGCTTCATCGATCAGGCGAAGGGTTTTTTCCTTTTCTTCCGGAAATTTTGCCCGGATGGGCAGGTAGTTGGACGCATGATTGGCATGAAACAGTCCGTTGGACAATGTGGTGTGCTCAATCATGGTTCGGATTTCTTTCAGCATTTCAATGGGTTCAATTAATGGAAAATTTCCGGATTCATAATCGTCGAACAGCGGCGTGCCCGGAATCAGCATCAGGCTGAGCGCCCCCACATATTCCGGATCAATGGCGGACAGGACGTCACCGGTGGCCCGGGCATGGATTTGTGACCGTTCCCGCCCGGCAATGCCCAGCAGTACGGTTATGGACAGCCTGACCCCGGCTTTGCGTATTTTTTGCCCCATTTCGATCATGGTGCCGGAGGTGGCCCCTTTGGAAATATTTTTCAAGGTGATGTCATCTCCGGTTTCAAGGCCCATATAGGCGATGCCGAGTCCCAGTTCGTTTAGCTCTTTTAGCTGTTCGTCGGTTTTCATTTTAATGCCCTTGGTGTTCGCGTAGACGCCGACGCGTTTTACCCAGGGCAGCTGTTTTTTGATCTCGGTTAAGATCATGACCAGCCGTTTTTGGGGAATGATGAGGGCGTCACCGTCACAGATAAAGAGCCGGTCCTGATTTTTGCAGTATTTAGCGGCAAACGCGATATCTTCTAAAATGATGTCATCGGATTTTATTTTAAATCGTTCGCCTTTGTAAGCGCCGCAAAAGGTGCATTTATTATGGGAACATCCCACAGTGGCCTGAAGCAGAATACTGTTTGCTTCGCTGGGCGGGCGTATCATGTTGCCTTCGTAGTGCATTTTTTCATTTCTCCTAATTATTGGTTTAATCGTAATAGATGTATCAGCAATTAAATTAAAATTTCAACACTGAAAATAAAAAAAGAATCAATGATTCTTTAACTCATTTTAAGGAAAAAGATAACCATGTTTGGGCAAAAGTGAAGAGTGGATGGAAAGTTCACGAAGGTAAATGAGTTAATGAAAACTAACGAGTCGGACGGTCAGCTTATGCCTGTCGGTAAATTTTCAACCGGATACAGAGGTGAAAAAAGGATTGGTTGAAAAGTGAAAGCGCAATAAAAAAGGGATGCCGAAACGGCATCCCTTTTTTTACAGTGATAATTTTTTTAAAAGAAGATATTAGAGTCCTCTGCCTTTCAGGTCGCTGGCAATATCGATATAAAATTCATTTTCATCAAACCCCGGGGTAATGCCGAACAGCTGACCCACAATATTCAAATGGTCACAGCCCACACTGTACCAGGCGGCATCTTCCACGCCCCGGAAATTTCCCCATTTGGCACTGTTTACACTGACCAGACCGTCATTGGCACCTTCTTTTACCAGCATCACCAGCCAGGTGGCTTGAAGGATAACGCTCGGGCAGGAGGTTTTGGCTTTGGCGGCCCAGCTCTGGTAGTAAATGCCGGAAACATTCGGTGTGTTGGGGTTGAATACATTGTTCATGTAAGGCCGGGTCACATCGTAACCGTTTTCCAGGCTGTTGGGATTCGTATCGCCGAAGACGAAGGCATACACGAAATCCATGGTGTCACCGACCAGCCATTCCAGAGAATCAGGAACCACGCCGACAATGACATCCGCCACTGCACTGCCTCTGTGGGGACCGGCAATACTGGTATGGCTGGCGACAGACGGGGCCAGGCCAAGATTGGTGATGGCGTCCCGGGTGTAAATGGTGCCGTGGGAATGGCCGATAATATTTAATTTATCAGCACCTGAGATGGCTTTGATGTACATAAACTGATTTGCGAAATCTTCAGCTTTATTACGGGTGCTGTCCATGCCGTTGACGGATGTGACATAAACGTCGGCGCCTTCATCTTCCAGTGCTTCGGGAATTCCCCACCAGTAATCCACAATCCCGAGAATTTCAGCCGATGCGCCCATGCCGTGGGCCATTACGATGGGATATTTGGTGTCACAGGTAGGGCTACTTCCACCGGCAAGCACATTTCCAGGGAGCAAAAAGATAGCAGTTAAAAAGAGTGTCAGGCCGATGAGAGTTCGTTTTTTCATTTTTCCCCCTGAATTCAAATTTTATTAAAAAATTATGCTTGTTGTTATGAATAAGGATATTAAAATTAACCATTAATTTTTAATGTAAACAACGTTTACGTATACATTGACGTAAACGTAAAGAAAAGTCAATAAGGGAAACCCTGATATTTTGCTTCGAAAACCCTGAAACTGTTTTTGTTTTTGGGGGACGGGAATTTGCGGACGCCCATTTCCCGGAATTTAAGATTTACTCCAAACGAACAGCCGTCGTCCTTCCACCTTCCACCTTCCACCTTCCACCTTCCACCTTCTATCTTCCACCTTCCACCTTCCTATGTATCCAGGGAGGTAATCCCCTCGCGCAGGGCAATTTTGGTGAGTTCGGCAACGCTTCGGGCATTTAATTTACGCATAATCTGCTGACGATGGGTTTCAACCGTCTTAACACTGACATGAATCCGGGCGGCAATATCCTTGGTCTTGAGGCCTTCGGCAATTAACTGCAAAACTTCTCTTTCTCTGGCGGTCAGCGAAGCAGCCGGAGAGTTGTCATTGCTTTCCAGTATGCTGGCATAATCTTTCATTACCGTGTCAGCGATTTTCTGGCTCATGTAGTTCTGGTTGGCCACCACAGCGGAGATCGCGGAGACCAGTTCATCAAAGGCACAGTTTTTGAGCAGATAGCCGGACACGCCGGCCTTTAACATCCCCACCACATAACGTTTATCGGAATACATGGAAAGCGCGATAATTTTGGTGCCCGGCAATTCGGAAATAATCTGGCGGGTTGCCTCTATTCCGTTTAATTCCGGCATGTTGATATCCATTACAATCACGTCCGGCGCAAGGTCCAGCGCCAGGCGGACGGCCTGACGTCCGTTTTCCGCTTCACCGATAACGATCATATGGTTCTGGTTTTCCAGCAGGGATTTTAAGCCGTCCCGGGTGATTTTGTGGTCATCTGCCAGCAGAATTTTGATGTCCATGCCTGGTTTCCTGTTCTGAAAGTTTAATTTTGATGGATAATGGTTAATACCCGATGTAATTTTAACGGGCGGGGATAAACCCCGCCCCTACGGATAAGGGCTAAAACCCTATGTAGGGGAGGGCTTTATGCCCTCCCGGGCAGCTTCCGGAATTTGGCTCAGTTCATTTGATCCGTTTGCCTTGCCGTCATGGGAGATATAATGGTGACCGTAGATCCGGTTTCCGGATCGGATTCTATTTCCAGCCGACCGCCCTGGTGCTTGAGCCGTTCCTGGATTGAAAAAATACCAAAGCCCCCTTTTTTAATATCTTTTTCGTTTCGGGTCGCTGCAAACCCGACGCCGTTATCAGAAATAAAAATGCGGACAAATTCCGCTTCTCCGGATTTTGTTTCTTTGGATATGGAGACGCGGACCCGGGTGGCCCGCGCATGCTTGACAACATTATGCAACAGTTCCCGCGTGGCCTGGAACAGGAGAATGCGCAGGCTTTCATCAATTGATTTATAGGTAAAATCGTCAATAAATTCAACCTGAACCTCATGCTGTTTCTGGGTCTGCTCGGTCAGCCAGTCCAGGGCAGCTTCCAGTCCCAGATCATATAATATGGGCGGACTCAATTCAAAGGTCAGGGTCTGGGTGTCGGCAATGGATTGGTCGATCAGAGAATGAATTTCATCAATGTAGCGGGAGGCTTTTTCTGCAGCAACCGCACCTTTGACCTGCCGGAGTTTCATCGAGGCGTTGGCCAGGGCATGGCCGATGCGGTCATGCAGATCGCTGGCAATTCTGCGGCGTTCCCGTTCCTCGGTTAAAGATAGTTCGGAAGAGAGTGACCGCAGCTGGGACTGATAGCGCAGGGCGTCTTCTTCTCTTTTTTCAGAAATTTCACGCAATTCTTTTTCGTTTTGAATCATGCTTTCATAGAGCCGGGCATTTTCTAAAGAAATGGCGGCCTGGGAAGCCAGCAAATTCAAAACCTTAATTCTTTCGGAGGTGAACACGGCCGGTGTAATGTTGTTTTCAAGATACAGCAAAGCCACCATCCGGCGATGCCGGATCACCGGCAGGCATAACACGGATTTTGGCAAAAACTGCAATACATAGGGGTGCCGGGTAAAATCTCCCGCACTGCCGGCGTCATCGATGACCATATAGGTTCGGGTCCGCTTGACGTAGTTTAGCACCGGATGAAAGAGATCCGGGCGGTTGTCCGCGGGCAGGGATTTATGTACAACGGGTTCCGGGTGTTCAATATGGTTTTGCGCTTCCAGATATATTCGATCCGATTGAATGGTGAGAAACTGCACTTTCCGGGCACCGGCATTTTCCAGTACAATTTTCATCAGACGCTTGAGCAGATCCTCTAAAACGATTTCCGTTGAGATCGTTTGCAGGGCGCTGACAATGGCGTTATAATCCAGATGACGGTCGTCGGCAAGGGGCCTTATTCCCGATTCCGGCGTCAGCAGGGCTGAAAAATCGGTTTCCAGAAGCCCGGCTTTGGTTTTGGCTCCCCAGTAAAGGTAACCCTGGCGGGCTTTCTCCATAAATGGCTTGGCAATGTCATCAAATCCTTTTGAAATATAAAATTTTGCCAGTGCTTCATTGGCCATGGCATGGTTTTGCGTAAAGCCGTGAGCATTCGCGGATTGGATGGCCCGGTGGT
Organism: Desulfobacteraceae bacterium; assembly: GCA_011390415.1. Taxonomy (GTDB): domain Bacteria; phylum Desulfobacterota; class Desulfobacteria; order Desulfobacterales; family Desulfosalsimonadaceae; genus SURF-3. The sequence continues at coordinate 13,358 of JAABSL010000099.1, forward strand.
AGAAAGTAATGGCCCGGCGGTCCTGGCCGATGATTCTGGCGTGTTCCGCCGCTGTCAGTAAATATTTATCTTCAAAATTTTCAGGGCATTGGACAGATAGCCGGGTTAAGCGATTGCAGAAGATGATCATTTGCCGGCGGTAGAGGCTTTGTTTTAAGGTGGATACGGAAGGATAAAGCGCTGCCAGCACCAGGCAGTGATAAAAGTAATATTCCGGAATAATGATGGTGCCGATATGATAGGTGTGCAGGGCGGCGCATTTTTTAGCTTCTTTCAGGGCCCCTTCATAATCTTCCATTATATATAGGAGACGTAATTTGAGCAGATGATGCCGGCACAGGATGATCTTAATGTCATCGCTTTCAATGTTTTTGATATGTTGGGATTCGGAAAAATGGTCGTCATCTAAGCTGTGAATATGGGATGTGTCTCCTTTGAGGCATTTGATAAACTGGTTGACGGAAATCAAATAGTTTAACGCGCCGATATCACCGCCTTTTTCGACAAATTCGTAATACCGGTCGCATTCTTCCCCAATTTCATCCAACGGCTTGCCAGCGGCGAACATCGAAAATATCAACGACTGAATATGGTAGATCGTATAATTTAAATCCCCGGTATCCCGGGCGGATTTCAGTCCTTCCCGGTTCAGTTCGATGACCTGGCCGATGGGGCGATGCCATATGATGATGCCGTTACTAAAGTACAATAACACCTTGGCATTCATTTGCGCGCCGCCGAATCTGTTTTTTGCTTTCAGCGCCAGTTCGCCGAACCTTGCGCCGGCCGCATAATCCTTGAAGATGCCGCACAGGGCCGCGCCGTAGATAACATACGCAAAGGGCGACACACCGGAGTTGCCGTGTCTCAGGGTCATCTTAAAGATATCCAGCGCCAGATAGGATGCCAGATAGGGCTGGCAGAAATAGGCGGACAGGCTCACGTTCATCATCATTTCCAGGGTCAGCAAAAGACGGGAATCGGAAATTTCGGGCAGTTCAATCAAGGCATCAATCTTATGATGCCGCAGCCGGATTTTTAACGCCAGCAGGCTCTGCAGCACATCCAGTTTTCCCGCTTTTCCGGGAAACCGGACACCGAGCAGCCGGAGTCCGGCGGCCCCGATTTCTAAAGCCTCTTCATGTTTGGCAAGACTTGCCAGCATGATCATCTTCTGATTGTAAAGCCCGGCCCGGTCTTTGTCGGAGCCGGCGCGTTCCAGAAGCAGTTGAAACAATTGTTCCGCTTTTTCAAAATGATGCAGCAGATACTCACATTCCATGCGGTGCTTTTTGATGTCAAAGGTCAGGTGAAAATCTTTTGTCCAGGCGGTGTCGGGTAAAAAATCTTCGGCTCTTTTTAAATAGGCGTGAGCCTGCGGGTATGCGGCGGCATCTTTCGCCCTTTTCCCGGCCAGCAGATTGAGCCGGGCAAGCTGCTGAAAATCAGCGTTTTTGCCCAGCTGGTCTTTTCCCTGATTAAAGTGATGCACAATGGAAAATATCCGGCTGGACAGATTTTTTTTATCCGTATGCTGAAAAATCAGCTTGCCGATGGTAAGGTGGAATTGCTGTTTCAGGGGTTGCGGCACCCGGGCATACACCGCCTGCCGAACCTCATCGTGGAGAAATTCGAAGGTAATGTCATCTGCCGCTGATATGGGCGCATCCGGATTTTTTTGGCCCTGAATTTTAATTAAGGATCTGTCCATGTGCCGCCAGGTATCGCCCTTTGGCGTAATCAGGCCGTGGGCGACGGCCTCCTGCAAACTGGCTACAATTTCTGCGGCCGTTTTGCCGGCAGCCATCGACAGCATTGACAATGAAAAAGAATCGCCGATGCAGGACGCCAGCTGAAGCATCCGGTATGACGTCTCACCCAGGCGTAAAACCCGGGCTGTCATAAATTCAACGACATTCTCCGTAATGCTCTGGGCGGTGATCTGTTCGATATCCCATTGCCAGCGGCCGTTTTCATAATCATATGAAAAAAAGCCCTCCCGGTTTATGGACTCAATAAATTGTCGGACAAAAAACGGATTGCCCCGGGTCTTATCGAAAATGATCTGTGCCAGCAGCTGAACGTTATTCATGTCCGTCTGGAAGGCGTCTGAAAGCAAATGGCACAAATCAGACTCGCTGATCGGCTTTACGGAGATGGTTTGAACCGGCACGCCTTTGTTTTTGATCGCCGCAATGGAATCAAATAAAGGATGGGTTTTGCTGATTTCATTGCTGCGATAGGCGCCGATGAAATAAAAATTTCGGATTTCCGATCCGATGAATAAAGATTCCGTCAGCTTCAGGGTGGCGGTATCCGCCCACTGCATGTTGTCGATAAAAAGTGTCAGGGGATGGGCTTTTGCGGCAAGCACCAGGAGAAATTTTTCAAAAACCATATGAAACCGGCTTTGGGCATCTTTAGGTGAAAGATCCGATACCGGGGGCTGTTTGCCGATAATGAATTCCAGTTCCGGAAGCACATCCACAATGACCGACGCGTTTGATCCCAGGGCGGTCGACAGTTTGCTGCGCCAGGTATCAATCCGGTCCACCGGTTCCGTCAGAATTTGCCGGATGATGTCAGCGAAAGCCGGAATAAGGCCGCTGTAGGGAATGTTCTGCTGAAGCTGCTCGCATTGCCCGGATATGAAATAACCGCCCTTTTTAACCACATAGGCAGACATTTCTTCAGCAATCCGCGATTTTCCGATGCCGGAATAGCCGGTGATCAGGGATATGCCGGTATTGTTTTCCTTTACCCGGTTGAACTCGTCAATTAACATGGCGATTTCAATTTCCCGTCCGTAAATTTTATTCGGGAAACGAAATTGTTCGGAAACATCATGCTTCGCCAGCTGAAATCCCGTGAGCTGTTCTCCGGCATCAGCCTGTTCCCGGCTGCTGAGCAGATCCGACCGGATGCCGAACGTGCTCTGGTACCGCTGATCCGGAGATTTTGACAGCAGCTTCAGGATAATGTCTGACAGCGGGTCGCCAATCTCTTTGCGGATTTTTTCCGGGATCTCCGGCTGCTTTGCCATATGGGCATGAATGAGTGCCATGGCGCTGCCGGAAAACGGCGGGGTGCCGGTGAGGAGTTCATGGAAGATGATGCCCAGGGAATAAAAATCGGTCCGGTAATCGATCGGGCTGTTCATCCGGCCGGTTTGCTCGGGGGCGATGTAGGGAAGGTATTCATCGGCAATAATGATCGGATCCGTTTTTCTGCGGTTCCTCGCCATCGGCGAGAGCACGGCATGCATTCCAAAGGCAAAATCATTGATGCAGATATGATTTTTCTCCGGATCAAAAGCGATGCCCGCGCTTGTCAGCCCGTTATGGGAAAGGCCGGCTTTATGAAGGTCGTTGATCGCGGTGACGCTCTGGACAGCCACCGGTATAAATTCATCGAACGTCAAAGGGCCGTTTTGAAGCAGGTAGTTTTTTAACGGCTGGCTCTCAATGGATTCTATGATAAAGGCAATACCGGATGCGGATGCGTCGGATATTTTTTCAATGGCATACACCCGGGCGAGGTGCCGGGAAAATATTTTTTTTAACGGCAGAAAATACTGGTAAATATTTTCAAAAATCTCTCCGGACGGTTCTTGGATCGGCAAAAAATGGATTTTTACCTTGCCGGCGGACGGGATATGGCGGGCATCGTATATTTTTACGCTGTTTTTCGGCGCTCGCTGCTGGATAATTTCATAACCGTTGAGGTTGAACATGCAGATAAGGATCCGGTTGAAAAATTGGGTCTTGATTATCGTTTCGGCCAATGATGGGCTTGGCCGTAGGGGCGAATGGCATTCGCCCATCCCGGTTCAACCGCAAAAGGGCGTATTCCATACGCCCCTACGATGGCGGTAGCCGAAACTATGCTCAAAGCCGACCCGAACATTGAACGTCCAACGTGGAACATCGAATAGTGAAGTCGCTTTGCTCCATCCATTTATAGCTTATAAAAACAGGTGGTTTTCCTTATTCGACGTTCGATGGTGAACGTTGGATGTTCAACGTTCAGCCCTTCTATAACTCTTGAACTAATTTTAACATGTCCTTCACTGCCTGCTGCATTCCTACCATGGCGGCACGGGCGATGATGCTGTGGCCGATGGAAAATTCATCAATTTCAGTTAAGCCTTTAAATCGCTTAATGGAATTGTAGCACAGCCCATGTCCGGCGTTGACCCCCAGATTCAGCTGAGCGGCTTTTTTTGCCGCTTCGATGATGGCGGCAAAGGCCGCATCTTTTTCGGCCGGACTGACGGCCTCGCAATAGGTGCCGGTGTGGATCTCAATCATGTCCGCATCGATCTGCCCGGCTTTTTCAATCTGGTTCTTGTCCGGGTCGATAAAGAGGCTGACCGGTATCCGGTGTTCATGAAGCGCTGCCACCGCCTTTTCAAGGGCGGCGGTATGGGAGATGACATCGAGCCCCCCTTCGGTGGTCAGTTCTTCTCTTTTTTCCGGCACCAGGGTCACCAGGTCCGGTTTTACATCCCGGGCAATGCTGATCATTTCATCGGTGGCAGCCATTTCAAGAATCAGTTTTGACAAAACGGTTTTTCGCAGCAGATAGACATCGCGATCCTGGATATGCCGGCGGTCCTCCCGGAGGTGCACCACAATGCCGTCGGCCCCGGCCAGTTCCGCCAGAACGGCCGCGGCTACCGGGTCCGGATAATTTATTCCCCGTGCCTGCCGCAGGGTGGCGATATGATCTACGTTGACTGCCAGTCCGGCCATTTTATTATTCCTTTTTGGCTTTGATGATTTCGTATAATTGCTCGGTTTTCCGGTCCATTTCCATTTCTTCCGCTTCGCCGGTTTCATGGTCATACCCGAACAAATGGAGTATACCGTGTATCAGAAGAAAATCAAGGCGCTGATTCAATGTCAATCCTAAAGATGCGCCTTCTTGTGCGGCCGTTTCAACGGAGATGACCACATCTCCGAGCAGTTCCGGGGTGATGTCCGAAAAATCGCCTTCCTGCATGGGAAAGGCCAGCACGTTGGTGGGTCCCTGGCGGTGGCGGTATTGTTCGTTTAGTCCGGCAATCTCCGCGTCATCGGTGAACACAAGGGAAAGTTCGCTGTCAGGACTGCCCAAGGCGTCTAAGAGTGCTTGGGCCGTCATCCGTATCCGCTGTGTCGATATCCGATGGCGGTTCTGTCGGTTGTCGATCAGTATGCCCATTTTTTTCCTTTGACTCTCCTGCCATGAGTTTATCGGGATATTCAATGCGGTGATGATAAATTCCGTTTAATATTTTATTAAAACTTCGGGCGATGCTGTGAAGATCCTTGAGTGTCAGCGGGCATTCATCCAGCTGGTTGTCTGAAAACAGCTTGTTGAAAAGCTGCTGCACCAGTCCCTGAATTCTTGCCGGTGTGGGCTGTTCAAGGGTCCGGGAGGCCGCTTCCACCACATCGGCCAGCATCACCAAAGCGGTTTCCCGGGTCTGGGGTTTGGGACCCGGATATCTGAAATTGTCAATATTGACCACCTGATTCTCTTTTGCCAGCTGTTTGGCTTTATTGTAGAAAAAGCTGATCAGGTTCGTACCGTGATGCTGACCGATGGCGTCTAAAATATCCTGACCCAGTTTCTTTTCCCGGGCCAGTTCAATGCCGTTTTTGACATGGGATGTCAGAATCAGGCAGGACATGGACGGTGCCAGTTTATTGTGAATATTTTTGCCGTTTTTCTGGTTTTCAATAAAATAGAGCGGGTTTTTCAGTTTGCCGATATCATGATAATATCCGCAGACTTTGGCCAGCAGGGGGTTGGCGTCAATTTCCGAAGCCGCGGATTCGGCCAGGGAACCGACAATCACGGAATGGTGATAAGTCCCCGGGGCTTCGAGCATCAGACGACGGAGCAGGGGCTGATCCAGATTGGCCAGTTCATGCAGACTGCTGTCTGTTGTATAGCCAAAGGACAGTTCCATCAGCGGCGTGAGCCCGGCGGTGATGATGCCGGCAATGAGGCCTCCGGAAAATGCAAAGGTCCAGTCCCACAGCAGCTTAAATCCGGCAAAGTCGATCAGGTAAATATCAACGATGGTGGCCAGCACGATATTTAAAAGCCCGACTTTCACCCCGGCCTGGATAAACCCTTTGCGTTCCTTGCAATTCTGGACCCAGTAGGCGCCCATGATGCCGTTGAGAAGGAAAAACAGGCAAAATTCATAGCTGTTTTCAAAAATAATGGCGGCAATCAGGGACAGGACAATGGCAAACGGAAATGCGATATTAAACCCGAGAAACTGGCAGATGGTCATGGGACCGGCAGCCAGGGGAATGCTGAAATATATGGATTCCGGTGATATGTTAAACGCCGTGCCCGGGGCCAGAGACTGGGCCAGGGAAGTGACAAATTGCAAAATAAGCAGAAAAAGAATAACAATGCTGCCGATAAAAAAAAGATTTTTATTCTGGTAATGCAGTATTTTGCGCTGGTACTTCAGGTGAATCAGGTAGGTGATGGTGAGCAGGGCAAAAATGATCAGCGCGGTGCCGATGCCTTTTTCAATGGCCTGTTTTTTCCCGGCCCGTTCTTTTAGGGCAGCCAGTTTTATCAGATGCAAAGGGGTGATCCGTTCGCCTTCCCGGACAATCATTTCCCCTCGCTGAATTTTATAAAGTGTTGAATTTATAACTTCTTCTGCATTCTTTCTTCTTTTTTCAGTTTCGCTCCGGTTGAGGGTAATGTTGGGTTGTATGAGCCGCTGGGTAAAATCGACAATCAGGTTCACAAGGGTATAATCAATGTTTTTTAAGATTGGTTCCCCGACGATTCGCACCATTGTTTTGGCCTGATCCAGCCCGTAAAACTGCTTTAAATTCCGGACGACCATTTCAGAGTCGGTGCCGATGGTTTTTAAGGCAATGCCTTTGTCGTTTTCCCGAAGCAGCAGGTCTTTATTGGCCACCACCCCGTTGCTCATAATTTTAGACAATATATTGGTAATCAGATCGGATATGTTTTTGGAAAATTTTTCGTTTTCCAGAATACTGTACGCGCCGGTATTCACGGAAATGCCGATTGTTTTTTCAAATTCCGGTTTTAGTTTGATGATCTGACTGTGAAGATCAGCCGGGTTTTTTTCATTGGCCGAAGACTCGAAAACAGACCGGGGCAGGGCAAATGCCCCATGGATTTGCCTTTTCAGGGTGTCTGATAACGATTTGTCATAATCATAAACAGTTAAAACGGTGTTTCGGGCAATCTCCCGTTGCTGAGCTGTGGCGGTTTTATCTTCGATGAAAAAATCCGACGCGGCTTTGATGTTCTTATCGGCAATGTCGCCTAACTGATAAGAGGCGTTCATTACCACCAGCGTCGGAGACAAAATCAGGGTTGACAGAAGTGTGACCGAAAAGAGGATGCCGGATAAAATCCAGAAATTGGCGGAAAATCTTTTTTTTAACGAAATATCACTGGGTTTCGTATTCATAAGAATAGAATAAGCATCATCAGTTTGATTGTTTAATTACATAAAATCTGAAATTGAAGTTAAAAATAATTTTTACAGCATTTGAAATGCGCCACTGAAAAGACTATCAGCTGCTTATGGTTTATGCAATCCTTCGGGTTACGTAACTGCCGGACTGTTTTTTTGGGCTTCATGCTTTTCATATGCATTGATGATTTTCTGGACAAGTCGGTGCCGGACCACATCGTGCCGGGTAAAAAAGACAAATTTTATGCCGTCAATACCATAGAGCAGCTTTTTTGCTTCGATAAGCCCGGATGGCCGGTTGCTGGGAAGATCGCTCTGGGTGATATCTCCTGTGACCACTGCTTTGGAATTAAAACCGATGCGGGTGAGAAACATCTTCATCTGTTCAGTCGTGGAATTCTGCGCTTCATCTAAGATGATAAACGAATCGTTTAATGTCCGGCCCCGCATAAAAGCCAGGGGAGCGACTTCAATCATATCCTGCTGTATCAAATTGGATGCTTTTTCAAAACTCATCATATCGTGAAGGGCATCATAGAGGGGTCTTAAGTAGGGGTTGACCTTTTCCGCAAGATCGCCGGGCAGAAACCCGAGGGCTTCGCCGGCTTCCACCGCCGGCCGGGTCAGAATAATGCGGCTGACCTTTTTTTTTGCCAGAGCCGCCACTGCCATGGCCATTGCCAGATATGTTTTGCCGGTGCCGGCCGGTCCGATGCCGAATGAAATGTCAAAATGGCGCATCGCATCAATATATTCTTTTTGATTGGGATTTTTGGGCGTGATGGTGCTTTTTTTGGAAGTAACGTATACCGTATCCATAAAAATATTTTTCAGGTTCACGCCGCTGTCCCGGCTCAGCACGTTGGTGGCGTATTCAACATCTTTGGCATAAACCGGATAACCGTCTTTGATCAGCCCGTAAAGCTGGCTGAGAATATTCCGGGCCAGTTCCGTGGCAATGGTGTCGCCTTTAAGGAAAACCGTATTGCCCCGGGCGGCGATATTTGCGCCGGTGGCCTCGGCAACGCGTTTGAGGTTGCAGTTATGCACCCCGTATAGCTCATTGGCCACATGGGCATCGGCAAAGGTCAGTTCTTCGCTGGCATTTTCCTGATAATTATTCATCCAAACGGGTTCTCAGTTTAACAGGTTATAAATATGTTATGAAATCGGATGCGCTAATTTACAATGGCAAATAATGAAAAAACAAGAAATTTCTTGACGCGCATGGGCCGTTTGAGTAGTGTAACTTGCTGATACAGTTGAAATTTGTTTCAATATCGCCCTTTATTTGAAGGCTGAATGACAATTTCTTTCAATTTTTTTGGGCTCATGGCATGGAGTGTTTGGTTCCTAAATTAACATTGATTACAGCAGGCTGAAGGGAGAGCCATGAATCCGTTTGATATGGCGATTATTGTTGTTGTCGGATATTGCATCATCCGGGGTATTTTTCGGGGATTAATCAAGGAGGTCGCCTCCATTGTCGGTCTGGTGGCCGGATTTTATGTGGCCTATTCCTATCATGGCGCCATGGCCCCGCTGTTTTCAAAATGGATTGCCGAACCGGCATATGTGAAGATCGCCAGTTTTATCTTTCTTTTTTGCAGCGTATTTTTAATTATTGTGCTGACCGGGATGCTGATCCGGTTTGTTGTCAAACTGGTTCTGCTGGGAGTGGTGGACCGGATTTTCGGCGGTGTTTTCGGTGCATTAAAAGCAGCATTAATTGTTTCTTTTGCCTACGTTGTTTTAATTACGTTTCTGCCGGCCGGAGGGGCTGCCGTTGTCAGTGAGTCGAAACTGGCGCCGCAGCTGAATATGATTGCCAGAGGCATTATCAGCGTGGTGCCTGAAGAGGTCCGGGCGTCGTATCAGAAAAAATTATTTGATTTGAAAAAAGACTGGACCCGGCAAACATAGTCCGGCGTTTATGAATTGACAATCGGTTGCAACTATGCGTATTCGGTTTTTTTGTTCATTTTATTGGGATTTTTAAAGCGTATCCTTTTTCTGAGGCAAGCAGATGATTGCAGTAATTGATTATGATGCCGGGAATTTAACCAGCGTATCCCGGGCATTGTCCTATATTAATGTTGAAAATACCGTTACCAACGACGCTGAATTAATTGCCTCGGCGCAACGGATTATATTTCCGGGGGTCGGGGCGGCCGGATCTGCCATGAAAAGCCTGATTCGCTCAGGGCTTGATCAGGTGATCCGGCAAGCCGTTCTAAGCGGCAAGCCGGTGCTGGGGATCTGCCTGGGCACGCAGATTATTTTAAGGCAAAGTCGGGAGAACCAGACCCCGTGTCTCGGGATCATCGAGGGAACGGTGGCGGCGTTTTCCGAAAGTTTTGCCGACCACGGGATCAAAGGGCTTAAAATACCGCATATGGGATGGAACCGGATGACGTTAAAAACCGATCATCCGGTATTTGCCGGTATAAAAGAAACGGATGAATTTTATTTTGTGCACGGGTATTATCCGTTGCCGGATGATTCGGCACAGGTGCTGGCCACAACGGCGTACGGCATTGAATTTCCGTCTGTTATCGGCATGAAAAACCTGGTGGCCACCCAGTTTCATCCGGAAAAAAGCGGTGAGCCCGGTCTAACCCTGTTAAAAAATTTCAGCAGGTGGGAACCATGTTAAGCAAACGCATTATACCCTGCCTGGATGTTCATGAAGGGCGAACCACCAAAGGCATTAAATTCAAGAATAATGTCGATATCGGTGATCCGGTTGAAATGGCGCGGATGTATTACGAGGCCGGGGCGGATGAAATCGTATTCTATGACATCACGGCGTCTCATGAAAAACGGGGCATCATGATTGACGTGGTGCGGCGGGTGGCGGCAACCATTTTTATTCCGTTTTCCGTGGGCGGCGGGATTCGCACCCTTGAGGACATGCGCGAAGTGCTGCTGGCCGGTGCTGAAAAAGTCAGTGTCAACTCCGCGGCCGTGAAAAACCCGGACATTATTTCCCGGGGGGCGGCCGCCTTCGGCAGTCAGTGCATTGTTCTGGGCATGGATGTCAAGCAGGTGGAAAAAAGCGGACAGATCCCGTCCGGGTATGAAATTGTTATCAACGGCGGCAGAAAATATATGGGAATGGATGCCCTGGACTGGGCGCTCAAAGGGCAGGAACTGGGCGCCGGTGAAATCTGCCTGAATTCCATTGATGCGGACGGCACCAAAAACGGGTATGAACTGACGTTGACGGAATTGATTTCCACCCGCGTGGATATTCCGGTGATCGCTTCCGGCGGAGCCGGGCATCCGGTTCATTTAAGCGATGTCCTGACCACGGGCAAAGCAGATGCGGCGCTGATCGCATCCATGGTGCATTACGGTACGTACACAATTCCGGAAATCAAAACATACCTGGCGGAACAGGGGGTCAAGGTCCGGTCGACCTGGTAGGCGCTGAAGAGATGAACATCGAACATCCAACATCGAATGATGGATAAAAAAAAGAACCGCAGAATATCGAACCGAGAATATCAAATTCTGTTGTATTTTCTTTCTCTTTTACTTCCGGGGTTCGACATTCGACGGTCTCTTTTTTAGTAACGCTTGACATTACTGTTGAGAGACGTTAGTGTTTAATTATGATTAAAACGTTTGGGTGCAAAGAAACGGAAAAGATATTTGAAGGTTGTTTCTCCACCAAACTTCCAAAAGATATCCAGCGAACGGCTCTCCGCAAGCTCACTCAAATCCACGGTGCGGCAACGCTTGAATTTCTTCGGGTGCCTCCGGCAAATCGACTTGAAAAACTCAGCGGAGACCGAAAAGACCAATGGAGTATCCGTATTAACGACCAATGGCGGATTTGTTTCAATTGGCATGAAAGCAATGCACTCAATGTCGAAATTGTAGATTATCATTAAATTTTAAGAATGGAGGAGTTTTTATGAAACGAGATATGCCGCCGGTCCATCCGGGAGAAATTCTTCTTGAGGATTTTTTGCGGCCCATGGATATCACGCAATACCGTCTTGCAAAGTCAATCGGGGTATCCCAGGGACGTATCGGGGAGATTGTTGCCGGCAAACGGTCGATTACTGCGGATACGGCATTACGGCTTGCCCGATTTTTTAAAACTGACGCACAGAGCTGGATGAATTTGCAAACGCATTTTGACCTGATTGTTGCCGAAGAAAAACTTTCAGAAAGACTGGAAAAAGAGGTGTTAAGTGCATGAATGGGGCACGCCGGAATAAATGACGAATACCCTTTTATTTTTCCGATGAATTCCGGGCGATTTCTTCCAGCTGCCGGATTAAAAAATCGGAATCCTGAATTTCTATTTTTGCGGAGATCTTTCCCCCGTTTTTTGTCAGAATATGATACCGGATCTCTTCTGTTTCGGGATTATTTTCCGACGGGTCCTGGCCCGGCGTTACGATTCGCTGACTGGGGCCGGATCGGGCGATGCGCTGGATAATATCGGATGAAATTTTATTGATGATCAACCGCCGTTTTTCTTCCACGGAATACGCATGGATTGAATCGTCTGCGTTGTCCGCAATAAGGCCGTTTGCCGCGTCATGTTTTTCCTTCAGGCGCCTGGCATAAGCGTTGAGCACATTATGAATCTGATGGGTCGGTATTCGCATAGGCGCAATAATACAGTTTTATGAATTTTTTATGACTGTCGAAAGCAATCTCCGGCAGATCGTCGCAGTTAAACCAGCGGGCTTCGTCTGCATCATCTCCGGCATAGAGAACGCCTTTGTATGACCGGACGAGAAAGCCGGTCATCATGACCGTGTCATAGCTGGTGCTGTGATTGCTGGTGACACCCAGCAGCATATCGATTTTTCCGGTCAGACCGGTTTCCTCCGCCAGTTCCCGCAACCCGCATTCTTCCGGGGTCTCCTGAAGTTCCATAAATCCGCCGGGAAGGCACCACCAGCCTTTTTTGGGATCCACACTGCGTTTTACCAGCAGCAGCCGTTCCTGGTCATCAATTGTAACCAGGCAGGTGGCCGGCACCGGATTTTCATAAATGGGGGCTGCGCAGCGATGGCAAAACCGGCGCAGCCGTCCTTCGTAAAACTTTTCCGACAACCGGTCCCCGCAGAAATGGCAGTATTCTTTTATTTTCATTAATTCAGATCAATCCGTAAATGCAGCAAGATGAGGCCTCCGACAACACCATCAGTCTTCAAAATCGCCCTCGGGTCCCTTGTCACTGACAATGCCCGCCGCTTTGGCGGCGATTTTGTCTGGCGTCCACTCATCCGGGATTTCAATGCGTTCTGCTTTGGGGCCGGGATCATGGGAACCGGCGTTGATGATGGCGTCAATGGCATAGTCTGCCGTATCCTGGCTGTTAAAAACAGTGGTCAGCATGTTGTAGACAAAGTCTTCCACCCGCTTTGCCATTCTTTTTCTGATGTCCGCAGGCTGGGATAACAGCAGATTTTCAAAGGGCAGATTGAGTTTTTTGTAATCCCCTTTTTTCAGATTGTGGGCATCGGCATAGGCGGTCATTTTTTTCCATACGGTTTCGGTCACCCCTTCATTTTCAAGCTTGATGAAATTGCCGTTTTCGTCCAGCTGGGCATTCCCATAGTCGTTGACCGTGAGTCCCCAGGAGATCATCTGAAGCCCGGTGGCCACATTCGCCTTGGTGGTCCGGGTGGTTGCGGCAATCTTGCGCAGCCGTTCCGAGCTGTTGCCGGACGTGCCGTGCTGGGCGCCGGATACGTTATACGGTTTCAGGGCGTCATGAATTTTTGCGGTCAAGTCGATCTGGATGCCTTCAGCCGCCGCTTCAATGCCGTGGGTGGTGCCGTTGTTTAAGGCGATCCAGTCCGGAAATATATCATGGGCATTGAGCCCCTGAATCAGAAACAGGGCTTCTTCAACCGTGGAAAGGCCTTGTTTGCCTTTTATCTCGCCCACTTCTGTTTCATAACCCGCCCATTTCGGGACATACGGATTGAGTTCAATGCTGGCTTCTAAGTTTTCTTTGTCCGGCAGGTGCGACGCATCAATGGCAATGGAGGTCATGCCGGCGTCGAACATGGAAGGAATTTCGGTTTTTGCCGTTTCCACATCCTCGGGCTTTTTAATGCCGTAATGATCTGCATGAACGGCCACCGGCACGGTAATGCCGAACTGGTTGCACAGGTCGTCCACCAGGCGGGCGATGTTCCAGTAATTAACCGCACAGTAGGCATTGGTGCCGCCTTCGGATTTTGCAATTTCAATGATGATGGCGGAATTGGCCCGCTGGGCCGCTTTTAACGCCCCCTGGATCACAAACAGGTTCCTGCCGTTGGCCGCTATTGAAATGGCGTTGCCCTTGGCCAGCATGGCCCGGTCAATGAATTTACCACTGACAAGCAGGGCTCTGGAATTGGGAAAAAGGGATACAATGTTGGGCGGTCTGCCGATTTCAAGCGCTTTGTCAAAAGATTTGTTTTTTTTTGTTTCCGTCATTGGGCACCTCTTTTTAACAGTTTTAAACAAAATAATAACGGTTTTATGTCGGCATCACGTGTTTTTTTCTTTGCTTGTCTCATCTCTGATCTGGTCAATGATTTTTTGGATGGCCGCATGATGATGGCCCGGGGCTTTGATATCGCCCCAGCCTTTCTGCATCTGAAAAAGGCCGTCATATGCCGTGTCATGGTGGGAAATAACCTGATGCGGGATATCCTGTTCCCTGAGTATGGATGTGAGCAGCTGCATCTCGATAAGATTGTCAATATTGGCAACTTTAGTAAATGGCTGATCTCTATGAGTCATATGTCGGTTCCCGGCAGAAAAAAACGGATGAAAATATATGTCCGTATTCTGATGGTGCCCGGCCGCACGGGCATCCAATGCGGCCGCACGGTCTGGCCAAAATATCAGGTCATGTTTGTTTATACCAAAAATATAAGTTTAATAGCGAAGAAGAGTCAAGGGAAAAGGAAATAAAGATATTGTCTCTTTAATACGGAAATATTAGACTGTCCTGATTTAAGAAAGGCCGTTGAAAATCATTTGTGTTTTTGCCATACGGTATTAAGAGGACGTGTGTTGATAACAATGGCGTGTATTTTGCATAAATTGAATGTGCGACGTAAAAATTAATGGTATTTCGGTCGATTAAAACGTAAAATCAATTAAAACAGGATTTTAATGAAAACCCTATCTTCAAGTGAATATCCGGCAGAACCGGTGGTGCTGGAAAAGCTGTCCGCCAAATTCATGAAGCAGTCAAAATTTGTTCCCCTGTCCGTGAATGAACACACCCTGCAGATTGCCATGGCCGATCCGGCCGATTTCTGGACGATTGATGCATTGAAACAGGGGGTCGGTCTGGATGTGGAAGTGGTTGCCGGCACTGAAGCGGATGTTGTCGATGCAGTTGAGCGATTGTACGGTGCCGGTACCCAGTCTCTGGAAATGATCATAGAAGAGGCCGGCCGGGATATTTTTGAGATAACGGACACCGGCAAGGAGGATGTGGACCAGCTCCGGGATCTGGCGTCGGAGGCGCCGATTATTCGTCTGGTCAACCGGCTCATTTTAAAAGCCCTTGAATTCCGGGCCAGTGATATCCATTTTGAACCGTTTGAAGATCAGTTTAAAGTCCGGTTCCGGGTGGATGGAGTGCTGCATGAAATCGAGTCGCCGCCGAAACGGCTTCAGGCGGCCATCCTGTCACGGATCAAAATTATGGCGGATCTGGATATTGCCGAGCGCCGTCTTCCCCAGGACGGGCGGATCAAACTGAAAATTGCCAGCCGGGATATTGATTTCCGTGTTTCAACCATTCCCACCCTTTTTGGCGAAAGTCTGGTCATGCGGGTGCTGGACCGTGAGATGCTGATTCTGGATCTTGAAAAGATCGGATTTCCCCAGCATTTGCTGACCGAATACATGAAACTGATCCGCCAGCCGTATGGCATGATCCTGGTCACCGGCCCTACCGGCAGCGGGAAAACCTCCACGCTGTATACTTCCCTGGCCAAGATTAATTCACCGGAAAATAAAATCATTACCCTGGAAGATCCGGTGGAATATTATTTAAAAGGGGTGAATCAGATTCAGGTGAATCCCAAGATCGGCATGTCATTTGCCAATGGGCTGCGCTCCATTGTCCGCCAGGATCCGGATATTATCCTGGTGGGCGAAATCCGTGACAAGGAAACCGCTGAAATTGCCATACAGTCCGCACTGACCGGACATCTGCTGTTTTCAACCCTGCATACCAACGATGCCGTGGGCGCCATCAGCCGGCTGCTGGATATGGGCGTCGAAGGGTTTCTGCTGAGTTCCACGCTGCTGGGTGTTCTGGCCCAGCGACTGGTCCGGGTCATCTGTGCAAACTGCAAGCAGGCGGTGACGCCGGATGAGAAGCATTTAAATGCCATGGGGTTGAGTGCCAATGATATCGAAGGCGTTGAATTCTTTGTCGGCCAGGGGTGCGACGAGTGCCGGAATACCGGGTTTTCCGGCCGGACGGCATTGTTTGAATACCTTGCCATTGATTCGGATATCAGAAATGAGATTTCAAAGCGATCGGATACGGAAAAAATAAAAGAAG
>JAABSL010000100.1 GCA_011390415.1 Desulfobacteraceae bacterium
TGACCAGCGGATGCTGTATGTAAAGATATTGATTGAAAAGGCCAACAATGCCTGGTTCCAGGGACGATATGAAGAAGCTTTCAAGTTCCAGCGCCAATGCTATGAGATTGCCGGAAAAGAGAATTTTTCCCTGATCCGGGTGCTGTCTCAAAACACCGAAGGCCTGATCTGGTGGACGTTGGGTGATTATGACAAGGCCCTGACTGTGCTGACAAATGCTCTGGCAGACGCCAAAAACCTGAGAATCCGTGAAGATGAAATCGCCACCACGCTCAATAACATGGGCCTGATTTATCGCGACAGGGGCGATTATCAAAAAGCCCTTGAAACCTTTGACCAGGCCATTGAAATTGACACCGCCATCGGCTCCAAATGGGGGCTGGCCTATGATTTCCGGAACAAAGGCCTGACCTTTTTAAAACTGGATCAGCCGGCAGATGCCGCAGCGCTCTTTGATCAGGCATATGAAATTTCAACGGGTATTGGAAACCGGATTAACGCGGCCAAAGCCATCCTCGGAAAAGGCGACGCCCTGTTTGCGCTGGAAGATTTTACCGCAGCGGAAAAGGCCTATCAAACCGCGCGGACACTTTCCGAATCCATGATGATCAAAGAAACCCTTTGGCGGTCTTTGTTCGGCCTGGCCAGGGTGCAGATTACCTTTTACAACGACCGGGATGCCGCTGAAACACTTTTGCGCGAATCCATTGAAATTATCGAGCAGCTCCGTTCAGACATTAAAGTCAATCAGCTCAAAGAAAATTTCATCGCCAACAAACTCTCTGTTTACGAAACCCTGGTGCAGCTTCTGGCGGACAAGGACCGGCCCGCACAGGCATTTGAGATAGCGGAACGATCCCGGGCCAGAAATTTCATTGATCTGCTGGGCGGCCAGGATATCCGTTTTTCATCTACTGAAGAGCAAACCCTGTATAAAAAGCAGCAGATCATTAAATCGGAAATCGAAACTGCGCAAAAATTGCTGGCCAATGCCACCACGCCGGCAGAACGGCAAACCTATGAAAAATCCGTTACGGATCTGGAATATGATCTTGAAAATGTGATGATTGACATTCAGCTGCAAAACCCGCAGCTGGCATCCATGGTGTCGGTGCCGCCGGTAAAAATCCAGCAATTGATCAGCTATCTGGAGCCGGGAACCGCCCTGCTGTCCTATTATCTTCTGGAAAATGAAATTTTCTGCTGGATTTTGCGATCCGATGACAAGACACCCGCCAACCGGCTCAAGCTGATAAGGATTCCCGGAGACCGCGAGGCCCTGGGAAAAAAGGTTCTGGAATTTCGCCGGATTATCCAGAACCTGGAACCGTATGAAAAACATGCAGCGGATTTGTATGCGCAATTAATGGCACCGCTGACACCCCACCTGACAGGGGTCCGGACCCTGGGCATCAGTCCGCATGGCGCGCTTCATTACCTGTCTTTTGCCACCCTGCGAAATGAAGACGCGTTTCTGCTGGATCAATATGCGTTGTTTTACGTGCCCAGTGCCGCGGTGCTGGAATACACCTTAAGCCGCCGGGTGTCCCGCCCCTATGGGAGCCCCAAAGTACTGGCCGTGGGCAATCCGGATCTGGGTGATCCCATTCTGGATCTTCCGTTTGCCGAGCAGGAAGTCGGTTCCATCCGGTGGAATTTTCCGGACGTGACGATTCTAACCAGAGAACGCGCAACCGAAACCTGGGTGGTCAATCATATATCGGATTTTGACATTATCCATATTGCGTCCCACGGGGAATTTGATCCCGTCAATCCGCTGATGTCGGCCATCAAACTGGCGGATGCCAATACCCGGGCCGATGATAATAACTTTACAAAATCCGATTTCGATGGCAATTTGGAAGCAGGCGAAATTTTCGGATTAAACATCAACGCGGATATGGTCTTTTTAAGCGCCTGCCAGACCGGTCTGGGTAAAGTCAGCGCCGGAGATGATGTGGTCGGTCTGAACCGGTCATTCTTCTATGCGGGCACCCATACCGTGATTTCCAGCCTCTGGCGGGTGAGCGATGTCTCCACGGCGGTCATGATCAAGACATTTTACCGCCGGTACATGAACCAGGACAAGGCGGACTGCCTGCGACAGGCGGCCCTGCATGTAAAGACACGGTACCCGCACCCCGGGTACTGGGGGGCATTTACGCTGGTGGGTGATTATTATTGATGGTTTCAAAATAATGGTTTATGGTTTTTGAGACGAATCTGTTTGAAAGCACAACTCATTTAAACGAGGTCTTCAGATGAAATGTTTCTATGTTTTTTTAACTTTCCTGTTCATAACGGCCGCAGCTGCGCCGCTCCCGGCTTTCGGCGCCACCACCTTATATGTCACATCAGACAGCGCTGAATTAAAGGCCGAAAGTTCCAGTTCAGCAGAAACGATTGCGGAGCTGAAGCGGGGTGCGGAGCTGACCCTTGAGACTACAGAGGGCCGCTGGTACCGGGTCACGGCCGAAAACGGCCGGACCGGCTGGATTTACCGGGGCAAAGTATCTGAAGACAAACCTGACATCGAAGACATCGAAGGGGGCGGCGACGGACTGGGCGGGCTGCTCGGCGGCTTGTCCGGCAGCGACATCAGCGCCGATGCCGCGGATTCTTCCCGAAGCATCCGGGGACTGTCTCCGGAAGCCAAAGAATATGCCGAGAGCACCGGCACGCCTCAGCAAAGTCAGGATGCGCTGGATTATGTCCTGTCACTGTCCATTGCCGACCCGGAGATTGATCAGTTTCTCAAACAGGGAAAAGTCGGCGAATACGCGGAATAATGCCTGATAACGGAGGATAAGAGGATATCATGACCCATTCAAAAGATATTTCGATAAATAAAACCATAACCAGCCGCAGAAATTTTTTAAAACTGGCCGGCCCGTTCGCCCTTTTTCTTTCCTGCCCGGCTTATGCGTTTGACCTGTTCAAAATAATTGATCCGGAGGGTAAAAACAAAGATATCAATAAGGCCAAACAGGCTTTGGAAGGACTCACCGGTATTATCCAGAGTGCGGAAGGCATTGACTACCCATCCGAATTTACCATCGGTCAAACCCTGGCGCTGGAAGGTTTCCAGTATTACGGGCTTCCGGTGAAAAATGAAAAACTGCAGAAATACGTCACCACCCTGGGCAATGCAGTGGCAAAAAATTCCAACCGGCCGGAGATTCCCTATTATTTCGTGGTGGTGGATACCCCCATTTACAATGCGTTTTCCTGTCCCGGCGGGATTGTGTTTCTCAGCGGTTCTTTGGTAAAAGGCATGAATGATGAAGCCGAACTGGCCTGTGTGCTGGCCCATGAAGTTGCGCATGTATCCCATAAGCATGCGCTGAGTTCCGTCCGCCGCGCAAAATTTTTAGAAGGCGCCGCCAAAATCGGCACCGTTAACATGCAGGGCGAGGAAGGCAAGCAATTCCGGGACATGGTGGGAAATCTTCAGACCGTTTTGTTTGACAAGGGCCTGGACCAGGGCATGGAATATGAAGCAGATGAATCCGGAATGGAGACAGCCTACCGCACCGGCTATGATCCCAACGGACTGGTAAGGGTGCTGAAAATGCTTCAGGAAAAACAAGCCGGCGCCACCGCCAAAGGGTCCTGGTTTTCCACCCACCCGCCGTTATCCAGCCGGCTGGAGAAATGCTACAAATGGCAGAAAAAATATCCGGATGCCGCTCAGATGGCCACGGTCAAAAACCGGTTTCTGACGTACCGGGAAATGATATAAGTTTGCGATAAAAAGATCAGGCTGCGCATAAAAAAAGGGCATCCCAAAGTAAAACTCAGGGATGCCCTTTTTGTTTGATACGATATTAACTAGACAACAGTAACATTAACTGCGGCAAGACCTTTTTGTCCTTGCTCTACAGTAAAAGTAACTTTATCGCCTTCGTTCAGGTTTTTAAAACCGGTTGCATTGATACTTGAATGATGAACAAAAACATCGTCTCCATCTTCCTGCTCAATAAAACCAAAACCTTTACTTTCGTTAAACCATTTTACAGTTCCATTCGCCATAGTGACTTCCTCCTTTCATAAAATTTTCTTAGTTCCAAACTTCAGGATGCCACTACTCGTAATGGGTATTCCGTTGGGCAGAAACCGGCCTGAAAATCATTCGGGCCATTTAAAGATTAACTAAAGATAGCCCTTTTTTCATGTAATGTCAAACGATTCTTTTGATAAAACCGGGATTGAGCCTTTAAATTCTGATAACCCGCTGTTATATGAACCGCTTTTTCATCCCAGAATCGGGGGGTACCATATTGCTCAGCTTCAGAAACCGCCAACTTTTGGCAGAATATTTCTTAAAGTGCAAATAACTTAACCTGCATATCCGGTTCGCTTGAGAATTATTTAAAGTTACCGTTGATGCTTCAGGCCCGTCATTCCGGGCAAGGGAGCGAAGCGACCGCGACCCGGAATCCAGTACAGACAATTGGGGAGCGCCCGGGGTCGGACCATGCCAATCCCTTTATCAGGCTACTGCTTTACAATGCCCGGCGTTTTTCCCGGATGTCCCTTTTTCCGGTCCGGGTGATCGCGCTCACTGAAACGCCGCAGGCCTTCTAAAGTCTCCGGCTGAAAGATGGAACGATTGAAGCACTGCGCCTCTATCCGGAGGCCTTCATCGAGCGGCAGCCCGAAGCCGCGGACAGCCGCCTCCTTGTCCGTTCGGATTGCCGGCTGCGGCAGCGTACAGATAAAGCGGGCCATCTCCAGTGCTGCCTCCAAAGAGGTCCCTTTGGGCACCACCTTATTGACAAGGCCGATACGTTCGGCTTCATATGCATCAATGACTTTGCCTGTAATGATAAGCTCCATTGCCCGCCCCATTCCTATTAACCTGGGAAGACGCTGGGTTCCGCCATCCGCAAGGCCTATGTTCCACC
Organism: Desulfobacteraceae bacterium; assembly: GCA_011390415.1. GTDB lineage: Bacteria > Desulfobacterota > Desulfobacteria > Desulfobacterales > Desulfosalsimonadaceae > SURF-3. Next base: position 4,908 of record JAABSL010000100.1, read on the forward strand.
GCCGGCAGGTTACGCCGAAGCTGGCATGCTCTTCGGCGATGCGTATGTCGGCAAAACAGGCCCATTCCAGGCCGCCGGCGTAGGCGACACCGTTCACTGCCGCAATAATGGGTTTGTATATGTCAGTCCATCTTGACGGTCCCAGATACCCGGGCCTTTCCCCCCGGTTATGGGCCGCTATTTCCGAAGGGTCTGCAGAAACCGGAGGATCCTTTAAATCGCCCCCCGCACAAAAGGCTTTGTCCCCTGCCCCGGTAAGAACAGCCACTTTGGCCTTTTCATCATTATTAAAACGGCTCCAGGCATCAATCAATTCCCTGTGCGTTATCGGG
>JAABSL010000101.1 GCA_011390415.1 Desulfobacteraceae bacterium
ATGCATCTGATCCCTTCGGACAACAGTATCCTGAGACAGATAAAGAAGGTGCGCACCGGTCAAGTCGTTGACTTTTCCGGATATCTTGTCCGTGTGGAAGCCTCCGGCGGGTGGCGCTGGATCAGTTCCCTCAGCCGGAGTGATACGGGAAACGGTGCCTGTGAAGTTGTTTATGTCAATGAATTCGAAATTTTGTAGAAAATAACCGTCAATTGTCCTTTCCAGCTTTTATCTAATAAATTCAGAGCCCGCAGTATTCTCTAAAGTTTTCCTTAAAAATTCTCAAATAAATCAAATTCCTATAAATATTATTACATGAACTCTTTATTTATAACTAAATACATGTATTTATATTGAATTTAAAAAAAATCAATTTTAATAATTTTTTTCTTGACATGCCATAAGGCTATAATTTATATAATAACTAAAAAAACAGTGTTTACACAAGGAGCCTTTGATCATGGATGATGTTTTTACAGTTTATAAAGCCAGTCAATTCTGTAAGGTGTCCCCCCAAACCATAATCAACTGGATCGATTCGGGATATATTAAAGCATACAAGACGCCTGGCGGGCACCGACGGATCAATGTGAAAGATCTGGAATCCTTTATGGAAAAACAGGGAATTCCGATCCCCCAGGAGGTTTCCGAAGATTTGCGGAAGCGGATACTGGTGGTTGATGATGATCCGATTATTGTGGAATCCATTGTACAGTCCCTGGAAGAGGATGAGCATGATTACGAGGTGATTTCCGCATCCGACGGATTTGAAGCCGGGCTTCAGGTGAATCATTTTAAGCCGAATCTGCTGATCCTTGATATTATGATGCCCGATATCAAGGGTTACGATGTCTGCAAAAAGATTAAATCCGGTGCAGATACGAAAGATACGAAAATCATCGTGTTGTCCGCCTATCTGGATGAAGAGAAATTTAATAAAATGAAAGAATATGGTGCTGATGCCTGTTTTTCCAAACCCCTTCCGCTTTCTCAGTTAAAAACCGAAGTTTCCCGACTTCTTGGATTGTAAGTTCTTTGGCCGGATAAACCCGTCGGCAAGGAGGCAAGAATGAAACTGAAAGAATCCCTTAAACGTAAAAATTTTGTCGTCACTTCAGAGGTTCAGGCCCCTATGGGGCAGGATCCCGAAACCCTTGTCAAAAATTTGAAGCTGGTCCGGGGGCGGGTAGACGGTGTGTCCCTGTCTGAAAATGAATTTGAAGGGGTGGTGGGCGATACCATCAAAACCTGTGAAATGTTAAAAGAAAATCGGTTTGAGTCCATTTACCAGACCACTACCCGGGATAAAAACCGGCTTCAGCTCCAGAAGGATTTTTTAGACGCGCATGATGCCGGCATTGATAATTTGCTGGTGTTTACCGAAGATTACCGCATTACCGGTGACAGCCTGCAGGAAATGATGTTTTTTCATGTGGATGCCGGCAAGCTGCAATCCGTGCTGGAACACATGCGGGAAGGTCATACCATTGCAGGGGAGCCGATCCCCTCCCGGCCGGATTTTATGTTCGGCTCCGGTGTAGAATCGTCCTGGGGCAAAAATGTGCCGGACCTGGAAATGCGGGAAATGGAGGAAATGACAAAAATCGGTACCGGTTATTTTCTTACCACACCGATTTTTGATCTGGACAGTTTTGAGAAATTTTTGAGCCGCACCAATACGTTCGGCGTTCCGGTGATCGCGGAAGTAATGATCCTGAGAACCGCCGGCATGGCCCAGTTTTTAAACCGCCACTTAAAATCCGGGATGGTTCCCGACTGGATGATCCGGAAACTGGCCAAGGCACCGGATAAGGAAAAAGCCAGCATTGAATTGTTTGCGGATACCGTCAAAGGCTTGAAGCACCTTTGCCAGGGTGTCCATATTATTACAATAGGGGGTGAAGAAAAGCTGAGGCACTATCTTGACGCTGCTGACCTGAAATAATTACATCTGAATCTGCGACCTGAGTTAAGAGACAAAAATCACCCGTGCACCATCCCAATCAACAGAGGGAGCCGCTTGTGGAAATTATTGCGCTTACAATCAACGGTCAAAAGGTTACCTGTCCTTCCGGTACCAGTATTTTGCTGGCTGCCGAAAAAAACGGAATTAAAATACCCAAACTTTGCTATCATCCGGATTTAAAACCCCATGGCGCCTGCCGTATCTGCCTGGTGGAGGATGAAAAGACCGGCCGGCTGATGGCCTCCTGCGTGACCCCTGCCGCTGCCGACATGTCGATATTAACCAATACGCCCCGAATTTTAAATCATCGCAAAAACATTGTCCGGCTGATGATGGCGGAACATCCGGAATCCTGCATTGTATGCAGCAAGGGCAACCGGTGCGAGCTCAGAAATCTTGCGGCCACCCTGGGCGTCGGCGAACCCGGCCTGTATCCCATGCCCAACTATACCCCCTATGAAGAGTTAAACCCTTTTATTATAAGGGATCTCAGCAAGTGTATCCTTTGCGGAAAATGCATTCGCGCCGACCATGAGCTGGTGGTCACCGGAGCCATTGATTACAATCATCGCGGATTTAAGGCCCGCCCGGCCACGCTGTATGAAAAACCTTTGGAAGATTCCATCTGCACCTTCTGCGGCACCTGTGTCTCGATTTGTCCGACCGGCGCGCTTTCCGTCAAAAACACCGTTTATGTCGGCACCCCTGAAAAGGAAATGAATTCCATCTGCGGTTTCTGCGGTGTGGGGTGCAGCCTGACTTTGGGCGTGGGGGGCGAAAAGATTGTGGAAGTGAACCCCTCCAAGCGAATGATTTCGGTCAACGGCGCAACCCTGTGCATGCGCGGTCATTTTGCAAATGATTTTATCAATTCGGCCGACCGGCTGACCCAACCCATGGTCAGTGCCCGGATAGTACCCCAGGACGAGGGTAATGAGGCAACGCATACCCCGGTTTCCTGGGAGGAGGCGTTTGAAACGACCACCAACCGGCTGTCTGACATAAAACGGAAAAACGGTCCTGAAAGTATCGCGTTTATCGGATCATCAAAATGTTCCAATGAAGAAAATTATCTGTTTCAGAAAATTGCCAGAGAAATTTTCGAAACGCCGAATGTTATAAACGGCGGGTATGCATCCGGGCAAACGCTTCTGGCCTATATTGATGAAAGAACCTGCGGCAGCAGCCGGGCCAACACCCTGTCCGATCTGGAGTCCGCGGAAGTTATTTTTGTCATCAATTCCGATCTGGAAAATACGGCCCCGGTAGCCGGCTATCATGTCAAGCGGGCCGCAAAAAAAGGCGCTGCGGTGATTGCGGTGGATGCCTTCAGAACGGATTTGACCGCTTTGGCATCTGTCCGGATGCAGCCGGATTTGTCCGGAACCGGCCCCCTGAATACCAGCGACCTGATCAACGCTGTGGCCGGTTTGGTGGCAGCCGGTGATTACCGGGACGATGATTTTATCAACCAATATACCTTCGGACTGGATCCGTATATCGCCTCTCTTTCAGAATTTGACGTTAAAAAAATTGCGGATCAGTATGAGCTTTCCGCTGACCTCTTCCATCGGATTGCAGAATTGATCGACGGGCGAAAAGTGGCCTTTGTAATCAGCCCGGATGCGCAAAACTACCCGGATGGAAATCAGCTGATCGATGCCGTCATCAACCTGGCAATGTTAACCGGCAGCCTGGGAATAAAAGGAGCCGGCATTTATGTGCCGGCAGTGGAAAACAACCTGATGGGTGCCATGGACATGGGCACGGTTCCGGACCTCTTGCCCGGCCGCGTGAAAATAAACGTCGAAAAAGACCGGCAGCTGGATATGGGCGCATTGCTCGCCTCCATGGAATCCGGAAAAATCAAGGCCGCGTATATCATGGGCGAAAATCTTTTGCGCTCTCTGCCTCAGTCGGATCGGGTCATGACCGCACTGCAAAAACTCGATTTTCTGGTGGTTCAGGATATCGTGGCGACCCGGACCACCCAAATCGCGGATGTGATTCTGCCCGGGGCGGCAGGGTTTGAAAAACACGGGTCCTTTACCAACCTGGAAGGCCGCATCCAGACATTTGCGCCGGTGGTACCGCCCCCGGGGGAAGCAAAAGCCGACTGGGAAATTCTGGCACACCTGGCAAAAGTGATGGGATATCCGGAACAATATGAAAAGATAGAAAAGGTCCGGCAGGAAATCCGGCGGGAAGTGCCCATGTACCAGGGACTGGGAAATCATCAGCAGGACTGGATAAAAAACAGTGAAAACGGCAATCCGTTTTTAAACAGCCAGGTGAAATTTTCTTTTTTACCGGCACAGCCGGGTCCAATTCCTTCCGTTGATTCCGCGTATCCCTTTACCGCCAAAATCAGTTCGCCCCGGTATCATCTGGGCAGCGGCACCCGCACCAGCCGGTCGTCCAGAATTCAGGCTTACAACGGTAAAGGAGAGATCGAAATATCACCCGCGGATTGCATTAAGCTGGGTTTGGACGATGTCGGCCGGGTCCGGATAAAATCCGAATTCGGCACCGTGGAGCGTGAGTTTAAGCAAAACCGGTATCTCAACGCCGGGCTGGTTGTCATCCCGGGGGGTGTGAATAATAATGATGCCATCAACCTGGCACCCCCGGTCGGGCAAACGCATCCGGGTTCATCCGGATGGCCCTTGGGCCGGGTGATGATCGAAAAAATTCAGCTGTAGAGGATATCTTAAAGGAGCGAACGATAAATGGATCCCAAGCCAATTGATTTGAATAAACTGACCGGCATTATTGAAGCCCATCGGTCCAAAAAGTGGAGTCTGATCCCGCTGCTTCAGGAAGTTCAGGAAACATACGGGTATATTCCGCCGGAAACCATCGAACCCATTGCCGAATCTTTGAATATGCACCCGGCTGAGGTTCAGGGGGTTGTTACCTTTTATGCCGGATTTTCATTAAAACCCAAAGGTCGGTGTGTCTTAAAAGTCTGCCGCGGCACCGCCTGCCATGTCAAAGGCAGCCGCAGTATTTTGCGGCATGTAAAAAAAGAGCTGCAACTGGAAGAAGGGGAAACCAGTGAAGACTATCAGTTCACCCTCGAAACCGTTGCGTGCCTGGGGGCGTGTTTTCTGGCACCCACCATGATGGTCAACCGGGATTATTTCGGAAAACTGAATCCGACAAAAGTGACCAGCGTATTGGGACAATACAGCAAAAACAAGGAGGATGAGGGATAAGCATGGATAAACTTACCTCCATCGGACAGTTGGAATGGCTGCGCAATAAA
>JAABSL010000102.1 GCA_011390415.1 Desulfobacteraceae bacterium
TGCGGATGTTTTTATGAGGCTGATCAGCAAAGACTGATTGGGTTATAATTCCCGGAGCCACGGCAGCCAAAGCAATTCTTTTCCCGGTTGTTTTGATGAAATTTCGTCTTGAATTCATTTTGATAAAAATTAGAGTTTCATTTCCCATCCTTTTTCATAATCGCGCGACCAGAGTTTTTCTGCTTTTTTGTCGCCAACAATGTGCCCGTTTTCCGGATTGATTTCCAGTGAATGGCCAACTCGCTGTGCAATGTTACCCAGTTGCACGAGTACTGTGCTTTTGTGTCCCGAATCAATATCAGCTACCAGGCTTTCTCCCGAAAGAATATTATTGAAAAAGTTGCGGATGTGCAACGAATCGAGGTGACTTGACGGATTGGCGGCATCGCGTGGATCAATTATCTTTGAGTCTTTTACTTCTTTAACCACATTGTTTTTCAAGTCGTAAACGGTGTATTCGTTTCCTGCCGGAATAAAGAGGCTTCCTTTTTCGCCGTAGAAAACGACCCCTACTGAACTGCCCTCGATGGGTTTTCCGTTGCAACTGCGGCCTTCCCAACTCATCGAAACACCTTCTTCGAAATCGAGGTTAATCACTTGGGTATCGGGTGTTTCCCAGTCATCGGAATAGTGGTAACGTCCGCCGTTTGAACTCACTTTTACAGGAAAATCAACATCGAACCCCCAGCGCAGCAAATCAATCATATGGGTGCCGTTGTTCAGCGCTTCGCCTGTCCCCCAGTGCCAAAACCAGTGCCAGTTGTAATGTACAATGTTGTCTTTGTAATCCGTGCGCGGTGCCGGACCCTGCCAGAGTTCCCAGTTGAGCCAGTCGGGAACGGCAACTTTTTTGCCCACGCCAATGGGGCCACGATTGTTGGTGTACCAGCCTTTTCCAAAGTATGGCCGTCCGATAATACCATTTTTTAAATCCCGGATTCCCTCCACCACGTTGGGGTAGGAGCGGCGCTGGTTGCCCATTTGAACCGATTTTTTGTACCGTTTAGAACCTTCTACCAGAATCTCGCCTTCACGCGGGTTATGACTACATGGTTTTTCCAGATATACATGCTTGCCTGCCTGCATAGCGAGCAAAGCCGCGGGGGCATGCCAGTGGTCTGGAGCGGCAACTACCAGCAGGTCCACATCTTTGCTTTCCATTGATTTCCGAAAATCCACGAACCCTTGTGGTTTTTTGTTTTGTGTCTTTTTCACATTTGCCGAGCATTTTTCGATGGCACGGGAATCCACGTCGCACACATGGATGACCTCACAGTTTTTCTGGAAGGCAAAGTTTTGTGCCAGCGCATTTCCACGCGAGTTTACGCCCATTATAGAAGCGCGTAACATATCGTTGGCCCCAATAATACGGCGGTAGCTTTCTGCACTAAAACCGGGAAGCACTCCGCCAACCAACAGTCCGGTACCAATGCCTGCCGAATTTTTAATAAAATTCCTTCTCGAATTGAATTTTGTATCCATAATATTCTTGTTTATTGATTGTTATTAATTCCGTTTTGCGAGTGCCGGTTAAAATTGATGTAAAAGTCCAGGTTCTCGCAGATGATAATGTCCAGCGGAACATACTGAATTTTCTGCGGCTCTTTTTTCCAGACAAAATAATCGAACAGGGTTTGAATAGCTCTTTTCCCTTGTTGTACCGGACTTTGGGAGATGATAAAATCAATTCCTCCGTTTTTCATCTGTTCCATGTTGTCTGGCACCAAATCGTAACCCACAAGCCGGATGTTCAGATAGTGAAGGCGGTGAAATTCAGCAATCAGAAAAGCTTTGGAGTTGGTTACAAAAACGCCTTTTATCGCCGGATATTTAATATAGAATTTGGTGAGTTCGCGGAAAACTTCCTCCTTTTGTGTTGACTGAATGGTTAAAGTATGAATGGTTTTATTTTCTTCCTGGCCAATTTTATTAAAATAATCTTTAAATCCTTTTTCTATGCGCCGTTGGGCCGATGCATTTTCAAATCCTTTTACCATATTCACTATAAGGATTTCAGCTTTTTCCGGCAGAACAGAATTGAGCAGCCGGCCTGCAATAAAAGCGCTTTGTTTCACATCGGGTCCGATATAGGAAAGACTCTGGTCATCCGGGATGTCTGCATCGATAAAAATATACGGAATGCCTTTTTTTCTTAGTTTTTCTGTAAAGTTTTTACTTTCCTGAAGAAAAAGAGGGGCAAGTACAACACCATTTGGTTCAAGCTCTGCAATTTTACCAGCCTGTTTTATAAAGCTTTTCTCATCGAATAAATCGTAAAAAAAATATTCTGTAATGATTCCGTAATCCTTGAACTGCGCCGCAGCCATTTCCAGTCCTTGCAATGGCATTGACCAATAATGGCCTGGCGATGGAACGGAGGGAATAAGTGCACAAACGGTAAATTGATTTCCAAGTGCCAGGGTGCGTGCAAGCATGTTGGGATTAAAATTGAGCTTTTTAATGGCCTCTTCCACCTTCTTCCGTTTTTCGGGAGAAACCCTGCCGCGGTTATGGATAACCCGGTCGATGGTGCCCACCGAAACGTTGGTATATCGGGCTACATCCTGAATTGTAATCTTTTTTGTCCGTTCCATTGAATACCCTTAAATGGAACCAATATAATGAAATGAAAATCAGTTACAAAACAAAAGTGTGGGCGCACACACAATTTATTCCGGCTATCATTCTTGTTTGAATATAATTGGTTGGATAACAAGAAATTAAAATTAACCGGATAAATAATAATATATTATATAACATAATGTGTAGCAGAATTACTTCTTCGTCGTGAGCTCGCCGTTCCTCCCCGGTTCGAACCTGCGACCCTCCCGGTTTTACAAACCGGGATGCCCTGAAAAAGCCTCAGCCAGGCACCATGTCTAGCCTCGTTAGGGGTGGAATGTCTTTAGAGGATTCCGGGATGCTTGACATGTCACCCGTTGTTAAAAACTTTCAATCGATCTCTGCCTGGAATTCATTAATTTCACCCCATGAAAGAATTCTGGCAAACCATATGGCCCTGGCTGAAAAACAAGTATGTGCTCACCATCGCAGGGTTCATCATATGGCTCACCTTTTTCAGTCAGTACAACCTCATGGAACGGGCCCGGCTCGCAGGAAACCTGAAGGACCTGCAGCGGGAAAAGGAATACTATATCGAGCAGATCAAAAGAGATTCTGCACGGCTCCACCAGCTGTCGACCGGCACCGAAGAGCTCGAAAAATACGCCCGCGAACAGTTCTACATGAAAAAGCCCAATGAAGATATCTTTGTCGTAGTGGAGGAATAGTGTCTTATTCTGACTGATGATTGTTCTTTAACCACGAGAAGATTCGTTCCACATCATCTCTGCGACACAATTCAGTGCCGGGGGTCATCGTGGCCGCTGTTCCGGCTGCAACGCCCCATTTTACTGCATCGAGAATTTTCTCACCCCGCGATAGGGATAAAAGCAATCCCGCTACCATCGAATCACCGGCTCCTACTGTGCTTTTCTGCTTAACGGTCGGGGGAATAACATACTCGATACGCTCCTTTGTGGCTACCATGGCGCCCCTGGCACCCATCGAAACAATTAAAATCTCGGCCTTGCCTTCGCTGATTATTCTTCGGGCAATATCTTCCTGTTCCAATCCTGATAACTCATCTTTCCCGGCCAATCTGCTCAATTCACCCAGGTTGGGTTTCATAATACAAGGTCCTTTCTCTGCAACACGCATCAAAGCCTCCCCGGAAGTATCTATCAGACATTTGATGTTCCTCTTTTTTGCCAGATTAACGATACTGCCATAAAAATCGGCAGATACTCCGGGTGGCAGGCTGCCGCTCCCAACAATGTATTCCACGTCCCCGGGCAGATTCCGGATGGCTTCCATAATTGAATCCTGTTCTCCGGCATCCAATGCTGCGCCCGGCATCCCAAACCGATACCGGTGGTTGGTGGATTTCTCCATTACCACAAGGTTTACCCGCGTGGGATTCTTCACCTTGATCCATTGCTGCTCAATCCCGTCTTCGGCCAGAAGATCATGGATGGTTTCTCCTGCCGGTCCGCCTGCTGCATACATGGCAAGAGAATTGCCGCCCAAAATTTTAATTGCTCTTGAAATATTGATGCCGCCGCCACCAGCTTCATATACCGGATTTTCACAACGCAATTTTTTCGTTGGCTGCAGCTGTTCAACCCTTGTGCTTTTGTCAAGCGCCGGATTGAGGGTAAGTGTCACTATCTTCATATCTTTTCTCTTAATGCTGAAAATGAGATTATGCCCTTGCCTTCAAAGACAAGGGCAATCATATATCATAAACGATTTTCAACAAAAATACAAAAGATCGCCTTCAATGGAATTACAAAATCCCTTTAATCCATAAACGGATACCGGTAATCCACCGGCGGTACAAACTCCTCCTTGATCGTTCTGGCCGATACCCACCGGATCAGGTTCAGGTACGACCCCGCCTTGTCGTTCGTTCCCGAACCGCGGGCACCGCCAAATGGCTGCTGACCCACAACAGCGCCGGTCGGCTTGTCGTTGATGTAGAAGTTTCCGGCACAGTCGACCAGCTGCTTTGACAGCTTCTCAATGGCATACCTGTCGGTCGCGAAGATCGCTCCCGTGAGCGCGTAGATCGATGTATCGTTCAACAGCTCAACGGTCTCATCCACTTTGTCGTCGGGATAGACATAGAGCGTCAGCACCGGACCAAACAGCTCCTCCTCCATAGTCACATACTTCGGATCCTTCGCCTGGATCACTGTCGGCTCAATAAAGAACCCCTCGGTCTTATCGTATCCACCACCAATGATCACATCAGCATCCTTGTCCTTTTTCGCCTGGTCGATGAACCCGGCCAGCTTATCGAACGACGACTCATCGATCACCGCATTGAAGAAATTGGACAAATCTTCCGGCGGACCCATCTTGATCCCTTTCACCATATCTTCAAGCTTCCGCTTGGTCTCCGGCCACAGGCTTTCGGGGATATACGCCCGCGATGCCGCCGAACATTTCTGTCCCTGGTACTCGAACGCTCCCCTTACCAGCGCCACCACGAGGTGATCGACCCTGGCCGTTGGATGCGCAAACACAAAATCCTTTCCGCCGGTCTCCCCGACGATCCTCGGGTACGACTTATACAGGTGGATGTTGTTGCCGATCGTCTTCCAGATGTTCTGAAACACCTCGGTCGATCCGGTAAAATGGATCCCCGCAAACTCCCTGTGCGAGA
>JAABSL010000103.1 GCA_011390415.1 Desulfobacteraceae bacterium
AATCAGATGTTCCGGCCGGCGCCTGGATTGCCTACCGGGAAATACCCGGCGCATCCTTTTACTTCAGTGCGTTTGTCAAGCGGGCCATTGATCCGTTAAAAAAAGTTTTTGGGCGAAATGTGTCCGCTTTTACGGCTGCTGCGGAAACACTCAACGGCCGGCCCGTTGACATCGGCGATGCCGGATTTGAGTTTGCCGTGTTGCCGAAAGTCCCGCTGCAATTGATTATCCATGAAGGTGATGACGAGTTTGAACCTGAAGCCAATATTCTTTTTGATGCCACCGCCGGAGCGTTCCTGTCTCCCGAAGACGCCGCCTGGCTGGCGGGTATGGTGGTGTACCGGCTGATGGCCCTGGGCCGCTGATTATTCTATATATAAAATGGATAAAACCAGCTTTGGGATAAAATCTTTTAAGGATATTTTTCTAATTCATATTGAGAAAATTAAACAAAATCTAATACAGGCAAATAAAAAGCCAAGAACCATCAACTATGTTTTCGCAATTCTACGTTAAATATGAAAAAATACATATAATCCATTCCTTGACAATGTGTTTAATGTTTTTTATTTTAGGTTTAAGCTTAAGCTAAAATAAAAAAATTATTAATTTAAAGATTGAAATAAGCATATGCAACGGCAGGTGCAAGGACATTACATTACCATATCAACGGTTGGGGAAAAGGCTCAAGCTTTTGTCCCGGCACCCCTGCCGCCATCACCCCCCATCAATTGGTCCGCTGAATTGCGTGAAAAGTTTGATCAGGCATTGCTGGCCCTTGGACGGCTTGACAGCGTATCGGTTCTATTGCCGGATACATCGCTGTTCCTTTACATGTATGTGCGCAAGGAGGCGGTATTGTCTTCAATGATTGAGGGTACACAGTCATCTTTATCCGACCTGCTTTTATTTGAGTTTGAACATCAGCCCGGCGTGCCGATGGGTGATGTGCAGGAAGTCAGTAATTATGTTGCTGCGCTGAACTATGGTCTCAAACGTCTGAAAGAAGATTTTCCCATATCGTTGAGGTTGCTTAAAGAGATCCACAGTTTGCTTTTATCAAAAGGCCGTGGCAATAAATGTGATCCCGGCGATTTTCGCAGAACTCAGAATTGGATTGGTGGCAGTCGGCCTGGAAATGCTGCTTTTGTTCCGGCGCCACCAGATCAGGTTCTGGAATGTATGGGTAAACTTGAACTTTTTCTGCATGATAGTCCTGAAAAAACACCGACATTGGTTAAAGCGGCTTTGGCACACCTGCAGTTTGAAACGATTCATCCGTTTCTTGATGGCAACGGCCGTTTAGGACGATTAATGATTACATTATTGCTGTGCTCGGAAGGGATTCTTAAAGAGCCATTGCTGTATCTCAGTCTCTACTTTAAAACCCATCGGCAAAGATATTATGAACTTCTCAATGAGGTTCGATTTACCGGGGACTGGGAAAACTGGCTCAATTTCTTTGCCGACGCGGTGATCGTAACGGCTGCGCAGGCGGTGGGAACCGCTCAGCAGTTGATGAACCTTTCATCAACAGATGGGCAACGAATAAACACTTTAAAACGCATATCCGGATCGGCCCATTTAATTCATAAAGCATTGCTCGAAAGACCGATGGCTTCTCCAAACTGGATTCATGAGAAAACGCAGCTCTCGCCGGCAACCGTCAATGCCTGCTTGCGGGAAATGGAGAAGCTGGGCATTGTTAAAGAAGTAACCGGGCAGAAAAGAAACCGGTTATTTTCCTATGCTGAATATATCCGGATTATGAATCAGGGGACCGAAATAGACTGAAAATTTCGAGAATGTTCAAAATCGGTAACTGTCAGATCAGGTCTGAACTATCTCATATGAGTCAAAGTAAAAAATAGCCTTAAAAACCACCTTGGAAAATCTTTGTAAATCCTTTTTATCATTGGTGCCCCCGGCAAGAATCGAACTTGCGGCACATAGATTAGGAATCTATTGCTCTATCCACTGAGCTACGGGGGCAATGACTATTCGACGTACAATTGCTGGCCGGGATGAATAATGCTGTTTTTGGTCAGATTGTTAAGGCGCAGCAGCTGATCCAGATTCATGTTATGTCGATTGGCAATCCTGGCAGGAGAATCACCGCTTTTCACTTTATATAATTCCAGACCGTGATGCGGTCCGGTGGGAATTTTAAGTATCTGGCCGATGTTCAGGTTAACTGATTCTAACTGGTTAAATTCCTGAATTTTTTTGGTCGTGGTGTCATACCGTTTGGCCAGCGTCCAGAGGGAATCCCCCCGGCGGACATAGTAGGTGATCACTTCGGCCTTTTTGGTGGCGGAAACTTTTCCCGAATGCGGGATTTTAAGAATTTTTCCGGATGCGATATAATTTTTCCGGTAAATATTATTGTATCGCGCGATGGTATCCACGCTGGTGTTATATCGCCGGGCAATGGTGGAAAGAGTCTCGCCGGGTCTGACCCGATGATACGCAAGGCCGGGTTGCGTCTGGGTGTATTCGGGGATGCTGTCAATGCTCGCAAGAAGTGTTTCCCGGACGCCCACGGGAATTTTTAACGGATATTCCTCCGGCGGCAGCAGTTTATAGCGCAGCTCCGGATTCAGGCTGACCAGGTTCTGCTCCGACAGTTTGACAGTTTCCGCAATATCTTTCAGATATGATTGTTTGGAGATCATCTGAACGTCAAATTCGACGGGATCATCCACCACAAGATCGTTCATGCCATAGTGCTCAAGATTGTTGATGATATGCAGCGTTGCCATGAATTTGGGCACATAACGGGCGGTTTCCCGGGGCAGCCGCTGGTATAAATCCCAGAAATCATCAAGATAGCTGACATTCTGGTTACGGATGGTGCGGAGAACGCGGCCTTCTCCGCAATTATAGGCAGCAAGCACGGTCTGCCAGTCCCCGAAAATCTGATGCAGCTCTTTGAGGTAGGCAATGGCTGCGTGAGTGGCTTTATAGGGATCCAATCGCTCGTCTACATACAAGTCCCGTTTCAACCCGAACTTATGCCCGGTGGACGCGATAAACTGCCATAAACCGAGGGCTCTGGCACTGGACAGCGCATTGGTCTTAAAACCGCTTTCTATCAGGGGCAGCCAGGACAGCTCTTCCGGCAGTCCTGCCTTGCGAAGCTCATTGACAATATATTGCCGGTATCTGCCGGACCGTTTGTAAGACCCTTCAAAAAAGGTGCGGACATTGCTTTTGGTAAACAGGTCGATTTCTTTTTGAACGTGTTCGTTTATGACCAGCGGGATGGCGTTATGGTTGCCTTTGGCGGTGATATGGCGCGACGTATAGATTTCAAGGATCCGTTTTGAAATCATGAATCGCAGATCGTCTTTTTGCTGAATGAGTTTTGCCTGATCCGTTACATCGGCTTCTGTGATCAAGGTGTACGCCTGATCCAGGGCCTGGAGCGCATTGTCCAGTTCGCCCTGCTGCCAGAAATCCTGGGATGCCTGATAAAAATCCAGGGCTTCGTCGAGCTTGGCCTGAAGTTCCTCATTGACGACGGTGTCTTCAGAGGTCTCAGCATCCGTATCATAGCCGCCCCCTATGGGAATCATGGGCAGATACTCGATGTTGTCAGATGGTTCATCACCGATAGGAGCCGGTACATAAACATTGGCCGAAGCGGTCGAAGACGGCGAAGCACTGCCCGGATTATCGCAGGAAATGTTTCCTGAATCAGCCGGCGGGTTTTCGGATTTAAATGGATTGTGCCGGGTCAGGTTCGCGCATCCCGTTAAATATACCGAAACGATGCATATAATAAACAGGGCAAGTAATAATTTCATACCAGATGAAAGTTGCGTCATAAGTGGGTTATATCCTAATCATTCGAAATTAAAAAATAAATTTTAAGTTATGGTATCAGTGGGTTATGTCACGAAAACCGTGCCGGCGAAAACGGTCGCAAAAGCAGGAAACGCTGCATAAATCAGATACCTAATTAAAGGATGAACGGTTGAGTGTCAAGAAATTTGAATGACAGCCTGATCCGGCAGGAAAAAATGTACAGCAAATGCATGACTTCCAGTCAGCCGGTTTAAAATCATTAAAAGGGCCGTTTTCGCCGAAAATCAAAAAAGACCGGCATAAAATAAAAATAAAGACATTGGGAAAAACAATGCTTGCAAAAAAGATAATTGTATGACATCTCAATGTTTTCTTTTTAATGCATGACGTTATACCGGTGGTCAGCGGATTTTTGCAAGAGCGGTTTGCTGGTAATTTATAAAAATGTCAACTGCGACCGAATTTAGATTTGACAAAGCAATTGTTAAATTGTTACTTATTTATTTTTAAAAAATTATCCAAAATTGATTTTTTTGCTTGAAATGGATAAACATGCGTGTTAGGAGAACAGGTTACTTTATCAAGTGGCGACGTAATTATAATTTTACAGATTTGATTACGTCGCTGTTTATTTGGATATAGAGCTGAACACAGTGTGTCAGCGGAATCTGTCAACACCCAGCTTTCATGAAAAGTGCCAGCGTAGCTCAGTTGGTAGAGCTACTGATTTGTAATCAGTGGGTCGGGGGTTCGAGTCCCTCCGCTGGCTCCAGAATTACTCGGTGGGGTTCCCGAGTGGCTAAAGGGAGCAGACTGTAAATCTGCCGGCGACGCCTTCGGAGGTTCGAATCCTCCCCCCACCACCATTCTTAAGGTTGAATGTAGGAGGTTTCGGAGATCCGGAATCGAAATAACTACATGGCTAAAGCTAATCAAATGAAGTGGAAGAGGGTGGTTTACACACCTTGTGGTCTGATTTCGGGACCGTTGGCTGACGGTTTCTTGTTTGGACGTCGAGCGGGAGTAGCTCAGTTGGTAGAGCTTCAGCCTTCCAAGCTGAATGTCGCGAGTTCGAGCCTCGTCTCCCGCTCCAAATTATTTGGCTGGAATTGAGTCAGGTCAGATTAATATAGATCGGGCCCACGTAGCTCAGTCGGTAGAGCGCATCCTTGGTAAGGATGAGGTTCATCGGTTCAATCCCGATCGTGGGCTCCATTTAATCTTGAGTTTGCTTGTTTTTTTTGAGTAATTTGTTAAGCAAGTATCAGGAAACATTGAAAAGCAGTTTAATGAATCAGTCATGAAAATACTGGGAGGATGGGAAAATGTCGAAAAAGAAATTTGAGCGGACCAAACCGCATGTGAATGTAGGAACAATTGGCCAT
>JAABSL010000104.1 GCA_011390415.1 Desulfobacteraceae bacterium
AGAAGTTAGAAGTTAGAAGAGAGAAGGTAGAAGGTAGAAGATAGAAGATAGAGGGTAGAAGGGAAAGACGGTGTCAGTGCTCGGGTGTCAGGAAAAAATCCCGATAGTGACCTGACACCTGACATCCAACACCACCAATAAAATAATCTTGCAATAATTCAACAAGCAATAACTGACAATATCCATCAAATGGGGAGGAGAAAGATTACCATGGCTGAAACTGTAAAATACCTGAGCCAGCAGTGGCGGGATGAGGCGGAAAAACGGCTGAAAGCCGAGCTGCCGCCGGAACGGATGAATTTTGTCACCTCATCCATGAGCAACATTTATAAAAACTGTCCGGACGGATCGGAAAAATACCTGTATTTTAAATTTGTGGACGGCCGGTTCGAAGAACTGCTCATCGGCGAAGGGGAATCCCCCAAGCCGGAATTTGCGGTTTCCGGGGATTATGAGACCTTTGCCAGAATCACCCGGGGCGAACTGGGCGCGCAAAAAGCGCTCATGACCATGAAATTAAAACTCAAAGGCAATATGGTAAAAGCCCTGCGCCTGGCCTCTCTTGCGGACCGGCTGAACAAGGTGCTGGCCACCATTCCAACAACATATTAAGGAGTCTCCCATGACCAATCAACCCAATGACCCTTATTTTATTGATTTTCCCCAACGAATCAAAGAGATCCAGGCCCAGATGGCGAAAGAAAACATCGATGTTTATCTGGGTTCCCGGCTCAGGACCCTTTCCTGGACCACAGACGCCTTTTTTCCGTGGCGCAGCTTTATCGTAATTCCGCCGGAAGGGCTGCCCACGGCATTTACCTTTGTGATTGACGCGGCCCGGGCGGCGGACGATTCCTGGCTGGGAGAAGACCATGTATACGGCTTCGCCCCTATGGGCGGCCAGGATCAGATTGAACAGATCGCAGACTTTATCAAAGAAGCCCTGCCCTCCGGCAAAGGCCGGGTGGGGATTGAGAGCGGCATGTCCAATTATCTGCCCGAAGGCTGGCTCACCCATTATGAATACGAACAATATGCGGCCGCGTTATCGGAATGCGAGCTGGTCAACGCCCACACCATCGTCGACCGGCTGGCGTTGATAAAGGATACCGGCACCATCAACCGGTTTAAAGAAGCGTCACGCATTGTGGACGTTGGGCATCAGGCGGTGCTGGATGCCATCAAAAACGGCGGCTGGAAAGGCATGACGGAAACGGAAATCGCAGGCATCGCCGCCCTTGCCATGCGACGGGCCGGCAGTGAATGGGAGTGGTCGTTTACCGGGGGCAATGAAATTGCCAGCGGCTACCGCACCGGATACGCGGGCGGAGCCTGCACACCGGCCTCGCGACGGGAAATCCAGGCCGGCGAACCCCTGATGGTGGATATCCATGCCACGTTCAAGCTGGGACTGGGAGATCATTCCCATAATTACCTGATCGGCCCGGCCACCGACCGGCAGCTGTGGCATGCGGACAACTTTGTCAAAATCGTCAAAAAAACCCTGGAAACCTACCGGGCCGGCATCACCCCGTCCCTGCTGGCGGAGCAGATGCTCGATTTTGCGGAAGCCGGCGGATTTGCCGACTACATGGTGCCGGGGTATGAGCACGGCATCGGCATGCTCGGAGATGAATGGCGCATCGGCTTAAATGACGGCCCGTTCCCCTTCTGGACCAATCCGGACCATGTGTACCAGGAAAACGAAGTGCTCATCTGCGCCATGCAGTATGCCTGCCCGGACGAAAACATCGGGTTCCGGTACGAAAACCCGATTCTGCTGCACAAAGACCATTGCGAGGAAATGTCCAAATTTCCCCTGGCAATCGAGGAAATTAATTGATTTTAAAGCCGCAGCGCCGACTCAAAAAATATCGGCGCTGCGGATTGACATTTAATAAAAATTCATTTTCAATTTTTTTCTTGCGGAATCCGGTATCCAGCATCCATTATCAATACTCTTTTTGTTATTAAGAATTTATTTATAAGGATGTATGATGAAATCAGATTTACAATCCGGTCAACTGCCGGATAAGCAATTTTTACCATTGAACAATGAGATTAAAAAGCCAGTCACCTCCTGTTGACCAGCTGTTTCCGACAGCCAGGATGGCTTTCCCCGTTTAGATCAGCCCTTTGTGGTCAGCAGTATTAAAGTTAAGGGCCGGAATATACCAGTGGTCGGCTCCCGCCTCACCCGACAGGATCATCTCGGCACTTTCAAAACCCGCTGGGGAATTCACCGGATGAATTATACTGTTGATCCGGGTGTTTACGCCCTTGGCAGTCCAACCAGCGAGTCTGATGTGTTTGTCACCGCCAATTACAAACTGAGCTTTGACAAACTCCGAAGCGCCCTTGCCGGAATCAGTGCATGGATACTTGTACTGGACACAAAAGGCATCAACGTCTGGTGCGCCGCCGGAAAGCGCACATTCAGCACGGCTGAACTGGTTCGTAAAATCTCGGTCACCCGGCTTTCAGAAGTGGTATCTCACTGGAAACTAATTGTTCCGCAACTTGGCGCGCCCGGAATTGCTGCTCATGAGATTAAAAAACAGACCGGTTTTAAGGTGGTTTACGGCCCCATCCGGGCAACGGACATTCCGGCATTCATTGCATCCGGCAATCAGGCCACACCGGCCATGCGGCAGAAAGATTTTTCACTTACCGAACGTATCGTCCTGATTCCCATGGAATTGATCCCGGCCCTGAAATATCTGGCAATTATTTTTCCGGCACTGATTCTATCGGGGGGATTTTTCGGCACCGGGACTTTTTTTCAAAATGCCCTGACAAACAGTCTGTTTGGTATGACAATGCTTTCCGGCGGTCTGGCAGCCGGCGCCATTATCACTCCGGCGGCCCTGCCCTGGCTGCCGGGAAAATCCTTTTCGTTTAAGGGAATGGCAGCCGGTTTGGCCATATCGATCATTATCTGCTGTGCATTTATATTATTCTCAATTCAACTGCCACCTGCCGGTTCTGTGATCTCCATGATCCTGCTGTCCACCAGCCTGTCTTCTTTTCTGGGAATGAACTTTACCGGCGCTTCCACCTATACATCCCCTTCCGGTGTTATGAAGGAGATGAAAATTGCGGTCCCTTTGCAAATCCTGGCTGTTGTTTCCGGCATTGTTTTATGGATTGGATCGATGTATATGAATAATGTGTAAACCTTTTTAATGGTGTTTGTCACCGAGACAGCCCTTTATGTTAAAAATTTCAGATGACTAAAGAAGATAAATGAAAAAGTTGATGTATTTGAAAAACGTCGTCACCTTAAAACTGGATCCGGATAAATGCATCGGATGCGGAATGTGCACGGACGTCTGCCCCCATGGCGTATTTGCCGTCAAATCCCGAAAAGCCCGAGTCATCTGCAGAGATGCCTGCATTGAATGCGGGGCTTGCCAGACAAACTGTCCGACTGCCGCCATCAGCGTCGAGGTGGGCGTAGGATGTGCAGCTGCGGTGATCAATTCGGCTCTGGGTATCAAAAGTGATTCCTGCTGCTGTATTATTGAGCAACCGGATGCGGAAAATGAACCCGTTGCGCCATCCTCAAAAACAGGATGCTGCTGATCGACTTTAACTCCTGCTGATAACTGCAAGAATTCGTCCACGTCACCCAATTATGAGACTCAAAAGAACGATATAGAAAAAATGATATCCATGACAGATTTCCGGAAACCCGGAGATTTTACAAACAGTGAGAATAAACCCCGCCGGGCGGGTTTTGAGCTGGAGTTCGGGAATGTGTATGTCAAAGAAACCGCCCGGGCCCTGCAAAACGCACTCGGTGGAAAGATCACCGAGACCAATCCCTTTGTTTTTAAAATCGAAAATTCTTCCCTCGGGAATCTGACGGTGAAACGGGATGCAGCATTGCTGAATTCAGTGAAACACCGGGAGACACTGAGCAAAATATCGATTGATTTCGATCCCGGAACATTTGCCAGTGAGATTGAAGAAGGTGTCGACAGATTAAGCAGTTTTCTGATTCCCTGTGAGATTGTTACCGAACCGCTCCTTTTTGAGGATTTTTCGAAACTGGATGAAGTTGTGAAAATACTGAATCAACTGAAGGCCAAAGGGACTCAGGATTCCATCATCAATGCCTTCGGTCTGCACATCAATTCCTCGGTGCCGGATCTGGATGTTAAAACACTGGTAAAATATATGCAGTCCTTTTTGCTGATTGTGGACTGGATTATCATGGATTCCGGCATTGATTTTACCCGGCGGTTTTTTACCAGTTATATTGACCCGTTTCCGGAGCCCTATTTCAAAAAGCTGCTTGATCCTGCATATGACCCGGATATCGAAACATTTATCGACGATTACCTTGAATTCAACCCCACCCGGAACCGGTCTTTGGATATGCTGCCGATCCTGTGTGAAATTGATCACGACCGGGTATGGGCTGCTGTTAACAAAGAGGAGCGGACGTTGCTCAGCGCCCGACCGGCGTTTCACTATCGTCTTCCGGATTGCCGCCTGGGCCACCAAGGCTGGAGGATCGCCAATGAATGGAACCGGTGGTGGTATGTGGAGATTATCGCATCCGACGACAGGCTGCGGACCGAACTCATTGAGCGCTGGAATGAAAACCGCCGCCTTTTTTTTATGACCCGGAAAACGCAGTGGACGGACATTGTGAAAAATTTTTTAACCGATCATATTAAAACCCCGGGTCAGCGTTCATGAGCAGACGGCCCGTCATCGGTGTGACCGGCCCTGTCAAAGGCGGGCTGTTTGCCTGGATCATGACCTGGCTGGCATTGAAACGCGCCGGCGCCAGACCCGTCCGGCTGACTGCTGAAACGGTTACGGACAGCATCTGCCTGGACGGTCTGGTGCTGGGCGGCGGAAGTGATATAGACCCTGAAAATTATGGAGAGGAACTTCTCCGGATAGCAGATCCTGAACCGGAGCAGCGTGCTAAAGACCGGTTGTTAAGCCTGGTGTTGTTTTTACTGCGTGTGGTGTTCAGCGTAAAAACGGCACAGCCGGCCAAAGATACGGACCGGGACGACATGGAAAAAAAACTGTGCCGCCACGCCCTGGACAACCGTCTGCCGGTACTGGGAATCTGCCGGGGAGCCCAGTTGATTAACATCGCCCTGGGCGGGGCGCTTTACCAGAATAC
>JAABSL010000105.1 GCA_011390415.1 Desulfobacteraceae bacterium
GCCGGAAGGCAACAGCTTTTTCATGCAAAGCCAGCTGGCACGGGTCATCCCCCAGGTTCTGGCGGCTTCCTGATTTTGTAAGCGTTCACAGGGCACCGCATCTGCTTTGTTCCCGGGCACTTGAAGTACGACGAGTACGTCTTCGTGCCCGGCGCCTCGCATCTGCGGCACCCTGCAAACGCTTATAAATCAGAAATTTACCAAAAATTAAAAACTTTGACCCCGTGAACGGTTATAAAAATAAAAAATATGATATTTGGATTTTTGTTCAGGTCTTAATTAATTTTGTCCAGCAGCTCGTCTTTTTTGGCATTATAATCCTGTTCTGTAATCAGGC
Organism: Desulfobacteraceae bacterium; assembly: GCA_011390415.1. GTDB lineage: Bacteria > Desulfobacterota > Desulfobacteria > Desulfobacterales > Desulfosalsimonadaceae > SURF-3. The sequence continues at coordinate 338 of JAABSL010000105.1, forward strand.
CTTCATCCAGCAGCTCTTTTAAATATTTGAGCTTGTTTTTAATGTCTTCCTGCAGTTGCGTATCCTCCGGAGATGCCGGTGCCGGGGCTGAAATCACCGGGCCGGTGGCTTCGGCCGGGGCTGTTGCTTTTTCTTTTGGAGCGGAATGATCCGCCGGGTCGCTGACGGCCTGGTTCAGCTTTTCCAGATCGGCGACGATCCACATGGGCGCCGGCCGGCCTGTTTCAAATTCGTGGCTTTCAGCATAGGCGGGCGGAAAAACCGTCGTGTCCGCAATTTTTATTTTTAAAGGGTCTTTGTAAGAAAAATCAGGTGGATACGCATTGGTTTCTGTGAGGTCGATTTCGGAATTGATGAAATTAAATGCAATATTTAGATATCCGCCGGGTTCGATAAAAAGAACGCCTTCTGTTTTGCGGCTGGTGGAAAATATCAGGCCTTTGCTCCGGTTATAAGAGGTAAAGCGTATCCGCTGGCTGTCGTCAATGGTTGCCAGGGTATCTGCCAGCGCGGGGGCAAGTTGTTCAACTTCTGTGGTCTGAAAAACATGACTTTTTGTCTCCCGTCCCAGAATTCCGACCTGTTCCATGTATATTAAGTCGCTCAACAGCTTTTGAAAGGAGGACGTCTCTATTTTAAATGGGTGATCGTATGCCTGATCGACAATATCCCCTTCCACCTGATGCTGTTCCAGGGTGATAACGAAATCCTTGTCCTTGATAATCGGTGTTCGAACCCATTTGGTGCTGGTGCACGCGGGAAGAAAGATGATGGCCGCGATCAAAAAAATGAAAATGCGTTTCATTGAATAATATCCTTTAACTGGTGAGAGATCTGTTGTTTTTATGTAAACGCTCAACTTAGGTATACGTTATTTGGCCGGGGTCGTCAATTGCCGGGAACTTTCTTTTTTGCGGATGGTGTTTTGAATTTAGCCGGAACGGTTAATAAGTTGAATTGCCGTTCGAATCCCGTCACAAGCGCTTGAAATGATGCCCCCGGAGTGACCGCTGCCTTCACCGGCGATAAACAGGTTTTCAAATCCCGCGCACAACCGGTTTTCATCCCGCACGGCCTGAACCGGGGCGGACGTCTTGCTTTCAAGACCCATAATGGTTCCGGTTTCAAATCCGTTTAATTTTTTTGAAAAAACACGAAGACCGTCCCGAAGGGAGGAACTGACAGCCTGCGGCAGCAGTTCCCACAACGGGGCCGGTTTCAACCCCAGCGGATAGCTGGATTCAACGGTCCGGGAGGGTTCTTTCTGGTCGATAAAATCCCGGACCCCGCAAAAGGGGGCCTGGTAGCCGCCGCTGTATTCGTAAAATCGGTTTTCAAGGGCAGCCAGCCATTCGATGGCTTCCAGGGGCGAGATTTCCCGGCCCATCAGTTTGTCCATGCTGATACCGGCCACACACGCGGCATTGGCGAATTTTTTGTTGCGAAGATACAGGCTCATGCCGTTGACGATATTGGTGTTTTCATAGGGGGTGGCCGGGACAATGATGCCGCCGGGACACATGCAGAAGGTGTAGACCGGCAGGCTCCCCGGATTTTTGGCGGTCAGCCGGTATTCGGCCGCCTTGGCCCCGGCAAGGGTTGTCTGTCCCCATTGGGCCATGTTGATGAGTTCCTGGGGATGTTCCACCCGGCAGCCGATGGCGAAATTTTTGGTCCGGAACAAGACGCCCCGGCGCATCAGCATGCGATAGGTTTCATGGGCGCTGTGACCCGGTGCGATGATAAAATAATCCGCATCCATATCGCCGGCATCGGTGACAGCCGAAACCACCCGACGGTTTTTAATTTTTACGTCCTGCAAAACCGTTTCAAAAATAATGGTGCCGCCGCAGTTGATGAAATGATGGCGCAGGTGCTGAACGATTTTTTTTAAATTGTTGCTGCCCAGGTGGGGATGGGCCATATACCGGATTTCTTCCGGTGCGCCCGCAGCAATATAGGTTTCAATGACAAATTGTTTTTCTCTGGATATATTCTTGGTCCGGGAGGTGAGCTTGCCGTCTGAAAAAGTGCCGGCCCCGCCTTCGCCGAACGCATAGTTGCCCATAGGATCAAAGGTGCCGGTGCTTTCAAAGGATCGGATGCCGTCGGACCGCCGGGAAACGTCTGCGCCGCGTTCGATCAGGGTCACGGAAAATCCGGCTTTTTGCAGAACCAGCGCGCAAAAAAAACCGGCCGGACCGCTGCCTGTTACCAGGATTTTAGATTCTCTTTTCCGGAACAAAATTTCTAAAGCCGGCGGCGGGTTCCGGTCCGGCCCGTCGATGGCCGCAGACGTTACGGCGATTCTCATCAGCCAGTGGATACCGGATTTTTTTCGGGCGTCTAAGCTTTTGCTTTCAATCGTAAATGAAAACTTTGAAATGCCCAGCGCTTTTTGAATCTGCTGTTTAAGCTGATCATCCGTGTACCCGACGGGCAGCTTTAAGGTGATTTCTTTATAACCCATTAAATTTTCATGCTTTATTTATAAAATAAGGAGAAAAAACCGGTTTGTGTTTCAAAATTACAGAGGGTTGAATGGGCATGCCGATGGTTATTGATACCAAAGTTGCATTCAGGTCTCAATACATATTAATGGGTTGTTTTATGGGTAGAAATTTGTAAATCATTTACAAGTGCTTGGGCGTTGACAAAAAAGACAAAGGAAACCACATGATAGCAATTGACCGGGACAGGAAAATACACGGGCGCCAGATCGCCATATCCACCTATGCATACGGAGCAGATGCCGTTGTGGTCGAAGGCCGGCTCACCGACAACCGGCATGTGAAAACCTATTATTTCAGCGACGGCCGGTCCCGGCCCCCGGGCGTGGTTCATGACCTGGTCATCCGCATGGTCGTCAAAGGCGCGGGGCTTCTGATCGAAGACATTGACGCGGACATGGAAACCGTCCCCCGGGAAGACTGCCGTGAGATTGCAGATGCCTTAAAAAAAGTGATCGGCATGAAAATTCAGGCCGGTTTTACGGAAAAGGTCAAGGAAAAAGTCGGCGGTGCCAAAGGGTGCACCCACCTGGTGTCCCTGCTGCTGACCATGGCGCCGGCCGCGGTCCAGGGGGCGTGGTCCGCAGTAGCCCGCCAGCCCGTGGATCCGGCAAAATATTCCGGCGCGGCCCTGCGCTTTCTGGAAAACACCTGCTGGGTGTGGCGCTCTGACGGGGAGCTGATGCAGGAAACAAAAGCAAAGCTGTCGTAGACTACTTCATCCGCCGGCTGATTCGCGTCAATCGCCGCACCCCGTATTTCATTGAAAAAATCACCGTCAGTAAACTGATCAGCCCAGCAAGCGTAAATGACCCGGCGATCCACATCCATTCTAAAAGGGTCACGGTCTGCCCGTAAATCCCTGCCATGAAAATCCGGTAGACCGGCCCGGCCTCCAGCACGATAACGACGGTGATATAAATGGCAGCCAGCATCATAAAAATGAGCCCGCCGTAACTGGTGATGGCCTGGGCCGCGTTTTCAGAGTTGAAATCCGGATATGCCGCCCCCAGCCCGATTCCCAAAGCCACCACCGCGGGCACGATGAACAGGACCGTGACCACCGACAGTCCCATCATAAACGGGGATACGGCAAGCAGGATGTTGGTGGCAATGATCAGCACCTGGGTCAGCACCAGCAGCGGGATAAAATAGATAAAATACTTGATCCATAAAAAGGTTTTAAGCCGGATGGGCGAAGACGCGACAATCCAGAAGGCTTCTCCCTCCAGGCTGACCGCCGGATAAGCAAACCGGCCGGTGACGGCGGTGAGCACAAAAGAGGCCAGCCCGATATTTAGAAAAGCCAGAATGTTTTGCAGATACACGGTCTTGATCGGTGCCCGGTCCAGGGGCAGCACCTTGAAATTATAGATATAAATAATGATCAGGCCAAGGATCAGAAAGATCTGGGACCACTGGGTCTGGTCCCGGAAAAAGGTTTTGATTTCCTTGACCACGTACGCCTGCACATGCCCGGGAAAAAACCCCAGTATCCGGGGGTTTTTGGAAGTTCTGGGCCGGCGCAGGGTTTTTCGGGCGGTCTGGCTTTTGGATACGCCTTTGGTGTAAATGGCGTCTGCGATCATCAATGCCAGGAATAGGGACGCCCCGGCGCAGGCAAAAAGCAGGCCTATGTTTAAATAGAGCGTATGGCTGATGCCCGCAAGGGATGCCTGGATGGCGTCAACCGCCCATGTAGACGGCAGATACGGGGCCGACGGGGTTTCCAGGATTTTGAGATAGCTCATAAAAGTTTCAAAGGCTTCCGGGTCCACCAGACGCTCCGGCCGGACCACCCGAAAGGCCAGATACAGCAAAAGAAACAGCGCAAGGCCCAGAAATACAAACACGCTTTTGATGCGTCCGGGCGGGATGATGATAACGGAGATCATGACCAGCACCGCACTGATAATCGAGGCGATCACGGAAAGCAGCACCAGCACGATGAGGATCAGGGCATAGAAAAACGGCGTGGCGTTAAAGACAATGCCGTATGAAATCAGCACCGGCAGGGTGAAAATGATAATGGTCCAGGAACTGTCCACCGCGCTTTCCATCCATCGGGCGCAGAAAATTTTGTAGCCGGCCACCGGCATGGCGTGCACCAGCAGCAGGTCCCGGCTGAGAAACAGCTTGGAAAGTGCGGTCAGGATGCTGGAAAAGACCAGCAGGGAAAAATAAATCACCAGCACCATGGACAGCAGTTTCCAGGCCAGGATATTGCCGAGTTCCTCAACACTTTGAAAGTAGCCCAGCAGGCGCAGGGAAACGGCAAAC
>JAABSL010000106.1 GCA_011390415.1 Desulfobacteraceae bacterium
TTAACCACCCAAGATATGGATGAAGCGTTTAAACTGGCCGGCACCTTAAATAAAATGAATGCCCAGCGCCAGGAAATCGAGCAGAACATTTTTCATCATATCCTGATGTATTTTAATGATTTGCCGGAACAGATCCATAAGCATTCGGTGGTGCTGGGAAAGCAGGACTGGCATGAAGGGGTGCTGGGCATTGTGGCTTCAAAGCTGGTGGAAAAATTTTACCGGCCGGTGATTTTAATTTCATTTAAAGAGAACATGGGAAAAGGGTCCGGCCGCAGCATCCCCGGCATCGATCTGCATGCAGCGTTGTGCCAGTGTTCACACTATCTGGAAGGATTTGGCGGGCATCCCATGGCTGCCGGTTTAAGCATTCAGCGTAAAAATTTTAAACCGTTTCAAGAGCAGTTCGAAAAAACCATTGCCGCCATGACGCAGGATACAAAACCGGTCCCCAAAATCCGGATTGATTGCCGGATCAATCTCGATATCATCTCCGACCAGTTGATTGACGGCATTTCATTGCTGCAGCCGTTTGGACAGGACAACCCGGAACCCTTGTTCTGTGCAGACAATGTGGATGCTGTATTTTCCAAAATTATGGGCAAAAATCATCGCCGCCTGACATTAAAACAACGCGGTTCCCGATCCGGCAACACCGTCAACGCCGTCTGGTTCAACGTGGAAGGGGAAAATCTGGACAAAAAATATTTTGATACCCTTGTGTTTAAGCTGCGCTGGAATCACTGGAACGGGAAAAAGAGCATTCAGGCAATTATTGAAGACGCCTAAACAAAAATTCCACGACTTTTTACTTGAAATCATTAGCTGTTGAGACTATTATTTTTTCACTCATAAAACATATCGCTATTATCGCATTTTAAAAGGGAAACGCCCCATGTCAAAAAAATTTCGTCCGAGCAATCTTGGTGAATCCAAAATTATATCCAAGATTGCGTCATCCAAAGAATTTGAACGAAGAAAATCCATTAATGCCGCCGCAGAAAAGCCCGAAGAATTAAGTAATTATATTTCAATGAAGCTCATTGAAAGCGGTTTGGTGGAAACCACCAATAAGAATTCGGTTCAGGAACAGGTCGCCAAATGTATTGAAAAACTGATACATGCCGATGATTTTGATGTTGATTATCAAATCGCACCGTTTCGGAATATTGTTTCAAATCCGAATATTGTCAGTATTTATGTCACTGCGTTTGTTATTGAAAAACTGATTAACCATAAAGACACCATCGATGTTTACGGATCTGACGAGGAAATCTACACCTGCATTAACAAACAGGTGCAAAAACTTCTGTCCAAATAATGCCGCATTCATTCAATCCCTGCCTGATCAACAATTCATCAGGTGATCCCGGACTTTTTATCTCTTTTTCATTTGAGAACCGGGCCATCGTTTTTGACCTGGGAGACATTTACACCCTGTCTTCCAGGGAAATCCTCAAAATCAGTCATATTTTTATTTCCCATACCCATATGGATCATTTCGCCGGTTTCGACCGGTTGCTGCGGATTATTCTCGGCCGGGAAAAAACCCTTTATCTGTATGGCCCCGCCGGATTTTTAAAAAATATCCAGGGCAAACTGTCGGGATATTCCTGGAACCTGGTTCAAAATTTTTCCAATCAACTGGTCATCTGCGCCACTGAAATCACTGAAACCGCCCTTCTCTTTCAGAAATATTTGTGCGAGAACGGGTTTGAACCTGCCGGCGAACCTTTAACTCAGCCATTTGACAGCCATTTGATTCACGAGGAATCCGGGCTGAAAATTAAGACGGCGATTTTAGATCATGGCATTCCCAGCCTGGGATTTGTGCTGGAAGAAAAATTTCGGATTAATATCAGGAAAGATGTTTTAGAATCACTCGGACTGGTTCCCGGACCCTGGCTGTATCGGTTCAAACAGGCTGTTTTCCAAAACCATGATCCGGAATCGATCATTGAAGTGCCGTGTACAAAAAATTCAGCCACCGGGTATATGAAATTTAAATTCAAAGATCTTGCCGACCGGCTGACGATTATCACCAAAGGTCAAAAAATCGGGTATGTGGCGGATGCGGCCTATACGCCGGCCAATGTTGAAAAAATAATCCGTCTGGTTGCCGGTGCGGACCACCTGTTCATTGAATCCGCTTTTCTGGAAAAAGATGCGGACCATGCGGCGGCGAAACGACATTTAACTGCCCGGCAGGCCGGCGAGATTGCCGGGCTGGCAAAGGTTAAACGGTTTTCCCTGTTTCATTTTTCGCCCAGATACAAGAACAGGTACAAGGATAAACAGACGGACGCAGAAACAGCATTTTACAATGAAGCCCGGCAGGCATCTCACCATTACCAGGGTTAATGTGTCATAGATTAATGTGAAAGATTATGCGCGTTCAAGGGCTTCTAAAGACCCCTGCCGCATGATAATAAGGGCGAGCTTGTGGATGGCTTTTCTTTTTTCTTCCGCGGTCCGGCCGGGATAGTTGCGAAATGTCAACACCACACCGGCCAGGGAGGCAAAAAAAGCCTGGGTGTTTAAGCGCAGGTTGCCGGCATCATTGGTTTGCTTGACCACATTGTCAAACATATTCAGAAAATACCGCTGCACGCCGTTGAATTTTTTCAGGGCCTGGGGGTTTAATTCTCCCCGGATCATAAAATGACACATCATCTGAAAAGTTGCTTCATTATCTACCATGTAATCAACCACGGCCAGGGTAATGGTTTCCATGTTATCGCCGTTTTTTACCCGCTGCTGCAGTAACTTTTCAATGGCGTTTATGTCCTGCATCAACGCTTCGACAAACAGGTCATCCCGGCTGGGAAAATATCTGTAGATGGAAGCGGCGGAAACCCCGGCTTTGACGGCAATGTCGCGCATTCCGATTTCATGAAACGATTTTTCCTCAAAAAGTTCCATGGCCGCCTTGATAATCAGCTGCTTTCGGACCTCACGCTCATCTTCTCGTAATTGTTTGAATGTGGATTTTTCCTGCAATCTCCTGTCCTCCGGATATCTTATAATATACAACATTAAAATTTGATTCTTCTATCACAGTTTAGTAAAATAAACAACGTTTTTTTGGCTAAGGCTTCAACATTTAACGCAATTATACCAACTACATTATCCCGTCAGCCAATCGGTCATTCCGGATACCGGTTATTGATCTGAACGAACGCGTCAATATTTTCAAGAAAAATATCCACCAGATTCGGGGCAAACCGCAACCCGCGCTGTTCTTTAATCAGCTTCAGAACCTCGGCAAGTTCCCATTTCTCCTTATAGATCCGCCAGTGGGTCAGCGAATCAAACACATCCGCAAGTCCGGTAATTCTGCCGAAAATATGAATGTCTTCTCCGCTCAGGCCCTGGGGATAACCGCCGCCATCCCAGTGTTCATGGTGCTGCTGAGCCACAATGGCGGCCGCCTGCATGATCCGGCGGTTTGAATTTTTGAAAATAGCATATCCAATGGATGTATGGGGTTTAATTGTTTCAAATTCTTCCGGGGTCAGTGTCGCGGGTTTAAATAAAATGGAATCCGGAATTGCCACTTTGCCCACATCATGCATGGGGGCAGCCAGTCTTAAAAGATCGGCCTCTTCCGGGCTCAAACCCGATTTAAGCGCCAGCAGGTGACAGAACAGTGACACACGGTGGGCGTGTTTGCCCACATCCGTGGACCGGTGTTCAATCACCTCGCCCAGGGTCAGCAGCATTTCCTTGTGGGTATCGACAATCTCCTTGTTCAAGAGAATATTTTCAAATGCCACCGCCACATTGTTTGAAAAAATCCGGATCAGATCCCGATCAAGCTTGTTCAAGTGACTGCAGGATTTTAAAAACAGCACATTTTTCATTCCGCTCTGGGTGGACAGATAGCCGACATAGATATCTTCGATAAAGAGACTTTTTCTTTCGCTGACCGCCTGGCGAATATATTTCAGCACATCTTCAGGAAAAATGCTGGTCACGTATTGGTCAACCGCACTTTCATATTTGCCGGTGGCAGCCAGCACAATAAAGTCATCTTTTTCCTCTAAGGCACTGAAGCCGGAAAGGTGCAGGTAGGCGGAGCTTTCGTCCAGTTTCAGGATGGACACCAGCTGCGTCAGCACGCCTTTTGCGAAATCCTTTAAAGACTGGTGCTCAAAAAGACGGGCAGAGGCCCGGATGATATGTTCCAGGCCGTAACGATTTTTCTCTATGATGCGCAGATCCCGGTAGGAGCGCAGGGCGGATGTAATGGTGGTAAACAGTTTCTGGACGGTGAGTTCTGTTTTTTCCTTGTATTCATTGATATCATAATCAATGATCACATTTCTTTCCGGCGCTTTGCCGGGTTGACCGGTTCGAAGGATGATCCGGACGAACGGATTTTTAAGGGTCTGCCGAATATACCGGGCCACTTTGAGACCGGCCTCATCGGTTTCCATAACCACATCGAGCAGGATAATGGCCGTGTCCGGATTGTCTTGGATGAGCTGCTGGGTTTCTTCTCCGGAATAGGCGCTTAAAAATTGGAGGGGCCGTCCTTCAAAGTCATAGTCATTTAAGACCATTTTGGTGACATTGTGGACTTCGATCTCATCATCGGCAATAATAACTTTCCAGGGATTATTGTGATTGATTTCCTTTTTTGTGCCCGTTTCAGATGCTGCAAAGAGGTTTTTTGCCCGCGATTTTCCGCTCAAATCCTGGTCATTTCCCATGTGCCCTCTTTGAATTCAAAATTAGTGGTTAACCTTACCTGAGTTGAGTAACTTATTTGATAACATCTTTGTCAATATTTTGGCAAGGAAACTATCGGACAGGAAACTCTCTGACAAACCATGATGAATTTGTTCGCGCATTTGGATTTCTGCAAAAAGACCTCCGAACATCGAACACCGAATGTCCGACATTGAACGTCGAACAAGGAATGTCGCTGACGCTCCGCGGTTTATAATCCCGGAGGCTTACCCTAACCACTCCGGGTCAAGGTCAACCGCTTGGCGTCGGCATATCCAACCATAACGATCTTACCAGTTCACCGGG
>JAABSL010000107.1 GCA_011390415.1 Desulfobacteraceae bacterium
GGCACCCGAAAAATCATGTCAGTTTTAAAGACCAGGGCGGTGACTGGCCGCCGCACTGCATTCAGGATACGCCCGGCGCGCTGTTTCACCCGGATCTGGAACTGCCGGAAAGCGCCATTGTCATCAGCAAGGGGGTCCGTTTCGACAAGGACCAGAATTCCGCTTTTGACGATACCGGTCTGGGCGATCAGCTGAAAAAAATGGAGATCAAAAGGATTATCACAGGCGGCCTGGCATTGGATGTCTGTGTCCGGCAATCCGTTTTAGATGCGACCGAACAGGGTTTTTCTGTATATTTAATCAGAAACGCCACCGCACCGGTCACAAAAGAAGACGGCGACACGACCCTTGCCCGGATAAAGGAAGCCGGGGGAACAATCATCAATGACCCGGCGTCGGCATCAGCATCGGCCGGTCCTGAAATTTGTACAAAAGCACCGGAATTTGCAGAGCACGCGCGCCTGAGCGATGATGACGACACCTGCGATGACGGCCGCACCGGAAAGGTGTAACTGGTTATCTGCTTTAAAGTGGATAACCTGACTTTCGCTAATATTTTTTGAACTTGCTTTTTTCCGCGTTGCAGACCGGGCAGTTATCCGGGGCTTCGCCTTCAAGCGTGTACCCGCAGACCCCGCATACCTGGATATCGCCCAGATCCGCGTCCTTTGCATTGTCTACGGCTTTTTTAGCTTTTTCAAACAATTCCTTATGTTTCTTTTCCGTTTTATAAGACCACTCAAAACTGCGGTAAGCGCTATCCTCTCCCTGAAATTTGGCAACTTCCATATACGTGGGATACATTTCCTCGATTTCAAAGGTTTCCCCGGCAATGGCAAGCCCTAAATTTTTGGCCGTATCCCCCGGTCCGAATGCCCCCATGCTGTTGGCCACCACCCCTTCATTGAGGTGCTTGACTTCCCGGTAATGATCCCCGGCATGAATAAACTCCGCATCGGAAACCGCTTCAAACAGCCGGGCCACATTGGGATAATTTTCTTTTGCCGCCCGGAGCGCAAAATGCCGGTAGCGCATGTTGGCCATGCTTTCACCGCCAAACGCATTGATCATGTTCTGCTGGGTCATCTGTTTCATTTTTTTCTCCTTTGCGTATTCTTTTCTTCAGATTTCTTTTCGAAATAAAATTAAAAGGACGATTAACACCATAAAAGACCCTGCCGGTTTTGCAAATAAGCAGTAATCCGTATTTATATGTTTGGATTCATGTATGCTGCGAGCCTCGCCCCGTCATTCCGGTAATCTTTTAGCCGCCTCCCCTTCATTCCGGCAGGTTTTTAACCGGGAGACTGCCGGAATGACAAAGGATGTGTCACAATCATCGGTGTACATGTTCACTTCATAAGTGGATACCCGATAAAGGCGAAATACAAGATCGATCCATGTTAAATGCGTATTATACCCCATATAAAAATTCATGCGGGCCCTGTATGGTTTGTATGATATTATACACGGTAATTTTTAAACGTATGACACGACCGCTCACGAAGATTACAGGAGGAATTTATGAACGTTCCGAACATCACCATGATGTCAGAAGAATCCCCTTCCGAATCCGGCGACCTTGGCTCCGCCCTGGAACAAACCGAACAAATACTCAAGATTATTCAAGATCGAAAGCTGGTGGTCTTTCTGGATTATGACGGCACCCTGACACCCATTGTGGAGCGCCCGGAAATGGCTGTCTTAGCACCGGAAATGCGCGACACCGTCGATGCCCTGGCATCTCTCTGCACGGTGGGCATTCTAAGCGGCCGGGATCTTAAAGATGTAAAGACCCTGATTGATCTGGACAACCTGATTTACGCGGGCAGTCACGGTTTTGAAATATCCTCCCGGCGGCACCGGAACCTCCGCCATGAAACCGGGTCGGATTTCATATCGGTTTTAGACGATGCCCAGGCGGACCTGGATCAGGCACTGGCCGACATTTCCGGTGTGAATGTGGAGCGTAAAAAATATTCCATGGCCATTCATTACCGGCAGGTGGCGGACCCGGACATCGAATTGGTGAAAGAAAAAGTGGACGCAGTAATGTCCCGACACCCGAAACTGCGTAAAAGCACGGGCAAAAAAGTGTTTGATCTCAAGCCCGCCGTGGACTGGGATAAAGGCAAAGCCCTTTTGTGGCTCATCAATAAACTGGAAATGGACCGGCCGGATATCGTTCCCTTATATATCGGAGATGACACCACCGACGAAGACGCTTTTCGGGAACTGCGCAGAATCGGCGGCATCGGCATCATTGTCCGTGACCCGGATTCCCGTCCCACACATGCCCGGTTTGCATTGGATAATACGGATGAAGTTAAAGCGTTTCTGGATTTTCTCGTTGATACCAGCCGCGACAACAAACGACACTGGTGTTTGACCTACGACACCTTCGATCCGGACGAAGAAGGTCTGCGGGAAGCGTTGTGCACGCTGGGCAACGGCTATTTCGCCACGCGCGGGGCATTGGCGGAATCCCGGGCGGACGGGACACATTATCCCGGAACATACCTGGCCGGGGGATATAACCGCCTGATCACGGAAGTGGCCGGCCGGCAGGTGGAAAACGAGGATCTGGTGAATCTGCCCAACTGGCTGCCCATTTCTTTTTCCTTTGACGATACCGATCACTGGCTGGATTTAAGAGACATGGACATTTTGTCCTATTGCCAGGAACTGGATATCAAAAGCGGTATGCTCTATCGGCGGGTGCGTTTCAAAGATGCTGAAAATCGCGAGTCATCCTTATTTTCGAGACGTTTGGTCAGCATGGCCGATCCTCATCTGGCGGCCGAGGAAATCAGAATTACGGCTGAGAACTGGTCCGGTCAGTTATACATCCGGAGTGCGCTGGACGGCACGGTGATCAATAACGGCGTTGACCGGTACAAAGACCTCAGCAGCCGTCACCTGGAACCTTTTGCAGAGGCGGCCCTCAGCCCGGATTCTCTGTATCTGGAAGTCCGGACCAGCCAGTCCAGAATCGGCATCGCCCAGGCTTCAAAAATACGGGTGCTTAAATGTAATGACCCGGTGGAAGCGGATTGGCAGGTGGTTCGGCAGGATGGATACATTGAACAAACCACTCATTTGTCGATTGATGAAAAAGATACCGTGTGCGTGGAAAAAGTCGTCTCCCTGTACACCTCCCGGGACCATGCCATCAGCGAATGCGGCCTGGAAGCAAAAAATGCCGTCCGCCGTGCCCCCTGGCTCCACGAGCTATCCAAAAGCCATATGCTGGCCTGGTGGCAGCTCTGGCACCGGTTTACCGTTGAATTCAAATACGGGCCGAATCAGGCCGGCGAAACGGGGCTTATTCTGCATTTATATATATTCCATCTTTTGCAGACCGCTTCCTTAAACACCATTGAACTGGACGCGGGGGTGCCGGCCAGAGGCTGGCACGGGGAAGCGTATCGCGGTCATATTTTCTGGGATGAGCTGTTTATTTTTCCGTTTATCAATTTCAGGCTGCCTGAAATCACCCGGGCGTTAATGATGTACCGGTATCGTCGCCTGGAAAAGGCCAGAGAACTTGCCCAAAAAGAAGGGTTCCGGGGCGCCATGTATCCCTGGCAAAGCGGCAGCAACGGGCGGGAAGAAAGCCAGGTGGTGCATTATAATCCAAAATCCGATCGCTGGCTGCCGGATAATTCACATATTCAGCGGCATGTGAATATTGCCATCGCCTACAACATCTGGCACTTTTTTCAGGTTACCGACGACACGGAATTCATGTCGTTTTACGGGGCGGAAATGCTGCTGGAGATTGCCCGGTTTCTGGCCAGCCTGACCACCTGGGACCCGGACGCGAATCGATTTGAAATCAATCATGTCATGGGTCCGGATGAATACCATGACGCCTATCCGGACAGCAAATCCCTGGGGCTGAATAACAACGCCTATACAAATGTGATGACGGTGTGGGTGTTACGACGGGCCCTCAAGGTGCTGGACCTGCTTCCGCAAGCCAGAAGGGTGGAACTGGCTAAAAAAATCAATCTGAAGACCGAAGAGCTGGAACAATGGGAAGACATCAGCACCAAAATGAAAGTGATCTTCCATACCGACGGCGTGATCAGTCAGTTTGAAGGATACGAGGACTTAAAAGAATTTGACTGGGAGGGATATAAACAAAAATACGGTGATATTCAACGCCTGGACCGCATCCTGGAATCTGAAAACGATACACCGAACCGGTACAAACTTTCCAAGCAGGCAGATACCCTCATGTTGTTTTATCTGCTGTCCACAGAAGAACTGGAGCGTATTTTCCGGCAGCTGGGCTATTCTTTTGACCCTGACATTATACCGAAAACCATATCTTATTATCTCAAACGGACATCTCACGGCTCCACCCTGAGTCGGGTCGTTCATTCCTGGGTGCTGGCACGCGCCACGCGTCCGGGATCATGGGAACTGTTTTGTGAAGCACTCAGAAGCGATATTGACGATATCCAGGGCGGCACCACGCCGGAAGGGATTCATCTCGGCGCCATGGCCGGCAGTGTGGATTTAATGACCCGGGGATATACCGGGCTGGAAGTCCGGGATGACGTACTGCGGTTTAATCCCTGCCTGCCGGAAGAATGCAAAAACTTTCATATGCACCTGCAGTACCGCGGACATATCCTGGAAGTAGACGTTGACTGCGATAAACTGCTTATATCGATTCCGCCCAGTGGTCATCCTCCCATAAAAATCGGGCACAACAAAGAGGTCATTGAAATGCATGCCGGAGAGTCAAAGTCATTTGCCGTCAGTTGCGCGATACCGACTCTGGACCCGGATGAGATGGAAAAAACAGCGGATTAAAGAACGTGGAACACGTAGGTCAGGGTGTCCCGTCGGTTTGGGGCTCCCTGACTTTTCCTTTTCGAGGCAGGGGATTTGTGGGGGTGTCAGGTGTCAGGTGTCGGTGTCGGGTCAGGGAACGCTTCGCGCACCCTGACCTACGGAAAATTTCGGAAATGAATCGACC
>JAABSL010000108.1 GCA_011390415.1 Desulfobacteraceae bacterium
GCAATATCAGATCCGGCAGTTCCAAAAAGAGTTGTACGGGAAATGGCTGACACGCCTGATGGAGGAAAAAAATTATTCAAAAGGCCTGGCAGTGTATCGCGAAGCAGCGGATTTTTTTGTGGATGCCCCGGATATCCATCTTTTGGGCGTTAAGCTGGCACTGGTGTTTGATGATTGGCAGACAGCGGAAGAAATCCTTTACTCGCGGAAGTTTCCCATTGACCTGACGGATCAGTTGAGAACCCTGAAAGCGCAGATTGCGGAACTGAAATTTCAGGAAGATAAAATTGTGGTCCGGTTTTCGCCGGGCGCCGGGCGCGTCCCGGTGGATGGTGTCGTCAACGGGCATCTGTATCAGGATTTTGTAATCGACACCGGGGCCACCATGGTCACCATCCCCACCACAGCAGCTGAAAAACTGGGCATTGATATTGATGCGTCAAGGCCGGTTCACCGGCTGATCACCGCCGGCGGGGTGATCGAAGCACCCCAAATCCGACTGGATTCAATCACACTGGGGGGATGGACGGAATACAATGTGACAGCCTATATTGTGGACATGCCGGATCAATCGGGGCTGGGGCTTTTGGGGCTGAATTATTTAAACCGTTTCCGGATGGATCTGAACACCCAAGCCGGCGTTCTGACGCTGGCCCCCCGGTGAGCCCGGAACTGAAAGAAAAACACTCAATAAAGGAGCAGACAGCATGATAAAAACGCGCATTACGGATTTTTTTGGCGTGGACCATCCGGTGGTCCAGGGAGGACTGATGTGGATCGCCCGGGCGGAACTGACTGCCGCAGTTGCCAATGCCGGCGGTATGGGGTTTATGACGGCCCTGACCTATCCGGATCCTGAAGGGCTGCGGGCGGAGATACGCAGGTGCCGTCAAATGACGGACAAACCCTTCGGCATCAACCTGACTTTTCTGCCCACCCTCACGCCGCCGGATTATCCGGGATATATCAGCGTATGCATTGAAGAGGGGATAAAATTTATTGAGACCGCCGGCAGGAACCCGGAGCCCTATATGGATCAGATCAAGTCCGCAGGGATCAAGGTGCTTCATAAATGCACGTCCGTGCGGCATGCGGTAAAAGCCGCAAAGATCGGGTGTGACGCCATCGGCATTGACGGCTTTGAAGCAGCCGGTCATCCCGGAGAAGACGATGTGACGTCCCTGATCCTGGTTCCCCTTGCCAGAGATGCCGTGGATCTGCCGCTGATCGCATCCGGCGGTTTTGCCGACGGGCGGGGGCTTGCCGGGGCGCTGGCGCTGGGAGCGGACGGAATCAATATGGGCACCCGGTTCGTGGCCACAAAAGAAGCGCCGGTGCATCCGAATGTGAAGCAGGCCATCATCGACCGGAGTGAGCGGGATACCCGTCTGATTATGCGTTCCTTGAGAAATACCGAACGCGTCATGCAGAATACCGCAGTGGAAAAAGTTCTTGAAATTGAACAGCGCGCCGGCGACACCCTGATCGAAGATCTGGTTCCCTATGTGGCCGGCCGGGTGGGCAAAGGCATGCTGGAAGAAGGGGACATGGAAACCGGAACCCTTGCCGCCGGCCAGTGCATGGGGCTGATCCGGGATATCCCGACCTGCCGGGAACTGCTCGACCGGATTGTGGCAGAGGCGGAGGCCGTTATCCGGGAAAAATATTCACAGCTGAGTTAGTGTCGTTTCCCCGGCACTATCTGCATACCCGGTTCCGGCCGGTCTTTTTGGCTTTATACAGCGCCTTGTCCGCCGCCTTGATGACTTTTTCCGGCGTCGGATGCTTGATGTCCGGTCCGGCAACGCCGATGCTGATGGTTATTTTGACCTGTTTTTGTCCGGCTGCGGGGCCTTTCCCCCGCTTAACCGGAGAGCTTTTTTTCCGGGATTTCAGGCGGACAATAAATTTGCTGTTTTCAAGATTCTTTCTGAAGTTTTCAAGATGGACGATACTTTCTTTTACGGTTTTTCCGGAAAAAACCGCGGTGAACTCTTCCCCGCCGTAACGGAAAACTCTGGCCCGTCCGGACATTTCCTTTAACCGGGTGCCGACGACTTTTAAGACATCGTCGCCGGTTTTGTGGCCGTACCGATCATTGAATTTTTTAAAGTGATCAATATCCATCATGGCAATGGCGTATGTTTTGCCCAGGTTCATCATGCTTTCATTTAAGCTTCGCCTGCCGGGCAGTCCGGTCAGTTCATCATGATACGCCATGAAAAAAGAGGCCTCAATATTGGTGATGATCAGAATCAGCCCGGCAGTGATATGGAACACAACCGTCGCCGGTTCCGGCTGGTTGGCGGCCGCGGAAAGAAAAACCGCGGACAGAGCGCCGACATACCCGGCCAGCAGAATGTCCCGGTTTTTTAGAAACCGGACGGATAGCCAGGTCAGGGCAATTAAAAAGGAAATAATAGCCGGCGTGGGAATCTGTTTGAAAATCACCAGGTGCTCCATCGCAAGAAACGATTGAATTCTGCCTGAAAGATCATCCAGCCGGATGGAGGCGAACGGAATCAGGCTGTCAAGTTTTGAAACAATGGCAGACGATGAGAAATCAACCCGGCCGCAGAAAACGACAACCATAAAAACCTGAAATAAAATCAAAAAAACAATTAACAGGCTTTGGAAAGTAAAAATGTAGCGCTTAATGAACTCAGCGCACAGGATCATATTCAAAGGGAAGAGGAAAATATAGGCTTCATAATAGGTATTGGACCATTGGCCGGGGGAAAAGCCCAGGGTGATGAAGTAAGACAGGGCAAGCACACCGGATCCGGCTGCCAGGCCCATATTGTTGTATCGCCATCCCATCAGGGCGCCCATGGTGAAAACAGCATAGGGGAGCGTGGGCAGCAGAACCAGCAGCGCCTTTAATTCCTGCGTGCTTTTAAACAGTGCCTGGATTTCGGGCCATTTCCAGACGATCATCAGAGAAACAAGGATCAGGACAATGGGGACAATCAGCTGGTAGCAGATTCGTTTAACCGGGTACATGAAAAGAAAAAACCCTCCCTTGCAAAAATGAGAATTATGAATAAATTATGAACTAATGTCAAAAATTTTAATCAGATCAAAACAAGGATTTATGCTATATGGCGGAACTTAAAAATACCATGGAAATCTTTAAACTGCTGAATCATTCAAATTGCCGGGACTGCGGTGAAAAAACCTGCCTGGCTTTTGCGGCTGCCGTGTTCAAAGGCAAACGGCGTATCGAGGAATGCCCGCACCTGGCACCGGAAATAATCGAAAAATATGCGGGAAACACCCGGCGGGCGCAATCCATTGAAGAGGACATGGCCGAAACCGTGGAAAAGCTCAAAGCGCGCATTGCCGATAGTGATCTTTCAGAGGCGGCAACCCGGGTGAAGGGCCGGTTTGCCAACGGAAAACTGACGATCCGGATTCTGGGCAAAGATTTCAGTGTCGATTCAACCGGCCGTCTTTTTTCGGAAATCCATATCAATCACTGGCTTGTCATTCCCGTACTGACCTATATTCTGGAAGGCGGGGGTTCGCCGATTGCCGGGAAATGGGCGCCATTTCGGGAACTTCCCGACGGGATGATCCGGAATCCCCTGTTTCAGCGCCGGTGCGAAGATCCTTTAAAAAAGATGGCGGATGAATATCCGGATTTTTTTGCCGATCTGCTGGATATCTTTGACGGAAAACAGGTGGACAATCTGTTTGATTCGGATATTTCGATTGTTCTCTATCCCCTGCCGCTGGTTCCCATGCTGATGTGCTACTGGAAGCCGGATGAAGGAATGGAATCGAGCTTTCATCTGTTTTTTGACCAGAATGCCGGAGACAACCTCCCCATTGACGCGCTCTATACCCTGACGGCCGGATTTGTGCATATGTTTGAAAAAATCGCCGGCCGGCATGGCGGCAAGTAAGTGGCTGGTATGGATACAAAATGAACATCCAGTCAAAAAAGTCTTTTGCAGTGGTGGATTATGAAAAATGCAACCCGGCCACATGCAGTCCGGAAAAAGGGGATTGCCCAGCGGTATCAGCCTGCACCCATAAAGTCATCAAGCAGATCGACGGTGTCTTTGAACCGCCCATTATTTTTCAGCACATGTGCCTGGCCTGCTGGGACTGTATTGAAGCCTGCCCCATGGACGCCATTGAACGAAAGCATGTCTCTTAAATTCTGACAAAATCATCCCCATTGCAAAACCACAATCAATAATGCGGCAGACAATTTAAGCTTGCTTTTTAAAAACAAAAAGTTTATTTGAATAATTAAACTTATGACTCAATTATTCAAATAGTCAAAAAACAAAAGAGAAAAAACATCAGCATGGAAAAAGCAGACAAGGAAAAAAAAATATTTCAGGCGGCCCTGTCATTATTTGCCCACTACGGATTCCGGAAGACAACAGTAGAGGATGTGGCAGCCAAGGTCGGGATGACCAAAAGCAATATTTATTTTTACGTGAAAAACAAACAGGACCTGTATGAAAAGTCAGTGAGCCATGCCCTGGAACAGTGGCGGAATGCCGTTGCGGCGGAAATTGAAAAAGCCGATACGGCCAGAGAAAAGTTTGTCGTGGCTGCCAGCCGTTCCTTTGCCTATCTTGAAGATCAGAAGGAATTAAGAAATCTTTTAATCAAAAATCCGGATATTTTCACCCTGTCAGCCACGGAAGACCGTTTTTATGAGGTCAATCAGCGCGCCATGCAAATGCTCAAACAAGTGATCCGGCAGGGCATCGATGAAGGCGTATTTTACCCGGTGGATGTGGACCATGTGACGGAATTCCTGTTTTCAGTCTACATCATGTTTTTGATTAAAACCTATGTGAAGTCCGACGGCAGTTCAAGCGACCGTATGTATGAGGAAGGTCTGGCATTGATATACAGAGGGTTGTGTAAACCATAATAACAGAAGGGGGAGGTAGTTATGACAGAAGCAACACTTCAGGCTCTTGACGGTCTCAGGGATCTTTCCATGATCAAGTGGTATGTGATACCGCTGCTTAT
>JAABSL010000109.1 GCA_011390415.1 Desulfobacteraceae bacterium
CAAAGCTGGCCACCAAAATTATGGTGGGCATGACCCTGGCTGAACTCGGGTTTACAAAAGAAGTGCATCCGGTTCATATTTCCGTTAAAGAAGCCGTTCTTCCGTTTAACCGGTTTCCGGATGTGGATATCCTTTTAGGACCGGAGATGAAATCCACCGGTGAAGTCATGGGGGTGGACATGGATTTCGGACGGGCATATGCCAAGTCGCAAATCGGTGCGGGACAGAATTTGCCCACTCAGGGGGCGGTTTTTATCAGTGTTCAGGAATCAGACAAATCCGCCGCCCTGAAGGTGGCCGGACAATTTAAAGACATCGGGTTTAAAATCATCGCCACCCGGGGCACATCGGCTTATTTTCGGGCCAATGGCGTTGAAAACCAGGTGGTCAACAAGGTTTCGGCGGGCCGGCCCCATGTGGTGGATGCGATTATGAACCGTGAAATACAAATTGTCATTAATACCGGCACCGGCGATATCATCCGGCGGGACGGATACATGATCCGCCGGGCGGCATTAAAATACAACATTCCTTATGCCACCACCATTGCCGGCGCCAAAGCCATGGGCAAGGGAATTGCCGCGTTAAAGAAAAAAGCGCTCACCGTAAAGCCGATCCAGTCCTATCATTGCAGATGAGCAACGGATTGTTTCATCTTGATTGTTTTAATAATATAACCACCAGATTCAAAAAAAGAGCTGTTTAAATATCATGACCATTGACCACCCAGTAGACGACCGGCCCAGAGAGGCCTGCGGTATTTTCGGAATTCACAATCACCCGGAAGCCGCCCGGCTGACCTATTTTGGAATTTATGCCCTTCAGCACCGGGGCCAGGAAAGCGCCGGCATTGCCGTGGTGCGGGATCAACGGATTGCCTTTCATAAAGGCATGGGGCTGGTTTCGGACGTATTTGATGACGCCCGCCTGGCATATTTAAAAGGCGAATGCAGCGCTATCGGGCATGTGCGGTATTCCACCACCGGAGATTCCGTTCTGATCAATGCCCAGCCCTTTGTGATCAACCACAGCGGCAAATCTTACGGCGTGGCCCATAACGGGAACCTGGTGAATGCCCATATTCTGAAAAAAGAGCTGGAAGAAGAAGGATCGATTTTTCAGACCACCACGGACAGTGAAATATTTCTCCATCTGTTTGTCAAGCAGCTTAAAAACGGTTTTGAAGAAGCCCTGATTCATGCCGTAAGCCGTCTGGAAGGTGCCTATTCGCTTGTTCTGCTGACCAGTCGGGGAGAAGTGGTGGGCATTAAAGACCCTCACGGGTTCCGGCCCCTCTGTCTGGGGCGGATGCCCAATGACCGGTATGTGCTGGCATCCGAGTCCTGCGCTTTGGATCTGGTGCAGGCGGAATTTATCCGGGAGCTGGATCCCGGCGAGATCGTGATTATCAGCGATGACGGGGTCAAAAGCCTCCATCCGTATAAACGGGAACAGCAATCCTGCTGTATTTTTGAGCTGATTTATTTTGCCCGGCCCGATTCCACGATTTTCGGTAAAAATGTATATCTGACCCGCAAGGCCCACGGCCGCCAGCTGGCCAGAGAAGCGCCGGTGGAAGCAGACCTGGTAATGCCGTTCCCGGATTCCGGAAATTACGCCGCCATCGGTTATGCCGAAGAATCCGGTATTCCCTTTGATCTGGGGATGATCCGAAACCATTACGTGGGCCGGACCTTTATTCAGCCGACCCAGAGCATGCGGGATTTTTCCGTGCGCATGAAACTGAACCCGGTCAAAGAGCTGCTCAAGGGAAAAGACATTATTATTATTGAAGATTCCATTATCCGCGGCACCACGGCCAAAACCCGTGTCAAGGCCTTGCGTGAGCTGGGTGTCCGGCATGTGCATATGCGGATCAGCTGCCCGCCCCATCGGTTTCCCTGCCATTACGGCATTGATTTTTCCACCACCGGCGAACTGATTGCCGCCAAAAAGACCGAAGAAGAATTAAGAGATTTTCTCGGTTTGGATTCCTTGCATTACCTGACGCTACCCGGCATGCTGGCGGCCACGGGCGTGACATCGCCTGAAAATTATTTTTGTAAAGCTTGCTTTGATGGTTGTTATCCTGTAGGATTCGATGATAGTGTCTCTAAGACGTGTTTGGAATAGGCTCCAAACAGTTTTTATCTTTTTCTGAGTGTGGGGGCATCGATGATTGAATCGAAATATTTAAAAGATAATGTCCAGAATATTCAAAGACTTATGGGCATTCCCGGGTTAAAGGAGTTTGAAACCCGGAATCTGGCAAAGCTGTTGCGGCTCAGTAAAATCAGAGAATATGAAGATGGAGAATTGATCATCAGAGAAGGGGACGAAGATCCCTGGCTCTATTTTTTGTTGTCCGGCCGGCTGATTATCAAGAAAAACGGTATTGAAATCGGTCGAATTGATCAAACCGGTGAAATATTCGGGGAGATGCGCATTATTGACAGTCTCACCCGGTCCGCCTCGGTATATGCGGACGGAAAAACCCTGTGTCTGGGGGTGGACACGTCGGCTCAGGGCCGCCTCAGCACGGTCAGTACGGAAGAACGGGATGAACGTCTTGATTTTCTCCTGTTATTATACCGGATTTTTTCAGAATACATGTCGATCCGCCTTCGCGCGGTCAATGACGAACTCATCAAGACAAAAGTGGAAATGCAGGTGTTAACGGAATCTTAGAAAGAGGCCACCCGAAGCACACGCATCAATACCGGTTATCACTTCATCAGGCACCCTCCCATGAGCAAAACCGTCGCGTTTTCAAAAAATTCCGTTAATGTTTTTTTTCATATTTTGACCCAGTGCAATCTCAAGTGTTCCCATTGTTATATCAATTTTGATCAGCACGGCCAAAAGACCCTTTCCCTGGACACCATTTCCGCGTGGCTGTCTCTGTTTATTGATAACACCCAAAACGCCAACCTGATTCTGCTGGGGGGAGAACCCACCCTGCATCCTGATCTGGATAAGATTATCAAAGCTGCCCGCGGCATGGGGTATGCCTCCATTACCATTGATACCAACGGGTACCTGTTTCATGATATCTTACATAAAATTGCACCGGAAGATGTGGATTTTATCAGTTTCAGCTTAGACGGAGCCACGCCGGCCACCAATGATGCCATCCGTGGAACCGGGTGTTACAGTCAGTGTGTTTCCGGTATTCAGAAAGCAGTGAGCCTGGGATTTAAAACCAGCCTCATTTATACAGTGAGCAATGAAAATATCCATGAACTCCATCTGATGCCGCCGTTGTTAAAAAAATGGGGGGTGGACCGGTTTTTTATTCAGGTGATCGGTCTTCGGGGGAAATCCCGAAAAAAATCAGATGATTCTGTAAATAAAAACCAGAAGCTCCAGGCGGACCGCAAGACCTGGATGACCCTGATCCCGTCGGTGGCCGCTCAAGCGGCTGATCACGGCATCACGGTGACCTATCCCAAAGTATTCTTAAGTGAATCCGAGCCGTTTGAGTGCGCAGGCCTTGTGGCGGATAATTATTTCATATTTCCCAATGGCCGGGTTTACCGGTGTCCGTTGTGTGAAGACTATCCCTTGCACAGCTTTGAAATTATCGATAACCAGTTGACCCCAAAAGAAAAAATTAATGAGCAGGATTTGTTTGCCCTTTCAATTCCCGAAGGATGCGTGATGAACAAGCTGGTTCAGTCGTCCAACCTGAGCTACCGTGCGGACGGCACGCCGGAGTATAAAATCGCCTGCTGTCTGTTAAAAGAAGAAGTGGCTTCCATCAACTTATAGTTTTGTGCCCAAGGTTGTGGAGGAAGACACCCCGGGATATAGTATATCCTTTAAAAGGATAATACTGTTTTGTCTTTATCGAAAGTCTCCAAAGACGGAAAATTTTGGAATACTGATGGTTTGAATAATTGTCAAAAACTTTCCCATTCACATTAAGTCACAAATCAAGAATGACAATGTTTTCTCTGCCATTCAAAACATTGAATACCTTGAATACTTCGCGTGACAGTGGGGTGGAAAAGGTGATCTTGCTGCATATGGTGGACTTGAGGCTTTTTTCACATGAACGACTATGCCGGGTGTTCCGGATATACAGGAGGAAATGAAGGAACATCTGACCACCCGGGCCAAAAATGATCTGGAAAAATAGTCCGGAAGTTGCAGAATTAAGGATTTACGGTTATTCCAAAGTTTGTGTTCGGTGTTCCGGTTCGTGAAATCATCGATGGGGAAAAAGAGGACGAGGTGGAACTGATTGTCCTCGGGTCAGGGCAGAAGCGACCTGGCGGAATTTTTTCTTCCAAAGGGTATGCCCAGCCGGATCATTCGGTTCCGCAGGGTGCTGTAATGCAGCCCCAGGATTTCCGCCGCACCTCCCGGCCCGCTGATCTTGCCGCCGGTCTGTTTTAAAACCCGCCGGATGTGCCGGGATGCGACTTCATCCAATGTTCGCAGATCATCGGAATCACCGGTAAACGCTTCGGGTTCGACCGGCTGTGGTGTCGGACCGCCGGTCAGATGCTGAAAGGAGAGACGTCCGCCCTGGTATTGAATCAGGGCGCGTTCGATCAGATTCTGTAATTCCCGGATATTGCCGGGCCAGTCATGGGCCAGCAGTTGATTGATGGCCCCTGTCTGAAGTTCCGGCAGTCGTTTTAATTTCATTTCCCGGGATTTTTTCATGATAAAATAATCGGTCAGGGCCGGAATATCTTCTTTCCGCTCCCGCAGTGCCGGAATACGGATCGGAAAGACATTGAGCCGGAACCAGAGGTCTTCCCGGAACAGACCGTCTGCGACCATGTCCGGAAGGTTCCGGTGCGTGGCCGAAATAATCCGTACATCCACTGCAATCTCTTTTGTCCCGCCCACCCGTTCGATCCTTTTTTCCTGAAGGACC
>JAABSL010000110.1 GCA_011390415.1 Desulfobacteraceae bacterium
AGGTTAAAAACCCTATTCCAAAAATGATGGAGACGGGATACAATAACCAAATTCAAGCAGAATTTAAAGTGCTGATTGACAAAAAGCCGTTCCGGTCTATTTTTTTATGTATATATAATTTCACGCAGGCCATGTTCTTTACCGGCCGTCCCGGAACCAAATGAAACTTCATGTTTTTTAATACGTTTTAATGACTGAATTTTTCCGATAATTTTTTATTTAAAGGGGGCAAGCAATGAAAGTACTTATTTTATTTTACTCTGCTTACGGACATATTTACAAAATGGCCGAAGCCGCTGCCGATGGGGCCAGAACCGTGGGTAATGCCGAGGTGGTAATGCGGCGGGTACCTGAGACCTTGTCCGAAGAAATTCTTGAAAACATGGGGGCACTGGCGGCGCAAAAGGCATTTTCGGACATCCCGGTATGTTCTGTTGACGAGCTGCCTGAGGCGGATGCTATTATATTCGGGACACCCACCCGGTTCGGCAACATGTGCGGCCAGATGCGCCAGTTTTTAGATGCCACCGGCCAGTTATGGGCGCGAGGGAAACTGGTGGGAAAAGTCGGCAGTGTATTTACCAGCTCCGCCACCCAGCACGGGGGCCAGGAATCAACCATTCTCAGCTTCCATATTACGCTGCTGCATCAGGGGATGGTGATTGTGGGCCTGCCCTATGCATTCGCAGGGCAAATGCGAATCGACGAAATCACCGGCGGGTCCCCCTATGGGGCATCCACCATTGCCGGCGGCAAGGGCGAGCGGATGCCCAGTGAAAACGAACTGGACGCTGCCCGTTTTCAGGGAAAACATGTGGCTGAAATTGCCGCAAAACTCGCCGGATAACTCCCCGGACAATCAGTACGGATAATATCACGAATGCACTTGTCTGAAATTTGTTTTTATGTTGTTTCTATTGACATCCCGGCCATTTGCTGTTAAATATGCACACGATACAGGTGAACCAATAACTGACTTTAATAATTATATTTTAAATATCTTACAAACTTTATAATCTAAGGAGGGTGATTGAAAATGAAGGGCAAACATATTGTATTGTTTCTGACCGTTGTGGGATTGTCCATGCTCTTTTTCGGCGCATCCATCAATGCGGAAGAGTGTGCTGATGAAGGCGTTATTGAAATGAAAAACACCGAAGCATTTGACCAGCACAAAATGGGCATTGTCATGTTCAACCATAAAAAACATTATGGGGCAGAACCGGACGGCTACGCCATCACCTGTGGCGAATGTCACCATGATGACAGCGGCCAGCCTCTTGAACTCAAAGAAGGGGATTCGGTTCAGGGCTGCCTTGAATGTCACAGCGAACCCGGAAATGCCAGAAAACCCGCAGAGATGTCCAGAGAAGAATGGGATGTCGCAAAGCTTGACTATTACAAGGAAGCACTGCATGCCAACTGCATCGACTGCCACAAAGAAGCAGGCGCCGGCCCGGTTAAATGCATGGAATGTCATCCCAAGCCGGAAAAATAACCGGTACGTTTTTAACGTATAAGGCTTAAAAATTTAAAGCCGGGTTCATGAGAGATCTCATGAACCCGGCTTTTTTTATCGTTTTATTCTTAAACCGGCCGAGCCCGATTTCTCACCAATCATATCAGTCTTCCGTCTCCAGCCCCCTCACTTCCCGCCGGAACTTCTTTGCCAGCCGCACCAGCGTGTCCGCCCACTGGGGCATTCCCATGGCATGGATATGTGTATAGGTCGCAAACACATTCTGGTAACAGATGCCGTCGCGCTGATTGATAATGCCATGCCCTTTTTCCATTGCAAAAATCATGTCCTGATCATCCCCTCGCCATTCCAAAACTTTGGAATAATGGAATTCATGGCCTTTTAATATGGTTCCGGGGGCATAAAACGGATTTTTGCGATCCACCACCGCAATGGTGTAGCCATGGCCCTGGGGTTTTTTGGAAAATCCGAACACAATCGGCAGCACACCGGTCATGGGATAGGTCTGATCCAGAACCAAAGATTCTCCCAGATACATCAATCCGCCGCATTCCGCATAAACCGGAAGGCCGGCGTCTGCTGCCGCTTTGACCGACGTTCGAAATTTTGTATTGGCTGCCAGTTCTCTGGCATGGGTTTCCGGAAATCCGCCGCCAATATACAACCCGTCAAGACCGGGAAGTGCCGGGTCCGTCAGCGGGCTGACATAAACAAGCCGCGCACCGGCATCTTCCAGCGCTTCGATATTGTCCGGATAGTAAAATTGAAATGCGGAATCCCGGATGATCCCGATTTTCGGGGCATTGGAATAATCGGGTGATTTGTTTTGGGTCGTCTTTCGGGGATGAACCGTTTTTTCAACCGGCAAGTGCGGGTCCGCACTGCAGGAAAACGACTTATTTTCAGCAGTACGGGCAATACGAATCACTTCCGCCAGGTCGACATGTTTTGCCACAACGTCTGCGGCCGCACGAATAGATTTCTGCGCCCAGCTGTGCTCCGGCGTGGGAATCAGCCCCATATGCCGCTCCGGGAAATCCTGGGTTTTCAGCTTGGGCACCGCACCGATTACCGGAATACCGCAATGGGTTTCAATGCTCCGGCGAAGAATATTTTCGTGACGGCTGCCGGCCACGCGATTTAAAATAACCCCTTCAATCCGGACGTCCGGTTCAAAATGAAGACAGCCCAGAACAACTGCGGCCATGGTCCGGGTACTTTTCGTACAGTCCAGACAAAGGATTACCGGCGTATTTAAAAGTCTTGACAGGGATGCGGTGCTGGTTGAACCTTCGATGTCCAGGCCGTCATAGAGGCCCCGATTGCCTTCAATAACGGCAATGTCATTATCACTCGAAGATGTGGTGTGTGTGAGAAAAGAGCGGCAGACAAGGCGATCGTCTGCCATAAAGGTGTCCAGATTATAACAGGGCCGGCCGGCCGCCATGGCCAGCCAGCCTGCATCGATATAATCAGGGCCTTTCTTGAAAGGAACAACTTTTTTGCCGGAATTGCATAATGCGGATATAATCCCGATGGATAGAACCGTTTTACCGGATCCCCCCCGCAAGGCGGCGATCAGTACTCTGGGAATCTCAATCGGGACATCAACCGCCATTGCAACTACGACTTATAAACAGCATTCAAATAAAAATGCTTCAATTCAAAAAGGTGGAAAAATATTAATCTTCGTGTTCTGCCGCAGCCTGTTTTCCCGCACCTTTAAGACCATACATGGTGGTGCTGCCGGAAGACCAGTAAACCAGCACTTCGTCTTCAACCAGTTTGCTGATCAGTTTTTTGGCTTCTCTGGGTTTCAACTCCAGAATTTTACTCAAATCATTGAAATAAAATTTTGATTTGGTTTTTGCTTTTTTGTTCAGCGCTTCAACGATTTTTTCTTTTGCCTCTTCTAATTCCATAGGATTTTCCTTATGTTAAAAGCATCAATACAGGGGCACTGATAACATATCAATGCCCCTGTAGTAATTAAAAAAATAACACGCTTATTAATTAGAACTTAAAGTTCGTGGTCTGGCGCCAGGTGTAGTATGCCGGATCACGGAAATCATCAATCAGATGATGGGTAAATTCAAGACCGGTTTTGGAAAAAAATCTTTCCCATCCGATCCGTTCCGCCCATTCACCCAGTCTTTCGTACTTTCTGGCATCGGACGCATAGGCTTCGATAATGTTCTTGATCTGATCGGTCATGCTCGGCCATCTCGGGGTTTCATTCGGGATGAAGGAAACCACAACCTTGGAAAACTTAGGTGCGGAAACCCGGTTGGAGACTTTGCCGCCGACCATCAGAACAATACCGTCACCCTCTTTGTCTGCCAGCGGCAGAGACGGACACATGGTATAGCAGTTACCGCAGAACATGCAACGATCTCTGTTAACCGCAATACTGTTAACGGTATTGCCGTCTTCCAGCTCGACTTTTTTCGGTTTGAGGGCCGCGGTCGGGCATGAAGCAATGGCCAGAGGAACTTCGCACATTTTATCAAGATACGCATTGTCGACCATGGGCGGTTTTCTGTGATATCCGAGAATCGCGATATCGGAACAATGAACCGCACCGCACATGTTCAGGCAGCAGGCCAGGGAAATGCGCAGATGGGCCGGCAGGCGCATATTCTGAAAGTCGGAAAAAACTTCATCCATTGCCGCTTTTACCGGGCCGGAAGCATCCGTTGCCGGTGTATGACAGTGAATCCATCCCTGGGTATGAACGATATTGGAGATACCGGCACCGGTACCGCCCACCGGAAATTTTAAGCTGCCGCCGTCAAACTTGCGGCTTTCCAGGTCTTTGATCAGGGGATCGACTTTGTCTTTGCTGTCGACCATGAATTCGATATTGTTACGGGTGGTGAACCGAAGATGACCGTCACAATGTTTGTCCGCAATTTCACAGATCTCGCGAATATGCGTAACCGTCATCAAACGGGCGCCGCCGGCTCTGACCGTATAGACTTCATCACCGGTTTCGGAAACGTGAACCAGAACACCGGGTTTTAGAATGTCATGATACAGCCATTTGCCCTTATTTTTTTTAATTACTTCCGGATAAAAATTTTCAAAATGCTGTGGCCCAATGTCGGTGATCCGATCTTCCATGGGCTTGTCTGGATTATAACCAGAGGATATAAAAGCCATTTTTTGCACTCCTCCTATCGCTTATGGTGTTTTCTGAATTCGTTAATGTCACGGTCCCAGCCGCCTTCCACTTCTTCTTCTTTCCAGAAGATATACGGGTTATGGCGCGGTTCCTGAACATGCTGCGGAACCGGTTTGATGCCGGTTGCTTCCAGAAGTTTCTGGAAACCCTGACGTTTCATCAACTCACCAAGTCGTTCACGGTTTTTGCCTTCTTCCATCCACCAGTCCCAGACCGCTTCAATGACTTCCTTGATGGCTTCATAGTCATTTTCTTTGTTGACTTCAACAAAGGGAACCAGCAGGGAACCCATCTGGGCGCCGTCGAGAATCGGGGCTTTGGCGCCGACAAGAATTGAACAGCCGGTTTCCTTACCCGGGCGCAGGGCTCTGGGCATTACATTGATGCAATGCATGCAGCGGGTACATTCCTTGTTGTTGATGGCAAGCTTGCCGTCTTCATATTTCATGCATTCGGTGGGGCAAAGATCGATGACTTCTTTCTGGATATCAAACGCACCCCAGTCACGGCCGGCATGAGCGCCTGCATTGGGTTTGAAATCACCGTTAACATAGCCTTTAACCGCATCCTGATCAATCCGGATGTCGTCTTTCCAGGTTCCGATAAATGACATATCCGAACGGGCAATAGACGCAACACAGCAGTTCGGGCAGCCGTCAAATTTAAACTTGAATTTGTACGGGAATGCCGGACGATGCAGTTCATCCTGATATTCCTGTGTCAGCGTATGGCACAGATCCTGGGTGTCGTAGCAGGCATATTCACAACGGGCCTGGCCGATACAGTCAGCCGGGGTTCTCAGGTTGGAACCGGAACCGCCCAGATCCTGATTATACTTGTGGGTCAGTTCATAAAAAATTTCTTCCAGCTGAGGTGTGGTGGTGCCGAGAAGAACGATATCCCCTGTGGAACCATGCATATTTGTTAAGCCACTGCCCCGGAATTCCCAGAGATCACAGAGATTTTTCAGGAAATCGGTTTTGTAAAACTTACCGGCCGGCTGGTTTACGCGCATGGTATGAAAATGCGCAACCCCCGGGAACGTTTCCGGCTGATCGCAATACCGGCCGATAACACCGCCGCCGTAACCGAAAACACCCACAATACCGCCATGTTTCCAATGGGTTGTTCCGTCTTTGAACGAAAGCTCCAGAACGCCCAGCAGGTCTTCAACAACATCCACTGGTACCTGATATTCGATGTTCTTTTCATTTTTTGCCCTTGCTGCAGCTTCCTGTTTCAAGTCGGAAACAAAGCTCGGCCACGGACCGCTTTCCAGCTGGTCCAGCAAAGGGGTTTCGTGTTTTGCCATCGTTACCTCCCTTTCATTAAAAATTAAACCATCTATTTTGGCACATTAAATTCTGAACTAATCTGAATAAACTGCCGCTGTCTTCTTTAATTATCGAGTACTTAACTATAAATACAGTTTTAATTTCATGATTTTTTCGATTAAAAAAAAATTTATAAGATTTAACACCCGGTTTGTCAATAAAAAAGGTAAAACAGGGACTGTTTATTGGCCTGTATCCGCCGTCAAAACCTTTTTTTATTTTCGGTGCTGATCAATTTCTTTTAATATTTCAGGTGCCACATCATACCCCAGTGCTTTTGCTTTATCGCAGTGGTCTGCCGCCAGGTCAAATTCTCCTTTTTCCAGGTAGCAGATGGCCAGATTATTATGGGCAATGGGGAAACTGGCATCAATTTCCAGCGCCTTTAAATTGGTTTCAATGCTTTTATCCACCATCCCTTTGAAAAGATAGGCATTGGCCAGTGTGGTATAGGCCTGGATAAACATATTATTAAAATTAACCGCTTTTTCCAGGGCCGTGATCGCTTTATCAATATCGCCTTTTTGGAAATGAACAAATCCGATATTGCCATACCCTTCGGCAAACCGGGGCCGCGCATTGATGGCTGCCTGATTACATTCCAGACACCCGTCCAGGTCGCCCCGCTGAAGGCGTATGCCGCCCAATTGTACATAGGCTTCCGCCAGACTCGGACTGCAGCGGATCGCTTCCGTAAATTCTTTTTCCGCCTCTTCAATCTGCTTTAAATTCAGCAAACCGGTGGCCAGATTATAATGACTCATGCCACATTCCGAATTTCCCTGCAATGCTTCCCGCTGCTCGGCCACAAACGCTTCAATATCCTTTTTTTCCGCCATGTTTTATTTATCCTTTATCATTTCAAGTATTCGATTATTTATATGAATTTAATTTTTCAATATTTGACTTCAATAAAAAGTTGCACCCCGGCTTGTCAAGCAAAAACCAAAAACGCTTCAATGAACGACAGGCTGTTAAGTAAAAATCCTGGCCCTCAGGACCAGGTTTTAAAATCGGAATAAAGTGGCCGGCGCTTTTTGATTGACAACCTGTTCCATTTTTTAATAATAATTTAAAAATAAGCAGGTTAACCGTATCTTAACCAAATCATATCGTTCCAATTTTTTGTTCATTTCAACAAAATCCGGAGCAGGCAAGATTCATTCTGCCGGAAAATAGCACACCGCCAGCGGCAAAGATACGATTTTTTGCATTTTATCCATTGAAAACACTATCAGCAGATATTTTTAGGAGGCTTTATGCGGGCTGGATGTTATACAGCAATCATTACACCCTTTACCGAGACATCCGTCGACTATGACGGCCTTGAACAACTGGTGGATTTTCAAATTCAAAACGGCATCACCGGCATCCTGGCCGTCGGCACCACCGGTGAAAGCCCAACCCTGAACTGGGATGAGCACAATCGGGTTATTGGCGAAATCGCTGAAAATTCAAAAACCAAATGCGCCTGCATTGCCGGGACCGGCAGCAACAATACCGCGGAAACCCTTTCGGCAACCGAACACGCCGCAGCCGCAGGCGTAGATGCGGTGCTCCTTGTGGACCCCTATTACAATGGTCCCAGCTCGATGGAAATCCGAAAAGAATACGTGGCGCCGGTGGCCCGGCGATTTCCGGGAATCACCGTTATTCCTTACGTTATTCCGGGAAGAACCGGCGCCCAACTGCTCCCGGAGGACCTGGCCATTCTGGCACAAAATTATGAAAACGTCAGAACCGTCAAAGAAGCCACCGGCAATCTGGACAACATGCGGCAGACCCGGAAATGCTGCGGTGGGGATTACGTCATCCTGTCCGGCGATGACGGCATGACATTTGACATGATGACCGATCCCGATATCATGGGCGCCGGTGTGATTTCCGTGATATCAAATATTGCGCCCCGTGCGGTGACCGAAATGGTCAATCTCATTAACAACGGAGAATCATCCGAAGCCGGAAAACGCTTTACCGCCCTTGCCCCGCTCTTTGACCTGGTAACGGTTAAAACCACGGAAAAAAGTCCCTTTGGAGACGTCATCTGCCGGGCCAGAAATCCCCTGGCCCTGAAAACGTTAATGAATATTCTCGGCATGCCGGCCGGACCCTGCCGGCGGCCATTGGGCAAGATGACGTCCAACGGCGTTGAAAAAGTGCTGGCCGCAGTGCGAAAAACCCAGGCCGATCATCCGGAAATCCTGTCACCGGTTGCGGATTTTTTCAATGTGGACATTGACAAACGGATCAACACACCCGAATACTGGAAAAACTTGGCTTATTCATCCTATTAGAATTTAATTTGCCTGCGGGACATTCCTGACTGCAACCCAAAAACCCGAAAGCCGTTTCATGCGGCTTTCGGGTTTTTTATATCGTGAAAATGATCCCTTCAAATTTTGAAAAAAATTATTTTTCTTTCAACTTTTCCTGCCGCTGGGTTGCTTCGGTTTCATTGAATTTAAATTCCCCTTCCTTGAACAACAGCCACTTGAGCCATTTGAACGAAAACCGCAGCAGTGCAACTTCATCTTCTTTGATTTCCTCAACCGTTTGGGGATCGACATCATAGAGGCTCAAAAAGGAACTTTCAAAGACAAACCGTTTAAACCGGTCAATATCATAACTGGCCGTAAAAAACATATTTTTTGTTTTTTCCGTCAGACGGATATTTTTGGGAATGGACCGTTTCCGGACCAGCAGTTCCGTCCATTCCGCATTAATCTCATCATGAACATCCACCCCCTGATCCTTGCGCCATTCCCGGACCGTCCATTCCTGATCTTCTTCAAATCCCTTGCAGTGCGGTTCATTGATCATAATATAAAATCCGTCTTCCTGCTGCTCCTTGTAACTCAAGGACGCCACCCCCAGTGGATAATACCGGCAGGTGGTGGGCCGATCAGCATAGATCAGACACCCGTCTTCCCTGACAAAGGGGCAGGATTCCTGTTCGTCATCCAGCAGTTTCAAGGTAACCACGGGCAGATCGGTTTTTTCCAGCAATTCCGGTTTGGTATACAATGCCAGAAACTGGTCTGAGGAAATCTGCATCCGGTTTTTCATCCGGACGATATCATACGGTGTCAGCATAATATTAATTCCCCGGCAGCACTGGGTAAAACAGGACACTCCTTTATGACACCTGAATTTAAACCGGCTGTTTTCATCCAGCTGCACCGGCGGTATGTTCGCCTCACTTTTATTTTCAGTTGAATCCATTAAAATACGACTCCTTATTATATGTTGATTATATATTGAAATTTTGATTTTTATTTAAAAATCCGTTTTGATAAAGCTATTATCCTTATCAGGCCTATCCGTCAAATCAACATTTTTTTATTCGACCCCTTCCGGCATGGGTGCCACGGTTTCTGCGCCGAGACAATACCCGCCGTCCAAGCGAATCACGCTGCCGGTCATAAACGGCGCATCCTTTAATATAAAGAAGACCATTTGCACCAGGTCTTTGATTTTACCGGTCCGCTTGAGCAGTGTATGCTCCACCAGGGCCTGTTTCTGTGCATCAGTCAGCAGTCCCCATCCGCGTGTGTTTTCCGCATGCCGGGTTTCAAAAAATCCCAGCATGATTTCATTAACCCGAATTTCAGGCGCGCCCAGCCGGGCCCAGGTTTCCGTTAAAAGGGATATGCCCCGGTTGGCCAGGGAATATCCCTCGTTAAAGACATAGCTTGCCGGACCGGACCGGCCCACAATGCCGGCAATGGATGAAAAATTGATCACGCAGCCGTCCCCGGATTGCTTCAGCCAGGGCAGTGCCGCGTCAAACACCCATTTTTTCGCCCGCAGGGTGGTTTCCATTTCAAGATCCCATTGCTGCCGGGTATACGCGCCATGCACCACCGGCCAGCCCCCCCGCTCAATATTATTGATTAAAATATCCAGCCGGCCGAACCGATCGATGACCGTTGCCATCATTTCGTCAATCTCATCGGTATTACGGAGGTTGACCTTGATGATCAGGTGCTCTTTTCCGGTAGCGGCGAAATCCTGCGTCATTTCTTCAAGGGACTCTTCCCAGTCATAGTATGTCAGCGCCACCCGGACGCCTTCATTTACCAGGGCCAGCCCGATGGCCCTGCCGATGCCTTTAATGCCCCCCAAAACCAGGGCGACTTTATTGTTTTTCGCCATATCCTTATCCTGCAATTATCAGGTCTGTTATCTTGACTGCGGGGCCTGAAAAAATTTTTCCAGATACTGCATCGCAAACCGCAGCAGCGCTTCATCGTTTTGTTTAATGTCCTCCGGAACATCAATGGCCGCCGGTTCCGGCAAACCCTCTCTTTTTTTGAGCGCATCAATATCATAACACAGGGTATAAAACAGTTGCTGTGCGGTTTCGTCCAGAGGGCCGGGCATATATTGATTTTTCAACCCTATGATATCCATCATCAGGTCATTGTATTCATTGTATGCCGCAAGCCCCTGCCCGTCCATCCACTCCCGGACGGTCAGCTCACGTACCTGTTCAAACCCGTGGCAGTGCTTTTCCTCGAGCAACGCATACTGGATTGTTTTGCCGCCGTCTTCCCGTGACCGGCGTACCACCCGGATCAAAGGATACATGCGGCAGGAGGAGGGTCTGTTTTCGTAAATACTGCATCCGGAGGACGTGACAAACGGACAGACACGCGTAAATCGGTCTGCCGGCGTGATCGTAATTACCGGAAGCCCGGTCTGGGGACCGGTATGCCGGGTGGTGTAGCGGCTCAGAAAATCGGACGACGATAAGCCGAAATGATTTTTCAGACGGACAATGTCATAAGGGGTTAAAAACTGGTTCAGATCACGGCAGCACTCGTTAAAACAGGGTACGTGGCGGTGACAGTCAAAACAGAATAATTGGGTTTCACACAGTTCAGTAATTTTGCCGGATTCCATGCCTATTTTCTCTCTGGTATGCCGCGGCGGACGCGGCGGTTATATAATTATATAAATGATAAAAATCATATTTTTATCAATTTTAGTATTGTATTACAATTGAACTCATGATATTTGACTGTTTTTTATAAATTTCAATTCTTTCAATGATGGTTATCAGCTTCAAAACAGCTAATTTTGCTTGCATATTTTATAAATACGGGTATATTTACGAAATATAAAAATATACAGCAATCAAAAATAAGTGCAAATTGTATTATATTTTTTAACGCAAAAAATCAGGAGGTGCGAGAATAGCTAAGCCAAGACAAAGCGGTAATCAGACCAGAATCAACGGCGATATCAGAGCCAAGGAAGTAAGGGCAATCGACCCGGAAGGGAACCAGCTCGGCATCATCTCACTACCGGAAGCGCTTGCGGCAGCTGAGGGATTTGGGTTGGACCTGGTTGAAATATCACCGAATGCAGACCCTCCTGTCTGCAAGATAATGGATTACGGCCGTTTTAAATACGAACAAACCAAAAAATTGCAGGAGGCCAAAAAAAAGCAGACCACGTTTCAGGTCAAAGAGATTAAGGTCCGTCCCAAGACGGATACCCATGATCTTGAAATTAAAATTGGCCACATAGAAAAATTTATTGGAAAGAAAAACAAAGTAAAAGTGACCGTTGTTTTTCGGGGGCGTGAAATCACCCTCACCCAGAAGGGCCGGGAACTGCTGGCCAAAATTGCCGAAGAAACCGCTGATTATGCAGTTGTTGAACAAAGCTCCAAAATGGAAGGCCGGGCAATGCATATGATTCTGGCGCCCAGATAAATTTTTCCCGAACAGTCCTTACCGCAGGTCCGTTTCATATTTTTGCCGACAGACGAACGCCGGGGGTCAGACCGCATCTTTTAAAATGCGGCCGGGGATCTGCAAAACTGCAATTATACAACCGTTTTTTTTCTAAAATGGCGCGGCCTTGGTGTCCGCGCCATATGTATTTATATTTTTATCAAATTTTTACCTGAACGAAACGGTTTAAATTTTTAGAAAATAAATAAAAAGAGTTGATCTATGCAAAAAATTTTGCTTAATACCGATTCAACTGATAAATTAAAAAATTAAAATAAAATTTTTGAGGGGCAAAAGCTCACCTCATGTTCGCAAATGAGGCCATAGGATAAGAATAGTTATTTATCTATTATATATTATCAGGAACCCTCGATTACAATTCATTGTCGAAGGAGTATACATATGCCGAAAATTAAAACAAACAGAGCCGCAGCAAAGCGATTCCGGAAAACCGGAACCGGTAAATATAAATTTTCAAAATCTCACGCGAGTCATATTCTGACCAAAAAATCCCGTAAGCGGAAACGGTCATTGCGGCAGGCGCAGGTTGCCGACAGAACAAACATGAAGGAAATCAGACGCCTTCTGCCGAACGGGTAATATAGAAGCATCTTAAGGAGATGGATCATGCGAATCAAAAGAGGATTTAAAGCAAGAAGACGGAGAAAAAAAGTCTTAAAACTGGCCAAAGGTTTTGTCGCCGGCCGGAGTAAACTATATCGCACCGCCGCCGATTCGGTTGACAAGGCGCTGATGTATGCCTACCGCGACCGCAAGGCCCGCAAGCGGGATTTTCGCAAATTATGGATTACCCGAATCAATGCCGGGGCACGAATGAATGAGATTTCATACAGCAAATTCATCCACGGCTTAAAACAGGCCGAGATTGAGATTGATCGAAAAATTTTAGCAGAACTGGCGGTATCCGATCCCGGAGCGTTTTCTCAACTGGCAGCCAAAGCAGCAGCGAATTAAAATTAAGTTATCCAATAGACTGATGAGAATCCCTACTACCCGCAGAGTATCTAAAATTGGAAAATCGTATAGAACAGATCAAATCCGAAGCGATTGAAGCGCTTAAAGAAGTTGCCGACATAGAACAAATCAAGTCCCTTTCCGTCAAATATCTTGGCAGAAAGGGGCTTGTCACTTTGTTCTTAAGAAACATTTCCCAACTCCCGCCGGACCAGCGGCCCGAAGCCGGCAAACAGGCAAACATCACCAAAAAAGAACTTGAAAAAGCGTTTGCAGAGGCCATTTCTGACATCGAAAATCAGGATCAGGGGGCTCAGGCCAACGCCATTGATGTGTCTTTGCCCGGCCGGCCGGCCACCCGGGGAACCCTTCATCCCATCACCCATATTACCCGGCAAATATGCAGCATATTCGGGC
This sequence comes from Desulfobacteraceae bacterium, assembly GCA_011390415.1. Classification (GTDB taxonomy): domain Bacteria; phylum Desulfobacterota; class Desulfobacteria; order Desulfobacterales; family Desulfosalsimonadaceae; genus SURF-3. The sequence continues at coordinate 13,135 of JAABSL010000110.1, forward strand.
GGATGGGGTTTGATGTGGCCGAAGGGCCGGAAATAGAAACGGATTACTATAATTTTGAAGCCCTGAACATTCCCAAATACCATCCGGCAAGAGATATGCAGGATACATTTTATGTATCCGACAATATTGTGCTGAGGACGCATACTTCCCCGATTCAGGTTCATATTATGGAGCAGAATGCACCGCCCATCCGGATCGTTGCCCCCGGAAAGGTATACCGGTGCGATTCCGATCTCACGCACACCCCGATGTTCAATCAGGTGGAGGGCCTTCTGGTAGATGAGCAGATTTCATTCGGCGACTTAAAAGGCATTCTGGAAGCATTTGTTCATGAGATTTTTGACGAACAGATCAGCCTCCGGTTCCGGCCCAGCTTTTTCCCGTTTACCGAGCCCAGCGCGGAAGTGGATATTCTTTGCGTCATGTGCCGGGGCAAGGGATGTAAGGTTTGCTCCAACACCGGCTGGCTGGAAGTGCTGGGATGCGGAATGGTGCATCCCGCGGTATTTGAAAATGTCGGGTATGATACCCGCCGATACAACGGGTTTGCATTCGGAATGGGCGTCGAACGGCTCGCCATGCTCAAATACGGCATCAATGATCTCCGGATGTTTTTTGAAAGCGATTACAGATTTCTGAGGCAGTTCTAAAATGAAAGTCAGTCTGAATTGGTTAAAACAATACGTTCCTTTTGATATCCTGCCTGCTGAACTGGCGGACCGGCTGACCATGGCCGGCCTGGAAGTTGAAGCAGTGACCGACCGCTTTGAATACCTCAACGCCGTGGTGGTTGGAAAAATCACCGACGTCCGCCCCCACCCCGACGCAGACAAACTCCGGCTGTGCACGGTGGACACCGGGGATCAAACCCTTTGTGTGGTATGCGGGGCGCCGAATGCCAAAGCCGGCATAAAGGTTCCCTGTGCGCTTTCCGGCGCCGTTCTTCCGGAAGGACTGACCGTAAGAAAAAGCACCATCCGGGGAGAATCCTCTGAAGGCATGCTTTGCAGTGAAGCCGAACTGGAACTCGGACCGGATCGTTCCGGCCTGATGGTATTAAACGATGATCTGACCGCTGGAAGTCCTCTGAATATCGCTTTGAACCTTTCGGATACGGTTTTTGAAATCGGCCTGACCCCGAACCGGCCCGATTGCCTGAGCTTTATCGGCATTGCCCGAGAGGTGGCCACCATGGTGAACCAGCCGGTCACCCTGCCTGAAATCAAACTGGCCGAAACTGCCGACCGGATTGAGAATCATACTTCCGTGACCATCAGCGACCCGGAGCTGTGCCCGCGATATGCCGCCCGTCTCGTAACGGATATCACCGTCGCCCCCTCCCCGTTCTGGCTTCAGGACCGGCTTTTGTCCATCGGATTAAACCCCATCAATAACATTGTCGACATTACCAATTTTGTCATGATGGAGACCGGCCAGCCCCTGCATGCCTTTGATTTTGACCATCTGGCGGAAAACAGGATTATGGTCCGGACGGCTAAAGAGAATGAATCATTTACAACTTTAGACGGCAAAGAACGCCGCCTGACCGATGACACCCTGATGATCTGTGACGGTGAAAAACCGGTGGCGGTGGCCGGTGTCATGGGGGGGCTGAATTCTGAAATCGAGGAAACAACCACCCGGGTGTTGCTGGAAAGCGCATACTTTAATCCCATATCCATTCGAAAAACAGCCAAACGTCTGGCCTTAAATTCCGATGCGTCGCACCGGTTTGAACGCGGCGTGGATCCGGAGGGCACGATAAACGCCGTCAATCGCGCGGCCCAGCTCCTTTCTGAAATCGGAAACGGCACCCTGGTCGGCGGTATCATTGACGAATATCCCCGTCCTTTTTCTGTTTCGTCCATCGTGCTGGGTATTACCAAAACCAATCAATACCTGGGAACGGATTTGTCCCAAACGGAAATTGCAGATTATCTTGAGTCGGTTGAATTTAAGGTCGAGATTAAAGACAAGGACACACTTTTGGTGCTGCCGCCCACATTTCGTGTGGATGTCAGCCGTCCGGAAGACCTTATGGAGGAAGTGGCCCGGTTGTGGGGATACAATAACATCAAGACCACGTTTCCCAAAATTTCCGGCGTGACCAATCTGCCCAACCAGTCGATTAAAACCAAAGACCGGATTAAAGACCTGATGGCCGGTTATGGTTTTTCCGAATCCATTACCTACAGCTTTATGGGCAAAGACGCCTGTGACCGCTTAAATCTGCCCGAAGATGACCCGCGGCGCCAGATGCTCGATATTTTAAATCCCATCTCCGAAGACCAGTCGGTGATGCGAACTTCTCTGGTTCCCGGTCTGCTGGACGCCATGCACCGGAATCTTTCCCATCAGGTCAGAAACCTGAAAATATTTGAACTGGGAAAAATTTTCATCAGCAACGGGCAGGCGAAGCAGCCCAGCGAAACTGAAATGCTGGCCGGACTCTGGACCGGCACCCGGCATGACATGACATGGCACGGGAAGCCGGTGCCATGTGACTTCTATGACTTAAAAGGCGTTCTTGAAGATTTCTTTTTGAATTTCGGCATGGAGCGGATCTCTTTTTCAAAAATGGAGGACGACCGGTGCGCCTATACCCAGGCCGGCCATACCGCGAAAATTCTTTTGGACGGCCAGCCCATAGGACTTATCGGAGAAGCGGCACCCGCTGTTTTGAATAATTTTAACATCAAGCAGCCGGCATTTATTTTTGAAATCAATGTCAACCGGTTCCTTTCAAATTTGCCGGAAACAAAGATGTTTGTTCCGATTCCCAAATTCCCGTTTACCGACAGAGATATTACCTTAATTGTTGACAATCCCGTTCAGGCAGGTGATATTCTGGACAAGGTAAAATTATTTGACGAAAAACTGATGGAAGATATCCGCATACTGGATGTCTATAGCGGGCCACCGATTCCGGCCGGCAAGAAAAGTATCTCCCTGCGGGTGGTTTATCGATCTTTTGCGGAGACATTGTCGGACCAGCAGGTGAATCTCGTTCATCAACAACTGACAGACCGGATTATTCAGGAATTTAACGCCACACTGCCGGTCTAACATCCAAACAGGTTGTTTGCGACCATGGAGATCCAGATACCTCCAGGGACCCCAATACCGGACAAGCTGTATTTTAAAATCGGGGAAGTAACCGAGATTACGGACCTGGCAGCTTATGTTCTCAGATTCTGGGAATCTGAATTTAACGTCATATCACCCAAACGGACGGAATCCGGTCAGCGGCTCTACCGAAAAGCGGATGTTGAATCCATATTAAAAATTAAATACTTATTATATGAAAAGAAATTTACCATCGAAGGGGCAAAAAAGTTTTTAAAAAACAGCAGCAAACAAAATACCGAGCCCGTTCCGCAAACCGCTTTAGCGGAAATCAAGTCCGAACTGCAGCTGATCCGGTCAATGCTGGACTGATCCCGACAACACCCTTCCTTCTTTTTTCTCCGAAATTTTCGATTGTATTCCAGCACATTTGAAATTTAAATTTAATATTGACATAGTTATATTTTATGAGTAGTGTATTACGGCTATGGATGCGGGCATAGCTCAGCTGGTAGAGTACAAGCTTCCCAAGCTTGGTGTCGCGAGTTCGAATCTCGTTGCCCGCTCCAAGTTCTTGTAGGCCCATTCGGGTTGAATGCGGTGGGATAAAGAGGTATTGATCTGAAAGGCTTGATGAAACGGGCATAAATGCCCGTTTTTTATTTTTTTTAAACATAGAGACAGTATATTGGCGAAAAAGCACAAAAAAAAGGGCACCCCCCAAACCGACGCGTCGGCAAAACAGGGAACAACTGCTTCGATTACGGACCCGGCGGAAGTGATGGCTGCCGTCCGGGAGCTTGCCGAACCGGTATGCCATGTCGAGGGACTGGAGCTGATCCACGTGGAATATCAACGGGAAGTCGGCGGCCGTGTGCTGCGGCTTTATGTTGACAAACCCGGCGGCGTCACCCTGGGTGACTGCTCCTCGCTCAGCTCTCAGCTCGGCGACATTTTCGACCTGAAACTTGAAACCGAAGATGCCTATACCCTGGAAGTGTCATCCCCCGGAATTGATCGCCCGGTATCCAGACTGTCTGATTTTGAAAAATTTAAAGGAGCACTGGCAAAAATTCAAATTACAAGACCCATTGACGGTCAAAAGAAATTCAAAGGAATCCTGTCCGGGGTAATCGATGCCAAAATTCAGTTAAAAACTGAAAATGAGCTCGTCGCCATCCCTTTTCAGGATATTATTAAAGCACGGCTTGTCAATTATGACGGAGATAACAAATGCTTATAACAGACATGAAACGTGTGATTGAGCAGGTTAGCCGGGATAAAGGTATTGAATTTAATGTTCTGGTGAAGGCGTTGGAAGAAGCGCTGCGCTCAGCCGCAAAAAAGAAATTCGGTAACAAAATCGACATTGAAATTCAGTACAATGAGGAATCCGGTGAGCTTGAGGTATTCCAGTTTAAAGAGGTGGTAGAAGAAGTCACGGAACCGGCATTTCAAATCGATATGGAAGAGGGGCGCCAGCTGGACCCTGAATGCGAAATCGGTGACAGCCTGGGCACAAAAATGGATACCACCACTTTCGGCAGAATTGCCGCCCAATCCGCCAAACAGGTAATTATCCAAAAGCTCAAAATCGCGGAACGAAGCGCGGTATACAACAGTTTCGTCGAGCGCCAGGGAGAAATCATCAACGGGATCGTCCAGCGGGCGACCCGCAATGAAGTGATTGTCAACCTGGGACAGGCGGAAGCGGTGCTTCCGAAAAGAGAACAGATACCGGGCGAGAGTTACCGGCGGGGAGACCGAATACGGGCCTATATCGTAAAAGTGCTCGAAGAAAGCCGGGGACCGCAAATTGTTCTCTCAAGAACCCATCCGGGGTTTTTGATCAACCTGTTTAAAACCGAAGTGCCTGAAATCAATGAAGGCATCGTTAATATTATGGGCGCAGCCCGGGAAGCCGGAAGCCGCGGCAAGATTGCGGTGAGCTCCAGTGATCCGGATATTGATCCGATCGGCGCCTGTGTGGGAATTAAGGGAAACCGGGTGCAAAGTGTGGTTCAGGAGCTGAAAGGGGAAAAAATCGATATTATCCCCTGGCATATGGATCCGGCAAAATTCGTATGCAATGCCCTGGCACCGGCGGAAGTATCACGGGTCATCATTGACGAGGTCAATCACAGTATGGAAGTGGTGGTTCCGGATGAGGCCCAGTCCATCGCCATCGGACGCGGCGGTCAGAATGTCCGGCTTGCATCAAAATTATCCGGGTGGAACCTTGACGTAAAAAGCCTGACGGATTACGATAACAGCATCCAGATGGGTCTGGATTCGTTAATGGAACTTCCGGGCATGAACAAGACCCTTGCCGATATCCTGTTTAAGGAAGGTTTCTTTTCGGTTGAAGATCTGGCAAAAGTGTCTGCGGAAGAACTTGCAGAGGTTGCCGGCATTACTGATAAAGAGGCAAATGAATTGATCGGACAGGCTAAAGAGGCGCTGATCCCCGTCAAGACCGATGATCAGGAGCCGGAGACGGATGACCATGAGCCGGAGACGGATGCGCCGGCGGATGAAGATGCAGCAAATGCGTACCTGGCGGATAAAGATGACGTCACACAGGAAGACGCGTCCGAAGGTATAGCAGATACCGAATCCACCGATGATGCCGCAGCGGATTCGGATGAAAAAGATATAGCGGAATAACTTAAATAATATATTATTAAAATTTATTAATAATAAACATAAAGAAAACAATCCCGGTTTTTGATGGATAAGCGAGGGGGATGGATGGCAAAACTCAGAGTATATGAACTCGCCAGAGAACTTAATCTGGAAAATAAGGCGCTCCTGGAAAAAATGGAGAAGATGGGGATAGAGGTTAAAAGTCATATGTCATCTCTGGACGAGGCCGCTATAAAGCAGATCAAACAGGAGCTTTTCGGGAAAAAAGCGCCGGATGAAATCGTTGAAGACAAACGAATAAAACCCGACGTTATCCGACGGCGACGCAAACGCGTTGAACCGCCGGTTGAACCGGAAACCGCTGAAACCCCTGAGATCTCTGCCCAAGAAGAAGGCGAAGAAATTACAGCCCCCGCCCCTGAGGAAGAAAAAGCCGGGAAAAAAGCCGCCGAAGTTTTGGAAGAAAAACCGGAACCGGCTGTGCCGGAGGCAGAAGAAGCGCCGGCAGCTGAAAAGGCCGGTGAAACCCAACCGGAAGAAATAATTGTCAAAGCGCCACCGGTTGAAGAGACGGTAGCACCCGAAGCAGAACCGGAACCGGAAACGGAAACCAAAACGGCGGCCGAAGAAATGCCCGAGGCCGAAAAACCGGTCGTTTCGGATGAAACACCGGCCCCTGAAGAACAAAAAGCCGAAGAAAAACCAGCCCCCAAATCCGTGGCAAAACGAAAAGCCAAAAAAGGGACACCGGCCAAAATTATCAGCATGCCGACCGAACCGGTGGTGCCGGAAAAGACAGAAGCACCGGCCAAGGCGGCCGAGCCGGCAAATAAAAAATTCGTCAAAAGCGCCAAAAAAAGACCGGCGCCTGCTCCTGCGGAACCGGTGGTGCCCGGCAAACTGCCCGAAACGGCCGGGAAAAAGAAAGGCCGGAAAAAAGAAAGACCGGAAGATGAATTTGATGATCTGAAGAAAGTCAAAAAAACAAAGGCCGCGCCCAAACGCAAAGAAGTGGTTGAAGGGGCTGCGCTTTACGACAAGAGCTTTGGCCGTTCCCGAAAGGGCCGGAAAAAATACAAATCCGCTCCTGCGGCCGGTGGCCAGAAAACGCAGATTACCACCCCAAAAGCAATCAAACGCCGGATTAAAATCGATGATACGATTGTTTTAGCCGATCTGGGCAAGCGGATGGGCATCAAAGCCAACGAACTGATCTCCAAACTGATGGGCATGGGCATGATGGTGACCGTCAACCAGACCATCGATTATGACACCGCCTGCCTGGTGGCAACGGAATTCGGTTTTGAACTTGAAAAAGCCACGTTTGAAGAAGATACCATCATTAAAACGGAAGCGGATTCACCCGATCAATTGCTTCAGCGGCCCCCGGTGGTCACGATCATGGGGCATGTCGATCATGGAAAGACATCCCTGCTGGATGTTATCCGCCGGTCAAAAATTACTGAACTGGAAGCCGGCGGAATTACCCAGCATATCGGTGCCTATCATGTGAAACATGAAACCGGAGACATTGTCTTCTTAGATACTCCCGGGCATGAGGCGTTTACCGCCATGCGCTCCCGGGGTGCCCATGTGACCGACATTGTGGTCCTGGTTGTGGCCGCAGACGACGGGGTCATGCCCCAGACCATTGAGGCCATTGATCACGCCAGAGCCGCCAATGTACCGATTATTGTGGCCGTCAATAAAATCGATAAACCGGAAGCAGAACCGGAACGGATCAAACGGGAACTGGCCGAGAAAGGACTGGCGCCGGAAGACTGGGGCGGGGACACGATTTTCGTCAATGTGTCCGCAAAGCAGCAGATCGGCATTGACGATCTGTTGGAAATGATCCTGCTTCAAACTGAAGTACTTGAGTTAAAAGCAAATCCGAATAAGCCGGCCCATGGTCACATCATTGAATCCCGACTGGATACCGGCCGCGGCGCCGTGGCCACGGTGCTGATCAAAGAAGGCACCCTGCATGTGGGAGACGCGGTGGTCTGCGGCATGTATTATGGTAAAATCCGGATCATGTATGACGATCTCGGGGTTCAGATAAAAGAAGCCGGACCGTCCATTCCTGTTGAAATCGTCGGTCTGTCCGGAGTTCCCGATGCCGGCAATGAACTCAACGTGCTGGCGGACGAAAAGGACGCCAAACAGGTCAGTGAACACCGGATGCAGAAACAGCGCGCCAAGGAGCTGGCCCGGACCAGCCGCATGAGCCTTGACAAGCTGTATGAAAAACTGATGGAGGGTGAAGTCAAAGACCTGAATCTCATCATCAAGGCCGATGTCCAGGGTTCCATTGAAGCGCTGAAGGATTCGCTGACCAAGCTGTCCATTGATGAGGTCAAGATCAGTGTCATCCATTCCGCGGTCGGCCCCATCCGCGAATCGGATATTTCTCTGGCTGCGGTTTCCAATGCCATTATCCTGGGCTTTAATGTGCGGCCCACCGCCAAAGTGGCCCTTATTGCGGAAGAAGAAAATGTCGATATCCGGTATTATGACATTATCTACAACGCCATCAAGGATATCAAGGATGCCATGGTCGGGATGATGGACGCCAAGTTTGAAGAAAAAGTCATGGGCGAAGCCGAAGTCCGGGAAACATTCCATGTCCCCAGTATCGGTATGATTGCCGGCTGTTATGTAACCAGCGGCAAAATTCAGCGGGGATCCATGGTGCGGCTTATCCGGGACGGCATTGTCACCTATAACGGAAAAATCGCCACACTAAGACGGTTCAAGGATGATGTGAAAGAAGTGACCCAGAATTATGAATGCGGCATTCACATTGACAAATACAATGATATTAAAGTTGGCGACATTATCGAATGCTATCACCTTGAAGAGGTCAAACCGACCATGCCGCTGTAACAGGCGAAACGCTGAGAGGTAAAAAAAACAAGGAATTATTCATGCCATGGTGATCGGTGTCGGCAGGATCACATTTAAACTGTCATTCTGCCATTCTTTAAAGGAAAAACGAAAAGTGGTTAAAGCGATCATCCACCGGACACAAAAAGCCTTTAATGTTTCCATGGCGGAAGTTGATTCAAATGATTTGCATCAGCGCGCGGAAATCGGATTTTCACTGGTGGGGAACGACCGCCGCCGGATCAACTCAAAAATAGATAAACTTTTTGAATTTGCTGAAAATCTTCAATTAGCCGAAATCATTGATACGGATATGGAGATTATAAATATATGAACGTAAAACCTTTTGCCAGAGCCGACCGGGTCGGCGGATTAATCCATGAAGCCCTGTCCCTGCTCCTGCAAAAATCAATAAGCGACCCGCGTCTGGAATCGGTCAGCATCACCGGTGTCAAGATGTCGCCGGATCTGAAACAGGCGAAAATCTATTTTGTGATTTCCGAGCACGCCGCCTCTAAAGAAGAGGCGATGGACGGATTTAAAAAAGCAAAAGGGTTTATCAAATATAGCCTTGCACAGACGCTGAAATTGCGATATATGCCTGATTTCCAATTTTATTATGATGATTCAATCGATTACGGATTTCACATGAATTCCGTGTTAAAAAAAATAAAAAATGAGCATACAACAGATAATCAACCACCTGAGAACGAGTAAACGCATTCTGCTTGCGTCCCATATTCATCCGGACGGAGATGCCATCGGATCATTGATCAGCTTAGGACTTGCACTCCAGGAATTGAAAAAAAAAGTCAGGGTCTACGATGAAAGTCCCATACCGGCCGTTTATCAATTTCTGCCGTCCCTTCATCTGATCAACCGGTCACCCGGAGATATTTCCGAGTTTGACACCGCGATCATTCTGGACTGTTCGGATTTGCATCGGATCGGTGGCGCAGCTACAGACGTTTCCAAGATACCGGTAATCATTAATATCGATCATCATTCCACCAATACCCGGTTCGGTGATCTGCAATACATTGATCCGGCAGCGTCTTCAACCTGCGAAATCGTCTACCGGATGATCGAATCTATGGGAGATGTCACTATCGACCGGGGAATGGCCTACTCCATTTATACGGGCATCATGGCGGACACCGGTTCTTTCCGGTTCGCCAACACCACACCGGAAGCGTTTGACATATCACACAAAATGGTTCTTCTTGGCGCCAATCCGCACAAAGTGGCGCATCATGTGTATGAAACGATTTCCTTAAACCGGGTTAAACTGCTGAACATGCTCTTTGATTCCATTGAGTTGTCCCATAACGGCAAACTCTCGATTATGACCCTTACGCAGAATATGCTGCAGACGACCGGAACAATACTTGAGGATGTCAATGGTCTGATCAATTATGCCAAGCAGATCGAAAACGTCAAACTGGCCGCGCTTTTATTTGAACGGAAACGCAGTCCCGGAAAAAAATGCGGCAGTCATTTCCATGTCAGTCTCCGGTCGGAAGGGGCCGTAAACGTTGCCGCCATCGCCACCTCGTTCGGCGGCGGCGGCCATCCCAACGCGGCCGGATTTGACATCCAGGCAACCCTGTCGGATTTGAAAAGAACCATTTTCTATTTTTCGGAAAACCTGTAACTTTTCAGGAGGATGGCTTATTTAATTATAAATAGAATGTGCAATAAACAATGACACATGAAACCAGTGGCATTCTGATTGTTGATAAACCGCAGGATATAACTTCGGCCGGCGTGGTCCGCCGGATCAAAAAAATATCCGGAATTGACAAAATCGGACACACGGGAACGCTTGATCCAATGGCCACCGGGATAATGATCTGCACCATTAACCGGGCCACCCGCCTGTCCCGATTTTTTCTTGAAAGTCCGAAAAAATATGAAGCGGTTTTAAAACTCGGAGTGGAAACGGATACTTTGGACGCCACCGGAAGTATTCTGACCACCCGGCCCGTGGGCACGGTTTTACGCCAGGCCGTTATTGACGCATGCAAACAGTTTGAAGGGGAGATTGAACAGATTCCGCCGGCGTATTCCGCATTAAAGCATAAGGGTGTTCCGCTTTATAAATATGCCAGAACCGGGACCCCGGTCATCAAACCGCCGCGGAAAGTGTTTATATCCTATATTAAAATACTGGATATCACATTTTCCGAAATCCGGTTTGAAACAAAATGCGCATCCGGTACCTACATCCGTACCTTGTGCGCGGACATCGGCCGGCAACTGGGATGCGGCGGACATTTGAAAACACTCAAACGGATCGAATGCGGGGGATTTTCCATTTCCGACGCCATCGCCCTGGCGGAGATTGAATCCCATCCGGCACTGGAAACATTACAAGACCGACTCATTCCCATGTCGGATGCCCTTTTGAATATGATGCCGCATGTGGCCGGAAGCGAATTAACGGAAAAAATCAAACACGGCAAGCGCATCGCAGTGAGTGATATCGGCATCGGTATTGATATCAAAAATACAGACAGTGCTTTTATCAAAATTATTGATAAAAAAAATCAGCTTCTTGCGGTTGTCAGTCCGGATGAAAGCGGCGACCGGTATAATTATTGTTGTGTTTTTCACAATCCATAATATGATATAAACTTAATTTAAAAGACGAAAATATACATTTGGAGGAGGAAACAGTGAATATCCCAGAGCAAAAGAGAATTGAGACCATCAATCGGTTTAAGCTTCACGATGCGGACACCGGTTCACCGGAAGTTCAGATTGCCCTTTTAACCGATCGGATCTCCCACCTGACGGAACATTTAAAAATTCACAAAAAAGACCATCATTCCCGGAGAGGACTTCTGATTATGGTCGGCAAGCGTCGCAGACTGTTGAATTATGTAAAAAACAAAGATGTCTATCGCTATCGGACCATTATTAAAGAACTGGGCCTCAGGCGATAAATAAAACGTATCCCCTTGAAATGATGTGTTTCGTTACATCCGGCATGTCGACGTTTAAGGGCAATCTATATTCCCATTCAAGTGGCTGAAGAAGCTTGAACTTTTGAACGTCAGCTTGTTATGTTATCAGGAGATTAAAAAAATGGAACTTTCTTTCAGTACGGAAATCGGCAAAGAAACTCTCAGCATTCAAACCGGAAAAGTCGCACGTCAGGCTTCCGGTTCGGTGGTGGTCCAATATGGCGAAACAATTGTGCTTGTAACAGTGGTTTCCGCCAAGGACGAACGGCCGGATGTTGATTTTCTGCCGCTTACGGTAGAATATCAGGAAAAAATTTACTCCGCCGGTCGCATCCCCGGCAACTATTTTCGCCGTGAAATCGGACGGCCGAGCGACAAGGAAACCCTTACCGCCCGCCTGACCGACCGGCCCATCCGACCGCTGTTTCCCAAAGGATATGCCTTTGAAACCCAGGTCATTGTAACGGTCTTGTCCATGGACAAAGTCAATGATCCGGATGTGCTGGCCATCAACGGCGCCTCCGCGGCGTTGATGATCTCGGACATCCCCTTTGAAGGCCCCATCGCCTGCGTCCGGGTGGGACGTGTTGACGGCCAGCTGATTGCCAATCCCACTTTTGAAGAACGGAAAAATTCGGACATCAGCGTGATTGTGGCCGGTTCCAAAACCGGCATTATCATGGTGGAAGGCGGCGGCAATATTGTCAGCGAAGCGGAAATGCTGGAAGCCATTTTCTTCGGCCATGAAAAACTGCAGCCCATCATCGGGCTTCAGGAAAAACTGCTCGAAAGTGCCGGCGTTGAAAAACGGGTATTTACGCCCAAAGAAGCCGATGCGGAACTAACAGAAAAAATAGCCGCCGCAGCCAGTGAAAAAATTGCCGAAACCGTAACGATTCCTGGAAAAGTGGCCCGCAGCAAGGCACTGTCCGCTCTCAAGACCGAAATTTTTGAAGGTCTGGGCGAAGACTACGCGGATCGTAAAAAAGAAGTTTCCGGTATTTTCAAAGACCTGGAAAAAAATATCTGCCGGAATATGATTCTCAAACAGGGCCGCCGCATTGACAATCGCGCCTTTGATGAAATCCGGCCCATTACCTGTGAAGTGGGCCTGCTGCCGCGGGTTCACGGCAGCGCGCTTTTTACGCGGGGTGAAACACAGGTTCTTGGCGTATTAACGCTGGGTTCCGGCCCGGATGAACAGCGAATCGAAACCTTACTCGGCGAAGAGCACCGATCGTTTATGCTCCATTATAATTTCCCGCCCTTTTCAGTGGGCGAAGTCCGCCGCGCCGGCGGACCCAGCCGCAGAGACGTCGGCCATGGCACCCTGGCAAGACGCGCTATCCAGAAAGTCCTGCCTGAAGAAGAAGAGTTTGATTATACCATCCGGATCGTATCGGAAGTGCTGGAATCCAACGGTTCCTCCTCCATGGGTACCGTATGTTCGGCTTCCATGGCGCTGATGGACGGTGGGGTTCCCATTAAAGCCCCGGTTTCCGGTATTGCCATGGGACTGGTGACGGATGGAGAGACCACGGCGGTATTATCGGATATTCTCGGCGACGAAGACCATACCGGTGACATGGATTTCAAGGTGGCCGGCACGGCAGAAGGCATTACCGCCCTGCAGATGGACATCAAGGTGCGTGAACTTTCCAAAGACATTCTTGCAAAAGCCCTTGAACAGGCAAAAGGCGGACGGCTGCATATTCTGGAAGAAATGCAGAAAGCCATCAGCACCCATCGGGATGAAATGTCCCCCTATGCGCCCAATGTATACAACATCCAGATCAATCCGGAGCGTATCGGCGACGTGATCGGTCCGGGGGGTAAAATGATCCGTTCCATTCAGAGCGAAACCAATACCCAGATCGAAATCAATGACAACGGTATTGTAAAAATCGCCGCCGTCAGTAAAGAAGAAGGCGACCGGGCCGCGCAAATTGTCCAGGATATCGGCATGGATCCTGAAATCGGGGCCACCTATGAGGGCAAGGTCGTCAAGATTACTGATTTCGGCGCGTTTGTGCAGATTAAGCCGAAAACAGACGGCCTGGTCCATATTTCAGAGCTTGCCAACTATCGTGTCAAACAGGTCAGTGATATTGTCAAGGAAGGGGATGTGATCAAGGTCAAGGTCATTGATGTTTCCCGGGACGGCAAAATCAAACTGAGCCGCAAGGCCCTGTTGACCGACGAGAAAAAGCCTGAAAACGATTAATGGCTTCCGGCGCCACTGTTATAAAATGCTGCCGGGTGCGGCCGAATCAGGATGCGGATATTCCCCTTCCCCGGTATATGACCCCGCATTCAGCCGGAATGGACGTTTGCGCGGCGGTTGAACAGCCGACCGCGCTGGATCCCGGAGAGATCACCTTGATCCCTTCAGGGTTTGCCATTTCCCTGCCCATCGGATTTGAAGCCCAGATCCGTCCCCGCAGCGGCCTGGCCATCAAACACGGCATCGGCATCATTAATGCCCCCGGCACCATTGATGCGGATTACCGCGGTGAAGTCAAAATCGCATTAATTAATTTCGGCAAAACCCCCTATGTGATTTCCCGGGGGGACCGGATCGCCCAGATGGTCATCAATAAAATCTGCCAGGCCCGGTTTGAAATGGTGGAAACCCTGGATGAGTCCGCACGAAACAGCGGCGGGTTCGGGCACACCGGAATTTAATATGCAGATATGTATGCTGGCCAGCGGAAGCCGGGGCAATTCCGTTTATATCTCCGTCGGCGGCACGTCTCTTTTAATTGACGCCGGTCTTTCCGGCATCGAGATAGAACGCCGCATGAAGGCCAGAAATCTCGACATAAAAAATCTTAATGCCATTATCGTTTCCCACGAACATTCAGACCATATTCAGGGCGTGGGGATTTTAGCCAGACGCTATCAGTTGCCGGTTTATATCTCATCTCAAACACTGGGTTCCGCTGCTGCCCAACTCGGGGCCATGCAGCAGATTCACCATTTTTCCTGCGGCACCGAATTTACCGTCTGCGATCTCTCCATCCGTCCCTTTTCCATTTCCCACGACGCCAGCGACCCCGCCGGATTTACCATCGGCAGCAACGGACACAAAATCGGCATTGCCACCGATCTGGGCATTGCCACGGCCATGGTGCGCCAGCACCTCAAAGACTGCTGCTGCCTGATACTGGAAGCCAATCATGACATCCCCATGCTGGAAGAAGGCCCGTATCCGTGGTCTGTCAAGCAGCGGGTAAAAGGCCGCACCGGGCACCTTTCCAATGAATCTTCCCGGGAACTGCTGATGGATGTCATGCACGATCAGATGACCCACGTGATTCTTGCCCATTTAAGCGAAACCAACAATACGCCGGAAAAAGCCCTGCGGGTGGTCACCGAACACCTGCCGGACACGCACCTGAAGGTGAGTGTCGCCACACAGTCCGCTGCCGGACCGGTCATCAAGTTGTAGGTCGGGATTCCATTCCCGACAAATAGCACCCGCTAATTGCCGGGTCAGAAACCCGGCCTACTATGCAGACGTTATTTGTTGATACAGTAGTGATTCGTCACCATGAAAAGCTTCTTAAAAAGCCGTCTTTTTTGGACAACCTGCTGAAGAGTCAGTCATTTAACTGATTGAGTGCCGCGATGATGGTTTTCACTGCCGTTTCAATGCCCATGCGGGCCGTATTGATCACCAGATCATAATTAATCGGGTCCGAGACATCCGCATAAAAATATTTTCGGGAAAATGAGCGGCGGTTGGCGTCTGTTTTCAAAATCATTTTTTGCGCTTCGGTTTCCGAAATATCCAGTTCGTGGGAGATCGTGTGAATTCTCACGAGCAGCGGCGCGATCACGCGGACCCTGAGCGTTTCATCCTGGGGCAGAATAAACTGGGCCCCGCGACCCACAATGACCGCCCTGCCGTGTTTTCCGATGGTGCCGATCACTTTCATCAAATATTTTAAAAACTGATCCGGCCACAAATGACGATCCCGGATCATGGCGGCAATGGAATCTTCAAGCACGGACAGTCCTTTTTCATCCAGGGTTTCCATAATTCGGGAACTGATGTCCGCGCTTTGGGCCATTTCCTGGATGACTTCCTGATGGAACAGATCAAAACCCAGTTCTTTAGCCAGTTTTTCCGCCAGAATGGTTCCCCCGCTTCCGGATTCTCTGGAAATCGTTATAACATCGACCCCGCTTTGTGCCTGTTTTTGTTCAGCTTTGATTCGGTTCCACTGGAGGACCTGATCTTCGACAATCTTTTCAATGGATCTTCTCGATGTCTTCATACGCCCCCCTTATGCTTGCTGCGTTTATGCGTGGCCCGGCTTCAAAACAGATTTTTCCCGGAACAGCCTCCCACGTTAAGAACACCGGGTGGTTTTTGGAAGATGTTTAAGATATTCAAAATATACCATGAATTAAAATAACAATTCAAATAGAAAGAACACAGGGATTCAGCTTGAAGCGCTGGATGTCAGATATGGAAGGGATTAAAAAATTTTGTAAAACACATAGGGCAATTCAACGCTTTTAAAACCGAAGATTCCTTTTGGCAGCGCATCTTTGGTTCCGATAATCAGAACCCCATTTTCAGCAAGAGCATTGATCACATTTTTGAATCCGCTCCTTTTCAGCTCTGCTGATGAATACAGCAGAATATTGTTGCGTAAAAAAATAATATCAAAGACT
>JAABSL010000111.1 GCA_011390415.1 Desulfobacteraceae bacterium
AACGACCCGGAATTAAATGATTTGGCTGGAACGCCTCTAACACTTCACAAGGTCTTTTATATTGACGGCCCGGAAAATTTTCAGCCTTCCGGCCTGACGATATTCAATGACCATCTGTACACGATTTGCGACAAGCATGATAATTTCATTTATCGCCTCCAATTGCAAGATCAAGGCCTGCAAGATGACATTGCCGCAGCCATTCCGGAAATTTACCTGAAGCTGCCTGTTTTTTCTTTCTTATATTCATATGATTTTGAAGGGATTACGTGTGACGGAAACGGCAATTTTTTTCTGGTAAGTGAAGCCCGGTCCCGGATTCTTAAAGTGACGGCTGATGGCGAAAATACCATCTGGATAACCCCGGATTTAGAACCAGCGGGACAAAAATCCGGTTTAATAGTGGACCATAACGCCGGACTTGAAGGAATCTGCATGTTATCGGAAAATAAGTTCCTTGTGTGCGCAGAACGTCAGGACAGGGGATTTCTGGAAATTGATCTGACATCAGATCCGGCATTTGTGCGTGCCTACCCGTCAGAGCAAAGCAAATTTAAATTCCCCCGGGAAATACGCAAGGATTTTTCAGGATTATGTTTTTACAAAAATAATGTATATGTGCTCCAGCGCAATGCCTTTGTCATCACCCGGTTCAAACGGGACAAAGACAATTATCTGGTTGAAACTGACGGATGGTCATATCGTCATATCGAAACCTTGCCGTTATACCGGTATGCGGATATGACGTACGGCAAGGCCGAAGGCCTTTGCATAGACGAACAATATATATATATTATTATCGACAATAACGGAGATCACCGGGCCGGCAATCCGGATGACCGGAGACCGCTGCTGATGGTGTTTGAACACCCGGGCAATCTGTAAATAATTTTAAACCCAATTCATCCGATTGCCGGAGAAAACTTCCGCACTTCAAAGATGGCTTCTTTTCCGCCGACATCGGCGTAAGCGTATCGTCCGGTCTTCAGTTTGCCGGGATTGATGATGTGCGTTGCGCCGATCTGGTCAACACCGAAGGATTCATGAATATGGCCGGTAAAACAGGCCAGGGGCTGATGATTTTCGATAAATTGCCGCACCGCAATGCTGCCCGCATGTTTTCCGGACCGCAACCGGTCGCATCCGGTGTTTAAGGGCGGCTGATGGGATACAAGGATCAGGGCCGTGTCAGAAGGGATTTGTGCCCTGCCCTGCTGGAAGGACTGTCTGCCGCTAGGTATTCATCTGCAGCAATGCTTTTTTGATAATGTCGGAAAAACCCGGGTGTGAACGATTGAGCTTCTTTAAAAAAGTTTTGGACGAACTGCTGCCGATCTTTCCCAGCAATGGTATGGCAACCTTGAGCACCGGGGCTTCATAATCATTGCCGACCACCCGTTTCACCTTATCCCATATTGATTTTTTCCCGCCCGAAAAGGAATTTAAAAGTTCTAAAATTTCCGTTTCTACTTTCTGCGATATGGGAACATAGGGCATGGCGCTGATAGCACTGATAATATGGACGGTTTTGTTGATATGATTTTCCGCTTCGTCATGATTTTTCGGCAACGGAAGGGTGATGATATTGAGAAGCCGTTGCACGGTTTCCTCGGACACCGGAGAAAAATGCTGCAGGGTCCGCAAGGCCCGCCATCTGACTTTGGGATCATCGTCATTGATGGATTCCACAACGATGGATTCCCCGTCCGTCGGGTTTAATGTGACAATTGCGTTTAAAAGTTCTTCCCGGATTTTCGGATTCGAATGCCCGATAAATTTCCTGACGCAGGTAAAATCGGCTTCTTTGTCGCTGACCTTTGCCAGAATCATCATTGCATTTCTGTGAATAAACCAGGGCCGGCCGGCATCTTCCAATATGCTGACCGCCCATTTCCGGGCTTGCTCACCTTTACTGATCATCATTTCATAGGACAATTTCCGGATTTCACGATCATTGCTGTCAATCAGCATTTTACTGATAATATCCACGCCCAGGGTGCCCAGGGAATCGATGATTTTCGCTATGATATTGCGTTGCTTTGCATCTGATTTTTCATAAGAACTGATTATTCTGTCGATTGCATCCTTAAAAATAAATCCCAGCGGACGTTCGGAGACATCGAGCAGGCTGAACAATTCGGACTTTGAATAGTCTTCTGTTTTATCCGTTTTCCGGATTTGCAAACCAGCGTAAAGATTCTCAGAATTAAAGGGTTCCCGTGACGAAACCCGCTTAACCGCTTTGGTCATTTTCATGAGAATCTGCCAGTCTCCGGATTCAATTAAAGCCGGGGCCGTTCGCCGGAAACATTTAAGATACACCATGGCCTCATAGGGCTTTTTGGTGCTGGCGATGACATTTGAATATTTGCTGAAATTGTCACGAATGTCATCGGCCATCTTGATGGTGTTCACCATATATTGAACATCTGCAGGCAGTTCATTAAAAGCCAGAATTTGATTTCGATACAGGCTCTCCAAAAAATTCTGCGCGCCGGCTGCTTTCCTGGACACCACCCGCCGGGAAATTAATTTTAAAATACGCTTGATACCGTCAAGTCGCCGGTCAATGATCTCGCTTTCCGGATGCTTTAGTTTTAATTTTTTAAGAGACTCCAGTTCTTTAAAGGTGAACCGGGAAGTGGGAAGGAGCAGATCAATGGAAAACGCGTCAACAACAATCTCTTCGATTTCTTCAGCCGGCATTGACGGCACATATTCTGCAATCAGATAGCAATTGACCAGAAAATCATTCAGGTAGGTGGGGTGTTTCAGGGGCCGGATGATATCCTGCACGGTTTGCAGCTTTCGTTGCTTGATTTCTTTAGCGGAGACCCCTTTAAACAATGGCATCACCTTGAGATCCTTGGCCAGGCGATGGATCGCCATTTCCACCCGCCAGGGCAGATCCGTCTCCAGTTTTACCATATCATCAACAAAGACCGTTGAAATATCCGTTATCCCATGCTCAATAAACGCACTGGTCAGGAATTTTCCGGCCTGATCACCCTTTTGATCATCCACCTTCGGATCACTCATAATATCAATGAACTGATAAAAATGCCCCGGCCGGATATCACTTTTCAATGCAAAACTGATCAACTGCTTGCGCTCACAGTATTCGCTGAGCTTGGGAACAAAGAGCTCTGCCATGCCAGTACCGACTAAAACCCTGACGTTGATCGGTTCATCAAGAATGCCGGTGATCATTAAATCAATACCCTCCCGGGTGTTATGATTGGTGATCATAATTTCCCGCTGGCCTTTGAGCACACCGATAAACTCTTCATAAAGACCTGCTTTTGCGGAATCTGATCCCGGATGGCCGGGAGCATAATAGCCGCTTCGTAAAATGGCTTTGGTCAGGTTCATGAAAAACTGCCCCACCGGCTCCGCCATTGCCCGCTCTTCAGCCGTGAGATCTTTTTTTTCAGGAATTTTTCTGGTGCTTACAACCGGTTCTTCTTCAACCGCAAATTCAAACTCTTCCTGATCCACCATCGACTTTAAATCTTCAAACAAGACACCGGTGCCTTCATCACTTCCGGATGAAACAGCCGTCGGCTCCAAAACGGGGGCATCCATGGAGAATCCGGTCGATACGGATTGGTCATCAGACAGCAGTTTAAATTCCAGGGGTTCTTCCGGCAAGACTTCAGCAGAAATCTCTTTAGAGGCATTATCAGCCTCTTTTTCAAATTCAAGGGCGTCGGCTAAATCATCTTCCAGAAGATCAAAATCAGGCAGCTGGGAAATATCGACCCTGGAAGCGATATCATCGGCTTCATTTTCCATTTTCAGGTTCATCAAGTCTTCATCCACATCCTCTTGCAGACGGAAAGAATCCGTTTTTTGATCAGGATCGGATTTTTCTTCTGAAACAACCGCTTCTGGTGTCAGGGCCATTGCAATGCCTGACAATTGATCAGGTATTGCGTTCACTTCACCTGGTTCGGCGGCGACCGGATCGAGCAGATCCGTGTATTGTTCAATGCCTGACAGAAGAAGGTTTATTTCTGATAGTTTTGATTCCAGGTCCGCTGTAAAATCCACTGCCATTCCCGAAACTGTTTGCCGGTCGGTATCTTTCGGGGTAACCACGCCGCTGACAAGAATAGAATCATCAAGCGATGGTATAATCAATTTGAGCATTATGCTTGAATGATCCGGCAAGGGGCGGGATGACGGGAAAAAAATTTGACCGGTTGTGAACTGCCTGTAAAACCGGCTGAAATCCTGAGCAGATAAAAATTTTGCGATGATCAGAAATTTTTGCATAATTCATTTCTTCCGGAAAAATTTGAACTATAGATAAGTCAACATCCTTAATTTAATAAAAAATAAATTTTTCAAAAATTTAAACACTTAACTTAGGCTTAAATTTTTGCTATTATATCATCTCCATGTTTGGTTTGACAGTATTTTTTTACCATAGTATTGTATTCATTATAAAAACATTTTTATAGCGCTTTAGTGATGTTTTCATGATACCCCTTAATAATCAATTAAACAGACTGTTTTTTCTTTTTGCCGCCATACTGATTTTCCATACTGTCCCCGCCTTTGCCCAGCCAATCAGAGAGCCCGTTTATGCCGGAAGTTTCTATCCCCGGAATCCGGATGACCTGACTGGCCTTTTAGACAAGTACACCGGCATGGCGGCAAAAACGCCGCTTTCACTGCCAAAAGACGCCGCGCTTAAAGCCCTGATCCTTCCCCATGCCGGCTATGTTTATTCCGGTTTTACCGCCGCCCATGCCTCACGGGTGCTCAACGATACGGATTTCGAAAAGATAATTATCATGGGTCCGGATCACCGGGCCGGTTTTTCCAATTGCGCAGTCAGCAATGTCGCTGCCTATCAAACGCCTCTGGGCAATGTTCCGGTTCACCCGGATGCCGGTGCGCTAAAAAACCAATACCGGGAGTTTTTCAAACATTTTCCCCAAGCAAATGACCGGGAGCATGCCATTGAAGTGCAGATCCCTTTTTTGCAGCATTATTTGAACAATTTTCAGATTGTTCCGATTGTAATGGGCCCGGGTGACCCGATAAAATTCACCGATGCCATTGAATCGGTTCTGGATTCGGAAACACTGATTGTGGCCAGTTCAGATCTTTCTCATTACCTGCCGTATCAGCAGGCGGTTGAAACCGACCGGACAACCATTGGCCGGATACTGGACATGGATGTTGAAAAACTGTCTGATAACAGCAACCGGGCCTGCGGAATTCTTCCGATTGTCGTGCTTACGCATCTGGCGACTCGTCACAACTGGGAACCGATGCTGCTCCACTATTCAAACAGCGGAGACACAGCCGGTCCGAAAGACAAGGTGGTGGGGTATGCCGCCATTGCCTATTTTCAATCATCAATTGCAAACCCGCAAAAAGGAGCAACATATATGGACAAAAAAAAAGGCGAAGTGCTTTTAAAAGTGGCCCGGAAATCAATTGCGGACAGCCTGAGCCTGCCGACCCCGGATGCAGACACGCTGAGCAAAGAATTATCCGACGACATTTTTACAACCCGCCGGGGAACGTTTGTCACGCTGAAAATTAACGACCAGCTGCGCGGGTGCATCGGCAACCTGACCGCCGACAAGTCGCTTCTTGAAGGCGTCAGGGACAACGCCATCAATGCGGCTTTTCATGACCCCCGGTTTCCGCCCCTGTCTAAAAATGAATTTGAAAAAGTGGATATTGAAATCAGCCTTCTTACCGAGCCCCGGAAGCTGGAGTTTAAAAACAGCGGGGACCTTCTGGAAAAACTGCGGCCCGATGTCGATGGGGTGATCATTCGCAAAGGTCCCTACAGTTCAACCTTTTTGCCCCAGGTATGGGAACAGCTGCCGGATAAAAAATCATTTCTTTCACATTTATGCCAAAAAGCCGGACTGTCGCCGGACGAGTGGCAGCGCCCGGGACTGGAAGTCATGGTGTATCAGGTCCAGTATTTTGAAGAAGGCCATTAAGCCGAAGACGCAAGCTGAAGTAAATCCGCAAGCCAAACCGGAGACACAAAATCAAATTGATCTTCCGATTCGACATGTGGTCATTGCAACCGGTGTCGCGTCCGTAGTTACCCAGCTGCTGACCATCCGGGAATTTCTTTCCCACCTGAACGGAAATGAATTTGTCATTGCCCTGATCCTTTTTAACTGGCTTTTTGTCGGCGGCATCGGAACGCTTCTGGCCCGGCCGTTTGGCAGAAAAGGGTCTGTTGCCGGACTCTGCAGGCTCTCCACCGGCCTGGTCCTGCTGGCGCCTATGCAGCTGCTTGCCATCCGCAAATTTCATGATCTGCTTTTTGTGGGCGGCAGCTCCATCGGGTTTTATCCCACGTTTGGCTATACGCTTGTTTTAACAGCCCCCTATGCTCTGCTCATCGGTTTTGTGCTCCCCTACAGCCTGATTGTGATCAGAAATCATATTCCGGATTACTCCGGCACCCGAATCTACATTTTTGACAATATCGGCGATATTACCGGGGGCGCGCTGTTTTCGTTTCTGCTGGTCTATTTCGCAACACCGTTTCAGGCGGTTTTGATCAGCCATCTGCCCTTGATTTTCGTCCTTTACCGGCTTTACGCAGCAGCTTACAAAAACAGAATCGCCCCTGTTCTGGGAACCATCCTGAGTCTTGGAATTCTGGTCGGCGCATTATCTGCTGAACTGCCGTCCCTTTCCCCGGCCGCAGGAAAACTTGTGCATTATCAGGAAACACCCTATGGCCGCATCCAGCTCATACGGGACCGGGAACAATATACCCTGTTCCAGAACGGCCGTCCGGTTTTTGGCTCCCAAAACATAAGTGCTGCCGAAGAAATTATCCACTATCCCCTTTCTCAGGCTGAATCGGTTGATCATGTTCTGATGATATCTGCGGAAAATCAGATGATGCAGGAGGCAAGAAAATATCACCCGAAATCCATTGACTATCTGGAAATTGACCCGGCCCTGACACAGGTGGAATTTGAGTTTGGTCTGCTGAAAAAATTTCCGGAAATGCATGTGATTCACATGGATGGGCGGCAGTATCTTCAGAAAACAGACAAGAGGTATGACGCCATTATTCTAAATCTGCCGGAACCGGACAATTTTCAGATCAACCGGTTTTTTACCGATCAATTCTTTGGTATTGCCCGGCAGCAGCTGACCGGGGGCGGTGTGCTTTCTTTTTCTGTCAAAGGATATGACAGTTATATCAGTGACACGGAGCTTCAAAAAGTCTCTTCGATCTACCGCACCGCTGGCCAGGTATTTTCTCATGTTTTACTGATACCGGGCAGCCGGATATTTTTTCTGTGCAGCGACAAGCCGCTTATAACCGATATCCCAAAGCGCCTTGAACATAAAGATATTTCCACATCCTATATCAGCGGCTATTATTACGGGGATGTGCCGCTGGAAAAAATTGAGCGATTAAACCAGCAGCTGCTATCCGATGTTCCGGTAAATACGGATTTTTCCCCTCATCTGGTGCGGATTCTGCTGGATGAATGGTTTTCAATTTTTACCGCCTCTCCTGCGTTTTTTGTCATGATACTGGGTTTCATTAATATTTTTTATTTTTTTTGTATTTCCAGAGAAGAATTTGTGCTTTACACCACCGGATTTTTTACCATGGGGGCGGAAATTCTGGTTATATTTGCGTTTCAAATATTTTTTGGCTATATTTACCTGCAGCTCGGATTGATTATCACTGTTTTTCTGGCCGGGCTTTTACCCGGCGCCGTATACGGCGAGCATATGCGCCGGCACGGGAATCAGTTGCTGGCCGTGACGGAATTGGCGCTCATTGCTTTGATGGGTCTGTTTCTCACCGGCATGATACTTTTTTCAGAACATTTACCGGCGTATGCGTTTCTTTTATTCGGCTTTGGAATCTCTTTTGTCTGCGGATGTCAGTTTCCCATAGCGCTTCATCTGCAGGGCAGCGATAAACCGGCTGCCGTTAAAATGTTTTCCGCAGACCTTATCGGGGCGGCCTATGGCACCCTGTTGACCAGTATTTTGTTAATTCCCTATGCCGGCATCCTGTGGACGGCCACGGCATTGATTGCCCTGAAAACGATCAGCTGGATCACTTTAAACACGAAAAAATCAATATGACACTTGTTTCAAGACGACAATTTTTACAAACCAGCGCCCTGACATTGGCGGGCAGTCTCCTGCCGGGTCCGGCCGTATGTTCTTTGATGGAAAATAATCAGCCATCCGTGCGAAAGGATATATCCGGAAACATCTTTAAAAATGACGCCCCGGATCAAATCTGGAAATGGTCCCGCAAAGCCGACCATGCCGTTTCCCTGCCCGACCAGACGGTGATGTGCGGTATTTGTCCGCACAGCTGTGTTCTGGATAAAAATGATCGGAGCATCTGCCGGTCCAGGGTCAATATTGACGGGACATTATATACACTGGCCTACGGCAATCCGTGTTCCGTCAATATCGATCCCATAGAAAAAAAGCCCCTGTTCCACTTCAAGCCCGAAAGCCGGGCCTTATCCATTGCTGCCACCGGATGTAATTTTCGATGTTTAAACTGCCAGAACTGGCAGATATCCCAGGTCAAACCCGAAGATGTCAGGTCCTATGATCTTTTTCCGGACCAGGTGGTGCAAACCGCTTTGGCCAAAAAAGCCGCCTCCATCGCATATACCTATTCCGAACCGGTGACCTATTTTGAATACATGAAGGATACCGCACGCCTTGCAAAACAAAAAGGAATCTCAAATCTCTGGATATCCAACGGCTATATTAATCCGGAACCTTTATCAGCACTGTGCAAGGTGATTGATGCGGCAAATGTGAACCTGAAGTCATTTGATGATGCAATTTATCAGAAACTCAACGGGGGCCGGCTGGACCCGGTGCTGAATACCTTTAAAACCCTTCACGAACAAAACATTCACTTTGAAATGACCACCCTGGTGGTTCCCGGCTATGTTGATGACCCGAAGATGATCAGACAAATGTGCCGGTGGATTCTTGACAATTTAGGACCGGATCACCCCCTGCATTTTTTGCGATTTTTTCCCCAGTATAAACTTGATCGCCTTCCGCCCACACCGGTGTCTGTGTTAACAGAATTTCGAAAAATCGCCATGGAAACCGGCATCCGGTATGTGTATGTGGGCAATGTGCCCGGCCACGAGGGAAATCATACCTATTGCCATCATTGCGGTAAACTGCTGATTGAAAGAAAAGGGTATTATATGCCGGCCACCCACATGATCAAAGACAAATGCAAATTCTGCGGCGGCTCCATTCCCGGAATTTGGATTTAAAATATTAATAATTATTTGAATAAGTTTTTTGCAACCATTACATTAAGGTTATATGCGCGTTTATGAAAAAATTTTTCATCTGTTTTCTGCTGGCAGGATTAATGGCCGGACCCACCGGGTGCAGTCAAAAAATTGTTAAAAAAATGGAAGTTACGGCTTACTGCGGATGCGGCCAATGCTGCTGCTGGGAACGCGGCAGCTGGAAATACCTGAAACTGAATTTCTGGAACAAATATATCAATAAAGGAAAATATGCAGGCCGCCCCTATTCCGGGCTGACCGCCAGCGGCACCAAACCCCGGGAACCCGTGCCCGGGCTTTTTTCCGTTGACAGCATAAAAAACCCCTGGATGATTCCGTTCCGGATCATATTCCCCTGGCTCTGGTTTTCAAAAGACGGCTCGGTGGCCGCTGATACGAAATATTATCAATTCGGAACCCGGCTTTATATTCCGGGATACGGGTATGGGGTTATCGAAGACCGGGGCAGCGCCATCAAAGGCCCCACACGTCTGGATTTATATTACAACTCTCATTCCGAGGCCAGACAATGGGGCCGACAGCATGTTGAAGTGACCTTCTACCCATAATTTTAGTCATCTATTTTTTTGCGGTAAAATGTTTTTCCATTGGCATGCAGAATTTCAATGGTTTGACGGTTGATCATCGGGTCTGCATACTTGAGGACCTCATTCGGATGAAGGCCCAATCCCGCGGATATATCCGCTAATGTGCAGGGCCGGCGGCCGAGCATATTTAAAATCTTTTTTTCCGTATCCATGAGTTCTTCATTTACGACCGGCTTTTTAAACGGTGCGATCACTTCCGCATTGCCCCCTAAAATTTTGCAAAAATATTCCAGTTCTTCTTCAGACACCCGCTGAATATCACTTTCCGCGGTTGGCCGGACCGCTGTGTTTAAATGAATCTTTTCCGGCGAAAACCGGTCTGTCCATTGTTTAAACTTTTTTATGGCAGATTCGGTGTCATTAAGCCCTTTGACGATAAATATTTCCAGCCATATTTTTCCGGAATATACGTTTCGGAATTCAATCAGTCCCCGGGCCATATCCGTAAAAGAAATATGCGAATCCGGCCGGTTAATTTTAAAAAAAGTTTTTTCATCGCAGGCGTCAAAGGACGGCAATACCACATCAGCGCCGGCCAAATCATTCCTGACATCCTTTTTTGACAGCAGCGACCCATTGGTTAAAACCGTCACCGGGATATCGGTCAGTGATTTAATGCCGCTGATGATATCTGCCATCTGACTGTTCAGCGTGGGTTCTCCGGAACCGCCCAGAGTAATATAATCCGGCCGGACCCCTTCTTTTAAACGGGCGGAAAGCTGATCAAGAATCATGTGCGCCGGTATATAGGGTTTTCGCTCAATGGTTGTTTCGGGCGTGGTCCCGATCTGGCAATAAGTACAATTATAAGAGCAGACTTTATAGGGTACCAGATCAACCCCCAGGGAAAGGCCAAGGCGCCGGGAAGGCACCGGACCATAAATTAAATTATCCGTCATATGATTTGCTCCGCTATATTATGGTTATTTTCGCGCATGTCCGGGTAATTTTCCGGGTAATTTTCTTGCAACCGGTTTCGCATGCTGTTAAATGTTGGTCTGTTTTAATAATGTATCGTATCATGATGTAAAAACACTCAGTCAACAAGAATTTTTAGCAAGGAGCATTTAATGATGCCGGATGATAATGATATTTTTGAATCAGAAACCAATGAGGAAGAAAACTTTGCCGATCTCTTTGAATCCTATATGACGGAACAGGTGGATATTCAGGTCGGCGATAAAATCAGAGGTGAAATTATTGCAGTGGGGGACAAAAATATATTTATCAACACCGGCACCAAAACAGACGGTGTGGTTGAAAAAAGCGAATTATTAAACGATGACAATGAGCTGGAATGCAAGACCGGCGATATACTGGATCTTTACGTTGTCGCCATTGCAGACGGTGAAATCCGCCTGTCAAAATCCATATCCGGCGCCGGCGGCGACCAGTTGCTGTATGACGCCTATCAAAATCGCATTCCGGTGGAAGGCAAGGTCACGGAAAAGTGCAAAGGCGGTTTCAGGGTCAGTATCATGAAAAAATCAGCCTTCTGCCCCATCAGCCAGATGGATACCCGGTATGTTGAAAATGAAGATGAATATGTGGGTGAAAGTTTTGATTTTTTAATTTCAAAATTCGAACAGCGCGGCAAAAATATCGTTGTTTCCCGGCGGGAATTGTTAAAACAGGAACAGGAAGCCGCCAAAAAAGAATTTTTTAAAAGCGCCGCATCCGGAGATTTGATTGCCGGAAAAGTCACCGCCATGAAACCCTATGGCGTTTTTGTTGAAATCGTTCCCGGTGTTGAAGGCATGGTGCATATTTCTGAAATGGCCTGGTCCCGTGTGGGGCACCCCAGTGAAATGTACGCCATTGGTGACCCGGTTACCGCCAAAATTATAGATATCAACCCCGAAACATCCAAAATCGCCCTGTCGGTCCGCCAGGCGTCTGCCGATCCCTGGGAAACCATTCATCAGCAGTTTAAAGTGGGGGACAAACTCAACGGCAAAGTAACCCGGTGCGCGGATTTCGGTGCTTTTGTTGAAATAGCCCCGGGGATTGAAGGACTGGTCCATGTCAGTGAAATGAGCTATTTAAAGCGCATCATGCGCGCCGAAGATGTTGTCTCTCCCGGGGAAACGGTGGCGGTCACCATCAAAGACATTGACGCTGAAAAAAAGAGAGTTTCACTGAGTATGAAAGATGCCCAGGGCGATCCCTGGCTGAACATCGGCCAGAAATATACCGTCGGAAAAGTCTATTCCGGCAGAATCGAAAAAAAAGAGTCCTTTGGTTATTTTGTTCACCTGGAACCCGGCATTGTGGGCCTGCTGCCCAAATCAAAGCTCAACAACGCCCCGAACATATCTGAAATTGAAAAATTGAAAATCGATGACCCGATCAGCGTAAAAGTTGAAGAGGTCCATCCGGAAAGCCGAAAAATTACCCTTGGCATTGAAGGCGATGGGAGCGACTGGAAAAAATTTGCCCCGCAAAAAGAAAGCCCGTCTTCTTCCGGGTCGTTGGGCGACCTGGGTGAAAAACTCCAGTCCGCGCTGAAGTCAAAGAATAAAAAATAATCCGATTATCTCTGATATAGAAATGCCGGAAAAAATCAGCGTTGATTTTTCCGGCATTTTTTTGCTCACGGTTTTAAGCAATTTTTATTTTTTGATGAATATACCGCCGATAACCAGGGTCAGAGCACCGACAATCACCAGCAGCAGCCACAACGGCATGGAGACTAAATAATCCGAGCCTTCCCGAAGTTTTCCCCAGGGAAGGCTTTCGATCCAGTCAAAATTATCTTCATGAAGGATGTCCCGCAGCGAATTGTGATCACTCACATTTTTTGCTTTGTTAAATGACTGCAGGTTGCCGGATTTCCCCATGAAATTTCCCAGCGCCACATACCCGTACATACAAAGACCGCCGATTAGAGCAGACATTCCTGCAACATTCGTCTTTTTCATTCAATGCTCCCCGCTGATTGATATTTAGAAGGATGGTTTTAAATAGAATATTTCATAAATATCACATCCAAAAATTGCATATCATAGAACAATTTTATTATGAAAAATCAAGCAAATTCTGATTTGAAATATTCCCTGTTCAACCGGGCAATTTCAATAATGGATATTCCCTTGGGGCATTCGGCTTCACATTCGGTTTCATTGGAACAGTTACCAAACCCGCATGCATCCATCTGTCTGACCATGGCCATGGCTCGCCGGGCCGCTTCCGGTTTTCCCTGGGGAAGCGCGGCCAAATGAGATACCTTGGCGCTGACAAACAGCATGGCCGACGCATTGGGACAGGCGGCCACACAGGCGCCGCAGCCGATACAGGCCGCCGCATTAAATGCTTTTTCCGCAACATCCCGGGAAATGGGCAGCGAATTGGCATCCGGTGCCCCGCCGGCATTCACGGAAATGTATCCGCCCGCGGCAATGACTTTATCCAAAGCGCTCCGGTCCACCACCAGATCCTTGATCAGGGGAAATGCCCTTGCCCGCCAGGGTTCAATGACAATGGTATCCCCATCGGAGAAATGCCGCATGTGCAGCTGACACAAGGTGGTTTCTTTTTCATGACCGTGGGCACGGCCGTTGACCACCGCCCCGCACATCCCGCAAATACCTTCCCGGCAGTCATGATCGAATGCAATGGGTTCTTTTTTCTGCCGGGTCAGATCCTCATTCACCACATCCAGCATTTCAAGAAACGACATATCAACAGAAATATCTTTGGCCGGGTACGTTTCCAGTCGGCCGATTTTGTCGCTGCGGTTCTGCCGCCAGACTTTTAATGTTAAGTTAATTGTCTTTGATATCATTTGTAGCTCCTCTGAGACAATTCAACATTTTCAAACACAAGTGGTTCTTTGTGAAAACGGGGTGTTTCGTCATCACCGGTATATTCCCAGGCCGCCACATGACAGAAATTTTCGTCATCCCGTTTGGCTTCGTTTTCATCCGTCTGATAGGCCGTGTTGAAATGACATCCGCAGGATTCCTTTCTTTCCAGGGCATCATTGACCATCAGTTCGCCGAACTCAAGATAATCAGCAACCCGCCCGGCATTTTCCAGGCTCTGATTTAAATCCTGGCCCGTTCCCGGAATATAGACATTTTCCCAGAATTCACGGCGCAGATTTTGAATCAGGGTTTTGGCTTTGACAAGTCCTTCTTCATTTCTGGACATTCCGCAATGCTCCCAAAGGATCAGTCCCAGTTCCCGATGGAATTCGGAAACCGTGCGATTCCCGTTAATGGAAAGGAACTTATCGACTCTGCGCTGAACCGCATCAACCGATTCGGCAAATTCAGGGGTCTTGGCAGCATTGACGTCAGCAAATTCAGTGCCCGCAAGATATCCCCCGATGGTATAGGGAATGACAAAATATCCGTCCGCCAGTCCCTGCATCAGGGCGCTGGCGCCCAGCCGGTTGGCGCCGTGATCGGAAAAATTGGCCTCTCCCAGGACAAACAGACCGTCAATGGTGCTCATCAGATTATAATCCACCCACAGTCCGCCCATGGTATAATGCACGGCCGGATAAATCATCATCGGGGTTTTATAAGGATTTTCACCGGTGATCTTTTCATACATTTCAAACAGATTTCCGTATTTGCCGGCAATCACATCTTCGCCGTCCCGGGCGATGGCATCGGCAAAATCCAGATACACGGCAAGGCCGGTTTCCCCCACGCCTTTTCCTTTATCGCATTGCTCCTTGGCATTTCGGGAAGCCACATCCCGGGGGACCAGATTGCCGAAACTGGGATATTTATTTTCCAGAAAATAGTCGCGTTCCGATTCCGGAATCTCCGCCGGCCGTCGCTTGTCCCCGGGCTTTTTGGGAACCCATACCCGGCCGTCGTTTCGAAGGCTTTCACTCATGAGGGTCAGTTTGGACTGATACGTTCCGTGAACCGGAATGCAGGTGGGATGAATCTGGGTAAAACACGGATTGGCAAAATAAGCGCCTTTTTTGTAGGCACGAAATGCCGCCGTCACATTCGAGGCCATGGCATTGGTGGACAGATTGAACACATTGCCGTATCCGCCGGTGGCAAGCACCACCGCATGGGCATCATAGGTTTCAATATCTCCGGTGATGAGATTACGCGTCACAATGCCACGGGCCTTTCCATCCACGGTCACCAGATCCAGCATTTCCCGGCGCGGAAAGAGAGTCACCTTTCCGGTGGCGACCTGACGCATCAGTGCACTGTAGGCCCCTAAGAGCAATTGCTGGCCGGTCTGGCCTTTGGCATAAAATGTTCTGGAAACCTGTGCCCCCCCAAAAGACCGGTTGTCCAGCAGGCCGCCGTAATCCCGTGCAAACGGAATGCCCTGGGCCACGCAATGATCGATGATGTTGCAGCTCAGCTGGGCCAGACGATAGACATTGCCTTCCCGTGCCCTGAAATCGCCGCCCTTTATGGTGTCATAAAAGAGCCGCCAGACGCTGTCCCCGTCATTGGCATAATTTTTGGCCGCATTGATGCCGCCCTGGGCGGCAATACTGTGGGCCCGGCGAGGGCTGTCCTGAATGCAGAAATTTTTGACATTATACCCCAGTTCCGCAAGGGTGGCCGCCGCCGATGCACCGGCCAGTCCGGTGCCCACCACGATAATTTGGAATTTTTTCTTATTAGCCGGATTGACCAGCTTTAAATTAAATTGATGACGGTCCCATTTTTCCGCAAGGGGTCCATCAGGAATTTTAGCATCTAATTTGACTTCCGAACTCATAACCATTCCTTCATTACATGATAAAACTGACATACACGGGGATAAAACCAAATCCGGCGGCCACCAGCAGACTGATAATAACTCCCAGTCCCTTTATGGCGGGCATATATTTTATGTGATTGGCGCCGATGGTCTGAAAAAGACTCCAGAAACCGTGACTGACATGGATGGCGACCACGATGACGGCCACCGTATAAAAAACAACATAGGGCAGCATGGCAAACGTGGCGTCAACCGCCTGGAATACGGTCTGCTGCGTGTGGTCGATAAAATGAAAATTGAGCAAATGAACCACCACAAATCCTAAAATTAAAACACCCGTATACGGCATGGTGGCTGAACCGATGGTGCGGCCGCCGGCCCGTTTGTCTACCTGATACCGCACCGGCCGGGCCTGCAGATTTTGCCAGAATAAGATCAATCCGGTGGAGACATGAATGATCGCAAAGGTCAGCAACCCGATTTCCGCCACCCGGATCAACGGACCGAGGGCGTGCAGATGGTCCACATAGGAAAGAAACAGCTCTTTTCCGCCATACAGGGTCAAATTGCCGATTAAATGGATTAAAAGGAAAAGAATAAACGCTAAACCTGTAATGGCCATCATCAGTTTTTTGCCGATGGATGACCGCAACATTTCAATAAACCAGTTCATCTCAAGCTCTCCGGATGGCATAAAAAAACTTGTCTGCCATTTCCGCAACCGCGGAGGATAATATTATAGATTAATTATTTTGAACATCAGGTGGGAAAAACATCCGCACACATTTCACCGATATATCCCAAATTTTCGCATACGTGTACACCCGCTTGTTTTAATGCTTCGATTTTAGCGGCGGCCGTTCCGCTGCCGCCGCTGATAATAGCGCCGGCATGGCCCATTCGGCGGCCGGGGGGCGCTGTTAAACCCGCAATAAAACCCACCACCGGCTTGGTGACATTTTCCTTGATAAACGCGGCCGCATCTTCTTCCGCATTGCCGCCGATTTCTCCGACCATGACAATCCCTTTGGTTTCCGGATCACTTTCAAATGCGGCCAGGCAGTCAATAAAATTAGTGCCATTGACGGGATCACCGCCAATGCCGATGCAGGTGGTCTGGCCGATGCCCTGACCGGTGAGCTGAAAAACCACTTCATAGGTCAGGGTTCCGGAACGGGACACCACTCCCACCGGTCCTCCCGGCTTGTGAATGGGGGCCGGCATAATGCCGATCTTGGCCTGCCCGGGGGTAATAATTCCGGGACAATTGGGTCCGATCAGACGGGAGCCGGAACCGGCGAGCACCTGTTTGACCTTCATCATATCCAGCACCGGGATACCTTCGGTGATGGCGACAATTAATTCAATGCCGGCGTCTATGGATTCCATGATCGCATCCGCGGCAAACGGCGGCGGCACAAATATCATACTGCAGTTGGCCCGGGTTTTTTCAGCGGCTTCCAGGACGCCGTTAAATACCGGGATGCCGTCCATGTCGCTGCCGCCCTTGCCGGGCGTGACACCGGCCACTACCTGGGTTCCGTAAGCCACACACTGCCGGGTATGAAACTGGCCTTCTTTGCCGGTGATTCCCTGAACGAGCAGTCGCGTATCGGAATTAACGAAAATACTCATATGAATTCAATATCCTTTTATTAATATTATTCAGCGACAATTCTGGCCACAATATCTCCGGCCGACTTCATATCTTCGGCCGTGAAAAGTTCAAGTCCGGACTCGGCCAGAATACGTCTGCCCTCTTCCACATTCGTTCCTTCCATGCGGACGACCAGCGGCACTTTGATTTCGGTATTCCGGGCGGCTTCCACCACCCCTTGCGCCAGTATGTCGCATCGCAGGATGCCGCCGAAGATATTTATTAAAATGGCCTTTACCTTGTCATCGGATAAAATAATCTTAAACCCGTTTTCAACCATCTCCGCCGTGGCTCCGCCGCCGACATCCAGAAAATTGGCCGGTTCCGCACCGGCCAGCTTGATCGTGTCCATCACCGCCATGGCAAGCCCGGCCCCATTGACCATATTTCCGACCGTTCCATCCAGATTGATATAGTTCAGATTGTATTTGGAGGCTTCCACATCCAAGGGATCCTCTTCATCCAGATCCCGAAACGCCAGTAAGTCTTTATGCCGGAACATGGCATTGTCGTCAAAGTCCATCTTGGCATCAATGGCCAGCACTTTATTTTCTTTTGTAATCACCAGCGGGTTGATTTCCACCAGCGAACAGTCGTTTTCAACAAACAGCTGATAGAGCTGTTTCAGCATAAAAGAAAATTCCTTGATCACTTCAGGGGCAAGGTTTAATCCAAAACAGACTTTCCGGCTGTGAAACGGCTGAATGCCGGTCAGCGGATTAATATGCACCCGGATGATTTTCTCAGGGGTTTCGGCAGCCACGGTTTCAATGTCCATGCCGCCGGCCTCACTGGCAATCACCATAATGGAGGCGGTTTCCCTGTCCGGAATCAGGCTCAGATACAATTCCTTATCAATATTGACACCGGCTTCCACCAGCACCTGTTTGACGGTTCTGCCTTCAGGGCCGGTCTGGTGCGTTACCAGATTCATGCCGATAATGCGCCCGGCATGGCTTTTGACTTCATCCAGCGAATGGGCCAGTTGAACCCCGCCGCCCTTCCCGCGGCCGCCGGCATGAATCTGGGCTTTGACCACCACGGGAAAATCGCCCAGGTTTGCCGCAATCTGTGCGGCTTTTTCCGGATCCGTGGCCACCGATCCTTCCGGCGTGGGCACTTTGTATTTTCTGAAAATCTGTTTGGCCTGAAATTCATGAATTTTCATTGAGTTTTCTCCAACAGTTTATCTTTTTTGGGGCAAAGACGATAAAACGAAATATGACGCATTGTTTTTAAGCCGCCATTGCTGACACCCGGAACCTGACATCAGCCCTATCCAATCACACACAGCACATCATTTTTGGATACCGAATCGCCGCTGGCAAAATTAATGGCCTTAATGGTGCCGCTGACCGGGGCCGGCAGAGAGTTTTCCATTTTCATGGCTTCCAGAACAACCACCGGATCACCTTTTTCAACGCTGTCTCCCACTTTTTTTGCATAACTGACAATCATTCCGGGCATGGGCGCTTTCAGGGGGGTGCCTTCGGCATCAGAAGCCGCGGCGGGTGCAGGTGCCGGTTTCGCCTTCGGTGCCGCGGGTTTCGCTTTGGGTGCCGGGGGCGCCGGCGCAGAAGGCGCCGCCTGGGGCGCGGGAGCGGCTGACACTCTCGGTGCGGAAGTTCTCTGCGGTTGGGGCTGAGACGGCATCGGGGCACCGGCAGAAGCCGGCGGTTGTGCATAGGTGATCATGGGCGGTCCGTCGGGCTCGTCCACACTGACTTCAAAATATTCGTCTTCGATAAACACATTAAAGGTCCGGGTATGTTCGGTTTTTTCCGGGGCTTCCCTGTCGGATTTTTCCACCAGTTTGCCGGCTTTGGCTTTGGCAATAAGGGCTTCTTCTTTCTTAACGTCTTCAAGGGTTCTGGGTTTGACCGAATCCGGCGGGGTTTCCTTGCCGTATTTCCACATCAGAAATTTTTTCCCGGTCACCGGGTAGAGCGTATACAAAATGACATCTTCAAGATCAGTGCTCAGCCCTTGGATTTCCTTTTTGGCTTTTTCCAGTTCCGGCTCCAGCACCTCACCGGGTCGGCAGGTAATGGGTTTGGAACCTCTTTCATATCCTTTTAAGGCTTTTTTCTGGAGTTTGGGATTGATGGGAACAGCGGTTTTTCCGTACAGTCCGTAACACAAATCCTTTACCTGGGCGGTAATCATTTTGTAATCTTCGTCATCGTCATCAAACAAAACATTATTCACTGTCTGGGTGCCGACAATCTGGCTGGTGGGAGTGACCAGGGGAATCTGTCCGAGATCTTTTCTGACCCGGGGCAATTCGGCAAAAACTTCATTGATCCGGTCCAGGGCATCCATTTCCCGCAGCTGATTGACCAGGTTGGAAAGCATTCCGCCGGGGGTCTGGTGCAGCAGGACATTAATATCGATTATCGACACCTTGGAATCATCGAGCAGATGTTTGTATTTGGGAAGCACTTCCCTTTCCAGGACTTCATTAATGCCGGCCAGCTGCTTCATATCAAACCCGGTATCCCGGTTGGTGCCGATTAAAGACATCACCATGGGCTCAACGGCCGGATGGGACGTCCGGTAGGCGTAGGAGCTCATGCAGGTGTCAATGATGTCGACACCGGCTTCAACGGCTTTTAAATGGGTCATGGGGGCCATGCCGGACGTGAAATGGCTGTGCAGATGAATGGGAATACTGGTGGTTTCTTTTAATGCCTTGATGAGATCAAAGGCGTCATAAGGCGCCATCAGACCGGCCATGTCCTTGATACAGATACTGTCTGCTTTCATTTTTTCAAGGTCTTTGGCCTTATTGATATAATAATCCAGATTGTATACGTCACCGCCCATGCGGGGCTCGGTCAGGGAATAACAAATGCATCCCTGAAAATGCTTGCCGCTGTCTTTGATGGCGGCCACAACGGTTTCAAAATTACGGAAGTCATTTAGTGCGTCAAAGGTTCTGAATATATCCATGCCGTTTTCAGCCGCTTTTTCAACAAACGCCCGGGCCACATCGTCGGCATAATTCCGGTATCCGACAACATTCTGCCCTCTCAGGAGCATGGAAAACGGGGTCTTTTTAAAATAACGCTTCAAGGTGCGCAGTCGCTGCCATGGGTCCTCATTTAAAAACCGGTGCATGGTATCAAACGTGGCGCCCCCCCAGACTTCCACGCCCCAGAAACCGATTTCATCCATCATCTCGGCGACCGGGATCATGTCTTCCGTGCGTCCTCGGGTGGCAAAAAGCGACTGATGGCCGTCACGAAGTGTCAAATCCTGTATTTTTAATGGATTGGCTGCCTTGGGACGGTTCTCATAATCATTGATTGCCTGCATCTTCACTTCGAAATGATCACTCATTGGTATCTCCTCATTTATATCATGTGACATATAAAACCATTTTAAATTTTAAGGGCCGCAAATGTTGTTATTTTAAACAAATTATTAAAATCTCTGTTTTGAGCCGTGAAAAGCCTTCATCTGCATCATTGACCGCATCTGCATCTGCTGCTGACGACCGCTGATGCCCCACAGATTCAACACCATCGGCGGCTGTTCTTTGGTCTCGGGACCTGAAGGCAAAAAGCCCGAGTCCTGAGCAAACGCCTGCGCTTCCTGCTCGGATTTAATATAATGGGTAACCGCTGCAATGGCGGCAATTTTCTTTTTTCTATCCGTCATGATATCCTCGCCGTAAAAATATCTTTCATCAACTTTGTGCGCAAAAAAATGGAAAAATCCGCAACCGGTTAAGCCGGAATATTGCCATGCTTTTTGGGCGGAAGCGTCTGTCGTTTATTGTACATGATTTCCAGTGCTTCAATCAGCCGCACCCGTGTTTCACTGGGGACAATAACATCATCAATATAGCCGCGGTTGGCCGCACAATACGGATTGGAAAAAAGCTCCCCGTATTCGGCGATTTTTTCCTGGCGTTTGGCTGCCGGGTCTTCCGCACTGTTAATCTCTTTGCGATGGATGATATTTGCCGCACCGCCTGCGCCCATGACGGCAATTTCCGCACTCGGCCAGGCAAAGGCAAAATCCGCTCCCAGATGTTTTGAAGACATGGCAATGTAAGCCCCCCCATAGTCTTTGCGGACGATGACGAGCAGTTTGGGAACCGTTGCTTCCGAATAGCACCAGAGCAGCTTGGCTCCGTGCCGGATAATGCCCCCCCATTCCTGATCGCTTCCCGGCATATAGCCCGGCACATCGGAAAAGGTGAGTATGGGAATATTAAAGGCATCGCAAAACCGGATAAACCGGGTCGCTTTATCCGACGCATCGATATCCAGGCACCCGGCCATGACGTTGGGCTGGTTGGCAATAATGCCGATGGATTTACCGTTGAGCCGGGCAAAACAGACAATGATATTCTGGGCAAAATGGGCATGGGGTTCAAAAAGTTCGCCATCGTCAACAATATGGCGGATGACCTCTTTCATATCATAGGACTGATTCGGATCATCCGGAATGATTGCGTCCAGCTCCGGAATCATTCGTTTGGGGTCATCTTCAGCCACCCGGATGGGCGGGTCCTCCATATTATTGGACGGCAGAAAGGACAGCAGAAGTTTGATGTGATTGATGGCATCCTCATCCGATTCGCAGGCAAAATGCGCCACCCCGCTTTTCTCGTTATGGGTCATGGCGCCGCCGAGATCTTCAAACGTGATGACCTCGCCGGTCACGGATTTAATCACTTCCGGGCCGGTAATGAACATGTGGCTGGTGTTCTTGACCATGAAAATCCAATCGGTCATGGCCGGAGAATAGACCGCACCGCCGGCCGTGGGCCCCATAATCGCTGAAATTTGCGGAATCACCCCCGAGCACAGCGAATTGCGGTAAAAAATATCTCCGTAACCGCACAGGGCATCCACCCCCTCCTGAATCCGGGCACCGCCGGAATCATTCATGCCGACCACCGGCGCACCGGCCTTGTGCGCCATATCCATTATTTTGCATATCTTTTTGGCGTGCATCTCTCCCAAAGAACCGGCCCGGGAGGTGAAATCCTGGGCATATGCAAACACCGGACGGCCGTCAACATACCCGTAACCGGTCACCACACCATCGGACGGGATGTCGATATTTTCCATCCCGAAATTGACACAGCGATGTTTGACAAACATGTCCACTTCCCGAAATGTACCGTCATCGAACAGCACGTCAAGCCGTTCCCGGGCCGTCAGTTTGCCTTTTTCCTTGTGCTTGGCGACATTCTTTTCACCGCCGTGCTGCATGGCGTTGCGCTTGAGCTCTTTCAG
The DNA here is from genome assembly GCA_011390415.1 of Desulfobacteraceae bacterium. GTDB lineage: Bacteria > Desulfobacterota > Desulfobacteria > Desulfobacterales > Desulfosalsimonadaceae > SURF-3. Next base: position 22,526 of record JAABSL010000111.1, read on the forward strand.
TTCATTGATTTTGTCCTTAACACTTCCCATATTTCCGTCCTTTCATCTCAACCCGTATGGTATATAAACTCAATCATTTTCAAGATCTTAAAATAATGTACCAAAAAAAACAATTAATCAAGCATATCTGAGTGATACTGCTTCAGCTTTCCAACGCATTTAATAACTTTTTGACCGCAGCCGTGGGCGTGGAAGTGCCCTTTTCCACCGCCCATGTCAATTCGGGCATTAATTGTTTAACCGCGGGAATCTGGTAAAACCAGTCTTTTAAGCCTTCTTCAAGTAAAGTTCGCATCCACTGGAGCGCCTGTTTTTTTCGTTTCTGTTCCAGGACACCGGTGGCGGACAGTTTTTGGTGGTGGTCTAACACCGTTTCCCAGACCGCATCGATACCCTGGTTCTGCAGCGCACTGCACGTTAATACCGGAGGCGTCCATTCCGGTGTTTCCGGTGAAAAAAGATGAATCGCGTCCGCATAAATTTTTTTGGCCTGAAGCGCTTTATCGAGATTGTCACCGTCGGCCTTGTTTACCGCAATGGCATCCGCCAGTTCAAGAATACCCCGCTTGATGCCCTGCAATTCATCACCGGCACCGGCGAGCATGAGCAATAAAAAAAAATCAACCATGGATGCCACGCTGACTTCCGACTGCCCGACACCCACTGTTTCGACCATGATCACATCAAACCCGGCCGCTTCGCACACCAGAATGGATTCCCGGGTTTTGCGCGACACGCCGCCAAGGGTTCCGCCCGACGGAGACGGCCGGATAAACGCGGCTTCCTGGACGGAAAGTTTTTCCATACGGGTTTTATCTCCCATAATGCTGCCGCCGCTGTGGGTGCTGCTCGGATCCACCGCAAGAATCGCCAGGCGATGTCCGCGTTCGAGCAGATTCATGCCAAGACTTTCAATAAACGTACTCTTGCCGACCCCGGGCACTCCGGTTATCCCTAAGCGAACGGCTTTGCCGGTATACGGAAGCAGGCGGTCAATGACCCGGGTGATCAGTTCCTGATGTTTTGGCAGCGCGCTTTCGATTAAGGTGATGGTCTTTGCAAGCGCTTTGCGGTTTCCGGCGCGAACTCCGGATACATAAAATTCAGGATCTGTTTCCATTACCGGTTTTCCAGGGCATTGAGTACCTGGTTCGCGGATTCGGTAATCACCGAACCCGGGCCAAAAACTTTGGATACGCCGGCATCATAGAGAAAATCATAATCCGACGGCGGAATGATACCGCCAACCACCACGAGAACGCCTTCCGCGCCTTCTTTGTTCAGGGCCGAGATTAATTCCGGGACCAGGATTTTATGGCCGGCAGCCAGGCTGGAGACGCCCACCACGTGAACATCATTTTCCACCGCCATGCGCGCGGCTTCGGCCGGTGTCTGAAACATGGGGCTGATATCCACATCAAACCCGAAATCCGCAAATGCCGTGGCCACGACTTTGCTTCCCCGGTCATGACCGTCCTGGCCCATTTTGGTGACCAGGATTCTCGGGCGGCGGCCCTCTTTTTCGGCAAACGCTTCGGTCCGCTTGCGCAGGGAGGAAAAAATCTCGCTGTCCTGATATTCCGATGCATAAATACCGGAGATGCATTGAGTAGTGGCAACATAACGGCCAAAGACCTTTTCCATGGCATCGGAAATTTCACCCACTGTGGCCCGTTTTCGAACGGCATCAATGCTGACTTCAAGTAAATTGCCGTCGGATTCCGCACATTTGGTGACAGCGGCCAGGGCTTTTTCCACTGCCGCATTATCCCGTTTCTCTTTAATTTCTTTAAGCCGGGCCACCTGCTGTTCGCGAACCTCGGATGATATCTCACGAACCGCCATGGGCGCCTCATCTTCGACCTGATATTTATTGACGCCGACAATGACATCTTTTCCCTGATCAATCCGGGCCTGGCGTCGGGCGGAAGATTCTTCGATTCGCATTTTCGGCATTCCGGAAACAATCGCCTTGGCCATTCCCCCGAGTTCATCCACTTCATTGATGATGGCGCGGGCCTTTTCTATGATCGACCGGGTCAGGGATTCCACATAATAGGAGCCGCCCAACGGATCCACCACGCGGGTGACCTGTGATTCTTCCTGAACGATGATCTGGGTATTCCGGGCCACCCGGGCGGACAGGTCGGTGGGCAGACTGACCGCTTCGTCAAAAGAATTGGTATGCAGCGACTGGGTGCCGCCTAAAACAGCCGCCAGGCATTCTAAGGTGGTGCGGATAATATTGTTGTAAGGATCCTGCTGGGTCAGGCTCCAGCCGGAAGTCTGGCAATGGGTTCTCAGCATCAGGGACTTGGGATTCTTGGGGTTGAACTGTTTCATCAGGTCCGCCCACAGAAACCGGGCCGCCCGGAGCATGGCAATCTCCATAAAGAAGTTCATGCCGATACCGAAGAAAAACGACAGACGCGGCGCAAAGTCATCAATATCAAGACCGGCGCTTAACGCGGCCTTAACATATTCAATGCCGTCGGCAATGGTAAAGGCGGTCTGGAGCACGGAATCTGCCCCGGCTTCCATCATATGATATCCGCTGATGCTGACCGTATTGTATTTGGGCATGTTTTTGGAACAATATCCGATAATGTCCGAGACAATCCGCATGGAGGGTTCCGGCGGATAGATATAGGTATTGCGGGTCAGGTATTCCTTTAAAATATCGTTTTGAATGGTTCCCATGAGCTTTTCCTGGGATACGCCCTGCTCTTCGGCCGCCACAATATACCCGGCCAGCACCGGCAGCACCGCGCCGTTCATTGTCATGGAAACAGACATTTTATCCAAGGGGATGCCGTCAAACAATATTTTCATATCTTCCACCGAATCCACCGGAACGCCGGCTTTTCCCACATCGCCGATGACCCGGGGATGGTCGGAATCATAGCCGCGATGGGTGGGCAGATCAAAGGCCACGGATAATCCTTTCTGACCGGCAGCCAGATTTTTTCGGTAGAACTGATTGGATTCCCGGGCGGTTGAAAAACCGGCATACTGCCGGACGGTCCAGGGCCGGTTGGTATACATGGTGGCCCGAACCCCGCGCACAAAGGGATCAAAGCCGGGAAGCACATTCACAAATTCGAGATCTTCAAGATCCTGCTGCGTATACAGCGGCTTTATGTCGATATCTTCAGGTGTGGGCCGGGTCAGCGCCGCCACCGGGGTTCCCCTTAATTCTTTTTCCGCCAGTTTTTGCCATTTTAATATATCGGGATTTTCTGTCATTTGCCTGCTCCTTATTGGGTGCGAAATCGTCTTGTTTATTGTTTACCGTTCACACAATTCAACCAAGACGCCGCTGGTGGCTTTGGGGTGCAGAAACGCGATTTTGGCCCCGCCGGCACCTTTACGCGGCGTTTCATCAATCAGCCGGACCCCTTTTTCCTTTAGTTCCGCAAGGGCTGCTTCAATGTTGTCAACGCGGAATGCGACATGCTGAATGCCTTCTCCCTTTTTTTCAATAAACCTGGCAATCGGTCCGTCCGGGGCCGTGGATTCAAGCAGTTCCACTTCACTTTCGCCCACCGGGAAAAAAGCGGTTTTGACTTTCTGGGCGGCAACGGTTTCATCCCCTTCAAAATCCAGCCCCAGGATGTCCGACCAGAAATTTTTCCCGTTTTCTATGCTGTTCACCGCGATACCGATATGATCGACTTTGAGTATTTTCATCGCAAACTCCTTTATCTGATATATTTCCTAATGATATTTTAAATTTATTGCAGGTGTAAATCAATTTTAGTGTTTCTTTGTAATGCCGTCAAAAAGAATTTCACACAAATTATCCGCCATTAAATCATTTTTAATGGTGTGTCCGAATATGATTGCCGGAAGACAGTAATGCTCAATGGCGCCTAAGATAACCTGCCGGATATTGGTTGGGTCAATGTCTTGTCGAAAGACGCCGGTCTCTATTCCCTCGTTGATAATATCAAGCAGCAATGCGGCGTATTGCTTTACAATCTGATAGGTTTCACTTTCAAAATATCCCGGAAAATTCCGGACTTCAAGCAGCTGAATTTTTGAAAATACCCGGTCGTCATTGTAATAATGGATGGAAGCCCACACAAATTTACGGATTTTGTTAATGGCTCCCTTAATCCCCTTTAAATCCAATTTGAGATTTGACACAAATTCGTTGAGATAATCGGTTAATACGGCATGAAGCAGGCCTCTTTTATCTGTAAAATGCCTGTAGATCAGTGCTTCATTCACACCGGCAACACGGGATATTTCAGCAGTGGTAATCGAATTAAAATCTTTGTCCTGAAGAAGCTCTTTTAATGCTTTGGCGATCTTGGTGCGGCTGGGGGCCACAGACAACCGGGCGGGTTTGATGGGCTGTAATCGTTTTTTTAATTTTTTTTCCATTGCTTTATATCTATTTTTTAAAATCCGTTTTATGTAAGTATGTATTACTTATATCAACAGACATGTCAATATATTTTTTGAGCATGATATAAAACCTTAATATATTATAATATTTAGACTATATGAATTATTTTTAGACTGTAAGTTATGCTTACTTAAAGACAGGTTGCATTTCCATAAAAGCAGTATCACGGATTTTTTTGCTTTCACCAGCCGGGGTTCTGGAAGATTATTATTTAATGCAGACTTTGCGCACTTCAATCAGATCGGCATGGCCGTCAAAAATTTTTTCAATGCCGTCCTGCTTCAGCGTGGTCATTCCTTCGCTGATGGCCTGCTCCCGGATTTCAGCCATGGTAGCGCGGCTTTGAATCATTTCCTTAATGCGATCCGTTCCCATTAAAAGTTCATGAATGCCCATCCGGCCGCGGTAACCGGTGTTGTTGCACATATCACACCCGGCCGGTTTATATAAGGTCAGATCATTTGTATAAGGAATATTCAGATTTGTTTTGAACAATTCCGGATCATATTCACGCACCAGCTCATCATATTCGGACTTTGCGGGATTATACGATTTTTTGCAATCCTTGCAAAGTGTCCGCACCAGCCGCTGGGCCATGATGGCCAGCAGCGCATCGGCAAAATTAAACGGATCCATTCCCATGTCCAGCAGTCGGGTGATACTTTCCGGCGCGCTGTTGGTATGCAGTGTGGAAAAAACCAGATGCCCGGTTAATGAGGCTTCAATGCCCATCTGGGTGGTTTCATGATCCCGCATCTCACCGACCATGATCACATCCGGATCCGCACGCAAAAACGCCCGCATGGCGGTGGCAAAGTCAAAACCAATCTTGGGTTTGACCTGAACCTGCCGCAACCCTTTTTGGGTGATTTCCACCGGATCTTCGGCTGTCCAGATTTTGGTTTCGACCTTGTTGATAAAAGACAATGCGGAATGCAGGGTTGTGGTTTTACCGGAACCCGTTGGCCCGCAGACAAATATCAGCCCGTACGGCTTGGTGATGGCGCTGATAAAATTATCATAATTACGCTCTGAAAAACCCATTTTGCTTAACGGGAGGGGTTCTCCGGCCGCAAGAATTCTCATGACCACATCTTCACTGCCTCCCTGGGTGGGAACGGTTGCCACACGGAGTTCAATGTCTTTGCCGCCGTATTTTTTAAAAGCGATTTTACCATCCTGGGGTTTCCGCTTCTCGGCAATATCCAGATCCGACATGATTTTGATACGGGAGACCACCGCATTTTTAAAACTGTACGGAATGGTCTGATACAGATTGCAGGCACCATCTACCCGGATTCTGACCTGGGTGTTCTGCTTGCCGGGATATGGCTCCAGATGGATATCAGAAGCCCCCCGGGCATAGGCATCCAAGATAATCTTATTCACCAGCTGCACCACCGCACTGCTTTCTTCTGATACACTGGATGTTTCTTCTTCGATTTCATCATCTTCCGTCTGAAGCTGGGATAATATGTCATCAATGGATGACATTTGTTTTTCATCGGTGGTAAACAGATTGATAATTTTGAGGATATCTTCTTTAAGGGCAAAGGCCAGCTTGATTTTGCGTTTTGGAAACAGCGCCCGGATTTCGTCCACCCGCTGCATGTCTTCCGGATTATCAATAGCGATAATCACTTCATCTTTTTCCGAACGAATCGGCACCCATGCATTGTTTCTCATAAAGCCGACTTTCAGCCCCCGAAGCAATTCACCGGGGATCGGCAGGGTATCACTGTACTTGATTAACGGCAGATCGTAATAGCGGCTGAGGGCTTCGGCGATATCTTTTGGGGCAATTTTTAACTCATCAATCAAAATCTTGACTATGGGGATTTTCTTTTCCCGGGAACTCGCAATTGCCTGATTCAGTTCTTTTTGTGTTAAAATATGATTTTGAAGCAGATAATCGAATTTACTCTTCCGACCGGTGGCCATTTTTTTCTGTTTATACAGCGCAATCCCCATGATATCGGACAATTCGGCAACATTGACTTCATCTTCATTATCAAAAGGACCGCCGCCCTTTCGATTGATCAGCTGAATAGCCCCCAGTACAAAGGATTTGAAAATAATCGGGACAACAAGCACCTGCTTTGTATAAAAACCGGTTTTTTTATCAAAACTTTTATTAAATTTCAGCTCCTCGTCAATATTTGCCAATTCGGATTCATCATATACATTTTTGATATTTACCAGCTTTTGATGGGCCGCAGCATAACCGGCAATGCTGGAATTTGAAATAGGCACCCGGATTTCGGAAATTTCATTACCGGATTTAAACCGGGAAACCAGTTCCCTTTTTACGCCATCCACATAATAGATGGTAATCCGTTCCGCATTGACCAGTTCGAGAATATCATCTTTTAAGTCAATCAGAATTACATCCAGATTCGATGCCGCATATATGGAATTGGATATTTCCTGGAGTTTTGTCCGGTATGCGACTTCAGATTTTAAATGCGCAATATCCTTAACACCACTGGCATTTTTGGATTTGGAAATTTTAATGCTGGTACTTGAGGGCATATTCGTATTATCCTCCGATAATCATTTTGCTATTTTGTTACTTATTCAGCGGCCAGAATTTGTGTATTTTTTTAACACCGCCGCCGATGAGAATGACGGCGATCAGATAAAAACTGAAACGGAAAAAATATAAACCCGTATCTAAATCATAAGCAGCCGCCATTTGTTCAATGACTGTATTTACCCGGAAAAAGACACCGATCCCCATTAAAATCAGTGCCGTGCCCCAGATCAATTGTATTTTATGTTTAATATCCATTTTGAATTCTAATGTTAACCTGTATTAAGAAAGTGAAAGGTGTTTTTTGCACAAACAAAAAAAGTGAAATATTTTTTCCGTTTAATTTATAGCTTTAATAAATATTGGTGTCAACTTGCATTCTTGGCGGGAAATACGGGAATAATGGTTGATAAATTAAATCGCCAACCGGATGTCAATTTCACCCGAAAAATCGGTTTCAGGCATCGGTTTCATCCAGTTCCGCCAGTTGCTGTTCATATATCGACCGCTTGGCTTCAGCAGATTCGGACAGCTTTTCGAATTCTTCAAAATCTCCGTCAATCTCAGACTGACATTGATGAATCTGCTGCGACAAATCGGCGATTAATCCGCCGTCCGTATTTTCAGCGGCGGCCTGCATTTTTTTATGAAGTTCCTGCAAATGATTTTCATTGGCATCAATGGTTCTTTCCAGCTGTTTGATTTTGGATTCCAGCGGCTTTAAAATTTTACCGCGTTCAGCAATAATAGCTGATCGCAGCTGGCGGATTTCTTTTTTATTTAATTTTTCTGGTTTCCTGACATCTGCCGCGCCTTTGTCGGAAAAATCATTTTCAACTTCATCATCCCACCCATCCGCATCCAGAAACTGCTGGTAGTCCCCTTCAAAAATTGAAACTCCGTCATTTTTAAAAACAATCAGGCGTTCGGCAATGGCATGAAGAAACATCTCATTATGGGTTACCATCACCACAGCGCCGTCAAATTCATCGATTGCCGCCAGCAGAGCATCGCAGGATTCCATATCAAAATGATTGGAGGGTTCATCCAACAGCAGGAGATTGATGGACTTGCATAGGACCTTTCCCAGCATGACCCGACTTTTTTCACCACCGGACAGGACACCGATTTTTTTTAATGCCAGGTCTCCTTCAAACAGCATGGCACCGGCGATATTCCGGGCGCCCTGCCGATCGATCTCCGGACTGGTGTACAATATTTCCTCTTCGATGGTTTTCTCATCATCTAATGTTTTCACATTCGTCTGTTCGAAATATCCGGTGGTCACTTCCGGATGATATTCAATCCGGCCGGCATCGGGTTGCAATACGCCGCCAAGAAGTTTTAACAACGTTGTTTTTCCCGCCCCGTTCCTGCCGATGACACATATCCGGTCTTTGGGGCCAATGGTCAGATTCACGTCAGACAATAATTGACGGGAAGAACTGTATCCGAAGGTTAATTTGTTGATGCGGGAAAGGATTTTACCGTTAAAAGGTTTGCTCCGAAATGAGAAATCAAGGCTTTTAAATTTTTCCAGTTTCTCCTGACGTGTTAATTTACCGAGCGTTTTCACCCGGGATTGAACAAGCCCCGCCAGTCTGGCTTTTGCCCGGAACCGGGTAACAAACTCTTCGATTTCCTTGCGGCGCTTATCATCGTTCATTCGTGTTTTTTCATATATCTCTTCTTCCTGGGCAATCTGCATATAATATTTTTCAGTGTTACCGGCGATTTTACGAATTTTTTTCCGGTGAATACCCAGGACATGGGTGACCAGAGAATCCATAAACCCGCGATCATGCGTAATAATAAATACTTCCCGGGGCCATTGGGATAAAAAGCGTTTGATCCAGCGGATGGAGGTGATGTCCAGATAATTGGTGGGTTCATCCAGGAGCAGCAAATCCGGTTCGGAAAGCAGTTCTTTGGTTAAATTCAGCCGCACCTGAAACCCGCCGGACAGATCCTTTGGCGGTCGTTTCAAGTCATCTTGTGAAAATCCGAGACCGGCAAGAATTTTTTCAACTTTCCAGTGATGCGCTGCGCCGTCTTCCGGCAGTCCGAGAATCCCTTCATCAAAAACCGTTTCTGACGTAAAATCGATGTTTTGTTTTACATAACCGATGCGGTAGTTTTTAGGGATGGCGATGTGTCCGGCATCCGGCTCTTCCTGCCCGGAAAGAATCCGGAACAGGGTTGTTTTTCCATGTCCGTTTCGACCGACCAGGCCCACCCGTTCGCGACGGTTGATTTTAAAGCTGACGTTCTGGAATAATACGCTGGCGCCGAAACTCTTGGAAAGATTATCAACACTGATCATAACAAGGGCAATTCAGGAATAGTCATAGAAAAATTAGAGGGCATGGTCATTCTGCAGGGACAATCATCAGGATTTATCCACGCCGAGTTTGCTGCATCGATACCGCAGCGACCGCAGACTGATACCCAGCAGGTCCGAAGCTTTATTTTTATTGTCCCGGGCGCATTTCATGGCTTTTTCAATATAGGCGCGTTCGATTTCTTCCAGGATCGTATCTAAAGAAACGCCGTTTGACACATCATCAATGTCATAGCGCCGGTTTTCAACCCCTTCTATCCATCGCCGTTTATGAATAGACAGGGACAGACTGTCCGGAAGAATAATATTGGTGCTGGACAACGCCACACTTCGCTCGATGAGGTTTTCAAGTTCCCGGATGTTGCCGGGAAAATTATACTTTTGCAGCAGATCCACGGCATAAGACGATATTTTGGTAATTTCCTTACCGGATTCCCGGGAGAATTTATCCAGAAAATGCTGTGCCAGCGACCGGATATCGCCTTTACGTTCCCGCAGAGGCGGCACCTTTATTTCCACCACATTGATTCTGTAAAAAAGGTCTTCCCGGAAATTGCCGGCAATCACTTCTTCTTCGAGTTTTTTATTGGTCGCGGAAACAATCCGAATATCAACGGCAATGTCTTCGTTGGTCCCCACCGGTTTGAAAGACCGCTCCTGAACCACCCGGAGCAGCTTGACCTGCATGGGGGGACTGAGTTCGCCGATCTCATCTAAAAAAACCGTCCCCCTGTTGGCCGCCTCGAAAAGCCCTTTTTTATCCTGGGACGCACCGGTAAATGCACCTTTCTTATAGCCGAAAATTTCACTTTCGATCAGGGTTTCAGGAATGCTGCCGCAATTAATCACCACAAACGGCTTGTCAAAGCGGTCACTTTTAAGATGGATCGAGCGGGCAATTAATTCTTTTCCGGTGCCGCTTTCCCCGGTGATCAGCACATTTGTTTTGGTGGGGGCGATTTGCTGTATTAACTCATAAATATGCTGCATACGGGGGCTGTTGCCCACCAGGAGGCCGAAATGCAGATTTTTTTTCAGTTCATCGTCAATGCTTTTCTTTTCATCGGACAATGTCCGCAAATCAAGGGCTTTCACAATTGTCTGCTTGAGTTCTTTATTGTCAAAGGGCTTGGGAAGATAATCATAAGCCCCTTCGTTCATGGCTTCCACTGCATTTTCAGCCGTTGCATATGCGGAAATCATGATAACAATCGTAGTGGGGTTGGCAGCCTTGGCTTTTCGCAATACGTCCAGACCGCTGATATCGCCCAGCCGGATATCGCAAAGGATCAGATCATATGCGTTTTTTTCAATCTGAGCGGCAGCCGTACGGCCGTTTTGCGCACACGTGATCTGATACCCTTCTTTGGAAAGCATCAGCTCCAAAAACTCCCGCATGCTTATTTCATCGTCAACAACCAGTATGTGCGGCGCTTTTTGAGTCATTATCCAATTCAAACAACATAAACTATTAAATTATTTACTTTCAAAAACAACCCGGCCGTCTACAATCGTATAAACCGCCCGTCCTTTAAACTCCCATCCGTTAAACGGAGAATTCCTGCTTTTGGAAAAGCCCTTTTCAACATCATAGGTAAAGGCCTTTTCCGGATCAATGATTGTCAGATGGGCGGGTTCTCCCACCGCAATACCCCGGGGAACGCCGATGATGCGGGACGGATTTTTCGCCATCTTGCCAATCAGCGATTCAAGGGTTATCACTTTTTCTTCTACCAGCTTCAGTCCGAGGGAAAGAGCGGTTTCAAGACCGATAATGCCGTTTGCCGCCCGGTCAAACTCCACTTCTTTTTCCAGAATCGAATGGGGGGCATGATCCGTGGCAATCACATCAATGGTGCCGTCGGCAAGGCCCTTGTGAATGGCGGCCCGGTCTTCATTTGAACGCAGGGGAGGATTCATTTTTGCATGGGTGTCATATTCGCAGACCGCATCTTCGGTCAGCGTAAAATAATGCGGCGCGGTTTCCGCGGTTACCGCAATATTTCGGGATTTGGCATCGCGCAGGGCATGCACTGATTCTTTGGTGCTGACATGGGCAATGTGCACCGGTGTGCCGGTCAGTTCGGACAATGCAATATCCCGCATCACCATAATGCTTTCCGCTGCATTCGGAATTCCGGCCAGTCCCAGGCGGGTGGCCATAAGTCCTTCATTCATGGCCCCTTCGGAAAGGCTCGGATCTTCGCAGTGAGAAATTACACTTATTCCGACGCCATTTGCATATTCCAATGCTCTGCGCATTAGCTGGGAACTGATAACCGGCAGACCGTCATCTGAAACCCCAACGGCACCGGCGTCTTTCAGCTCGCCATAATCGCTGAGTTCATCGCCTTTAGAGCCCCGGCTGACGGATGCCACGGGATATACTTTTACCGAACCGCATTTTTTCGCGGTTTCGATGATATATTCTGTGATCTGGCGATTGTCATTTACCGGACAGGTGTTGGGCATGCAGCATACAGCAGTAAACCCGCCGGCAGCGGCCGCCTGAATGCCGGTTTCAATGGACTCCTTGTATTCCTGGCCGGGATCACGCAGATGGACATGCATATCAATAAGGCCCGGAACGACATAGCACTCGCTGGCATCAATAATCCGGACCGCTTTGGATTTTTTCTCAGATAAATCAGACGTCACGGGTTCAAGACTTGAAATAATACCGTCGTCAATGGTAATATCCGCCACCTGATCGATATTTCCGGGATCCAGCACATGTCCGTTTTTAATGATCAGCCGCATTGCGCATTCCTCCTGCCACAAGATATAAAAGCGCCATACGCAGCGCAACGCCGTTGGTTACCTGGCACAAAATAACCGAATTAATATGGTCTGCGACCTCCGGTGTAATCTCAACGCCCCTGTTCAAAGGCCCGGGATGCATAATCAACGCATCCGGCTTTGCTTTTTCCAGTCTTTTCATGCTCAGACCATATCGGTTTGCGTATTCACGCTCACTGGGAAATAAAAATCGCTGCTGCCGTTCTTTTTGAATCCGGAGCATCATGATGACGTCCGCTCCGGAAATCGCCTCGTCAAAATCATAGGTAACATCGGCACCCAGCGCTTCGACCCCTTTGGGTATCATTGTGGGCGGCCCTGACAGCCGGACACAGGCGCCCATCCTGGTGAATCCGATAATATTGGATCGGGCCACCCGGCTGTGGGCAATATCACCGACAATGGCAATCTGAAGCCCGGCTAAATCCTTTTTATGTTCCCTGACCGTCATCATATCCAGCAGCGCCTGTGTGGGATGCGCATGCATTCCGTCACCGGCGTTGATAATGGGTGTGGCAATTTTTCGGGACAATAAATAAGGCGTTCCGGCACAGGAATGGCGCATGACAATGACATCCGGATTCATTGATTCAAGGTTCCGGGCCGTATCAACCAGGGTCTCGCCTTTGACCAGGCTGCTGGTGGCAGCGGAGATGGAGATCGCGTCCGCGGACAACCTTTTGGCGGCAATGTCAAAGGATACCCGTGTCCGCGTACTGGGTTCATAAAAAAAAAGGACGACGGTTTTTCCCCTCAGCGTGGGAACTTTTTTGATGGATCGCTGAGAAATTTCCTTTAAACCGTCCGCAGTATCCAAAATCGACGTTATTTCATCAACCCTCAGGGATTCGATATCAAGAATATCTTTTCTGTTCCATGTCATGATATTATCGCCCTATTTTAACATTGACCCGATTCTGCCCCAGCGGACACCGAAATTATCGCTGTCCCAGGACCAGTATATAATAAAGGCCTTGCCTTTTATGGAACGTTCCTCCACAAATCCCCAGAAACGACTGTCATAGCTGTTGTCCCGATTATCCCCCATGACAAAGTAAGCATCAGCCGGTACTTTTACCGGTTCCAGATTATCGCGATGATTGACCTGGCCGGATAATACCCGGGAGTCCGTATGAACGCCGACATCATTTTCAACCGGGACATTATTGACATAAATCGTTTTATTTTTAATTTCTACACGGTCACCGGGAACACCGATTACCCGCTTGATAAAATCCTTATCCGGATCTTCGGGATATCTGAAAACAATGATATCTCCGTGGTCCGGATTTGTAAATGAAATGATTGTTTTACCGATATAAGGGACCTTGACGCCGTAAATAAATTTGTTGACCAGAATATGATCGCCGATTTCCAGAGTGGGCTGCATTGAGCCGGAAGGAATTTTAAAGGCCTGAACCACAAAGGTACGAATAAAAAGCGCCAGAATGATCGCGATAACAATCGCTTCGACATTTTCCCTGAACTTGCTTTTTGTTTTTATATCTTTTTTTGAATCTGTCTTATTCTTGTTCACAACTGCTTTTGCATTCAATCCGGTTATGCCTCACCTGTAGTATGATTAAAAAAATGCCTGGTTTAAGAAAAAAATGTCAATGATCAGCTGACCGGAAGGGTAAACTGCGGTTCACCGAGCAGAAACTTTTTACTTAAAATCCAGTCTTTTAATATTTGGGCAATCTCGCGCGCCCGGGCAACGCTGGAAAGGGGCACGGTGGGAACTTCTTTGCCGTTGAAAGTAATCATCCCTGATTTCAATGCCTCGTAAGTCACAAACCCGTGATTTTTATTGATGCCATTGGGATAGTCATGACTGTAATCCACAATCTGGACTTCGATGTCTTTGTCCGAAACAGCCGTGAATTGCGCCATTTCTTCATTTAACACCGGTATGGGCACGCCGATGCCGACAGCAAGGGAAATGCCGTATCCCCGTAGGCTGACACCGACAATCCAGTCAGGGGTCATCTGTTTAAGATCGCCCATCACCCACAGGGTGCCTGCCGGTGTTTTGGGAATGCCCTTTTCGTTTCGCGGGGCCGCAGGATTGTGCTGGGTGCCATGCCAGGTCACATACCCTTCACCGCCCCCCAAAAAAATCCGGGTACCGAGTCCGATGGTTTTGTAATACGGATCATTGAACAGGGGGCTCAACTGGCCGGAAGTGGAATAATTGGCATTGCCCACCTTGGGTTTTAAGGTACCCATGTACGTATAAATGGTTTTATTGGAAAGATTGATTCCGCAATTGTAATTCTGATATCCGTTGCGGGGATTACAAAGCGTTGCCTGCCGCAAATCAGATAGCCGGACGTCTTTTTCAAATTCGCGATTCGGGTAACATGACGTACCATATCCGGTGGCTTTCAAATGAACCTTTTTGCCGGCCACCAGATCCTGAATCACATGCCCGCCGCCGTAATTGAATTCACCCGGCCAGACCTTGTTTAACGGATCTTCGAGACAGGGTTCCGTGGCCCCGATGTAACAATCCACCGCAGCCAGCCCGCCGTAGGCCGGCACATTATTCAACCAGACCTGTGACGCTTTAATGGTTGGCACGGATTGCCCGAAATTTATAAACGCGCCGGACGAACACATGGGGGCAAACGTGGCAGTGGTAACGATATCAACGGATTCGGCCGCTTTTACCGCCCCTTTTTCGTTTACAATATCCACCATCTCATCCGCATTAACGACCACCACCTGGCCGGATCGGATCTTGTCATTGATCTCTTTATATGTCTTGTTTACCTTGAATTTGGACATTTGTCATTGCTTTCCTTAGAGCATCCGTTTGAAAATATCGATCACTGCGCCATGGCCTGTACCGACTCGATCTTGCTGGTAATATTATTATATATCCACGACGAATCCCACCATTCGACCGGATTGACAAACACATGGTCAATAAACATGCCGAAATGCAGATGATCGCCGCCTGCCAGACCGGTGGTTCCGGTATAACCGATGATATCTCCGCGTTCAACCAGTTCGTCTTTGCCGACCGTCATGCGGCTGAGATGGGCATATATGCTCATTAACCCGCACCCGTGATCAATGCAGACAAGGTTACCGTAAATGCCGACGTAATCGGCAAACACAATCTTTCCCCGGTTGGCGGCCGGGATTTCGGCATGCTTGACAGAGGCCAGGTCAATGCCCATATGCACCGCATTGCTGACAACATTTCCATTGTGCGTGTAAACCCGCTGATCTCCGAAATTTGCCCTTCTGGCTGAATTGGGCAGCCGTCCGAAAAAGTCCTGCCAGAACAGCCGGTTTTCGGTTTTCTGGCCGTTTGAAAGGATTGTATGATTATTTCTTTTCCGCAGTTCACCATTGATAAAAATAAACTGGTCTTCAGGGGATTTTTCAGACGGAACCCCCTCCACGGACTGGAATTCCGGAAGCTTCATGTTTAAAAAATTTTCAGAAATATTAATCGTGTCCGTCTTAAATTTTTTCTCCCGAAGATGATAATAAAATCCGCTTTTGGATTCATTTCCTGCCGCATCAACGGCCCGAACAAAGATATCGCCCTGTTTTTCATAATCCACCGGAATGGCAAAAAAGGCCAGATAAATGCTGGTGTCATTAAAATGTCCGGGATATCCGGGGAAAAAATCTTCTCCCACCAGAACGCCGCTGTGGGGACATTTTTCTGATAATTTATAGATCACCAGTCCGGCGCCGCCCCGGGTCACATTGTGCTGCGTGCTGAGAACAGACAACACCGGAGCCCGGGTGTCAAATACGATTTCTTTTTCCAGATAGGCCTGGTTGCCGCCCCACCAGTTTCGCCAGGCATAATCCCAGGCGGCGATCCGCAATTTTGCGGGACCGTCCGAAAGGTTCAGTTTTTTGGCATTAACCTGCTGTGCGATGGGGACGCGGCGGACCGTCCCTTTGCCGAAATATCCGTCTGACGGGTAGGCTTCATCAAAAAGCACCGTTTCCTTGCCGTCTTGCAAAATCCCGATCCAGAGTCTTTTTAAGCCGCTTTTGCCGTCATCCACATTGCCGGTAATTTCAAAATCCGCCGGAACCACCGCAGACGCAAGGTTCAAATCGATAACCGGTTTTTCACCTTCAAATTTTACAACTACGATCCAGATTAAAGGAACAATCACTGCGATGGTAAAAATAACAATCAACCATTTTTTTAAATTTTTACCCTTGTTCCGTTTTTTAAACATCATATAACCACTCCCGATACGTCGTCCGAAAAATAAATTTTTTTCTACTTAACAGTTATAACAACTGTTAGCAAGGCCTTATTTTCGTAACTTGACTTTTGAAAAATCGCAGGGTAACAGGTGCAATAAGTTTAAAATTTATTTTTGATGCAACCGGTTCGGCATAGGACTTGCACAATTTACAAAAATTACATGAGACACTTTACCGGTTTGCGATTGCCGGATTCGTATCAGGCACTATTTCAATGATGGCAAGGCGACTCAGAGGAGACACAGAAAAAATGATTAACCCGGTCGATATAGGCGCCATTCGCGTTGGCCGCCCTGAACCCTTTATCCTGATTTCAGGGCCCTGCGTGATTGAAGATGCGCAAACCACATTTGACATTGCCGCAGAGCTGAAACAACTGACCCGGCGGCTCGGCATTCCGTTTATCTTCAAAGCCTCCTATGACAAGGCCAACAGAACATCGATTGATTCGTTCCGGGGGCCGGGCATTCAAAAAGGGCTTGAAGTTCTCTCATCCATTCGCAAAGAACTGGAAATCCCGGTTATCTCCGATGTGCATCAGATCAGTGAAATCGAAATGGCGGCAGAATCGCTTGATGTTCTACAAATTCCGGCATTTTTATGCCGGCAGACCGATCTGGTTGTGGCTGCGGCCAACACCGGAAAACCGGTTAATGTGAAAAAAGGACAATTTTTAGCGCCCTGGGATATGAAAAATGTGGTGAATAAAATTTTATCCACGGGCAATAAAAAAATCATTCTGACCGACCGGGGGGCTTCCTTTGGCTACAACAACCTGGTAACCGACTTCCGATGCATCCCCATCATGCATGAAACCGGATGTCCCGTAATTTATGACGCCACCCACAGCGTTCAGCTGCCCGGCGGTGCCGGTTCCGCTTCGGCAGGTCAGCGAGAGTATGTTCCCTTGCTTTCCCGGGCCGCCATTGCCGCAGGTGCGGATGGTCTGTTCATTGAAACCCACAAAAATCCTGAAAAGGCACTTTCCGATGGTCCGAATTCCATGCGGCTGGAGGACCTTGAAGCCTTGCTGGTCCAGTTAAAAGCCATTGAAAACGCGTTGTCATAAATCGATTCAATTTTACAAAAAATATTTGATATTTAATAAAATATCAATATATTAATTCTAATTTTATAAATTACTGCATGAGCTAATGGACGATTCAAGACTTCAAAAAATTAAACTGCTGCTGCTGGATGTTGACGGCGTTCTGACCGGCGGTCATATTATCTACTCCGCAGCCGGTGCCGGATCAGGTATTGAAACAAAAATATTCAATGTAAAAGACGGACTCGGCATCAAACTGCTGCAGTCTGCCGGAATTAATGTCGGCATTGTCACGGGCCGGACTTCGGAAGCCCTTTTATGCCGATGCAGAGACCTGGGCATTACCATAATTTATGACGGCGTCAAAGCAAAAGGCGAGATTTTTGATACGGTTTTATCTGCAGCAAACCTTTGCCCGGAAGCTGTTGCGTTTGTCGGCGATGACCTGCCCGATCTTTCCCTGATGAAAAAAGTGGGCGTCAGCATTGCTGTGGCCGATGCCCATGACGCGGTCAAAAACAAAGCAGACATTGTCACCCGTCGAAACGGCGGGGACGGTGCTGTGAGAGAAATCTGCGAAATGATACTGGATGCCAGAAATCTGCTTGAAGAGATCATTGAAAATTGCCAGTAAAACCAAAAAACAGCACCCGAAAGATTAATTTTATCATCATCGGTTTTATTATTATTCTGATCGCAGGGATTCTGTTTATTTTTGCCAGGCACCGGCTGATATTAAAACAAATCGATCCGCCGGTCCCGCCTGAAAAGACGGAAGCCGACCTTACCATAAAAAAGTTTCATCATGTGGCAACCGAAAACGGCATTAAAAAATGGACACTGGAAGCTGCGTCCGCGCGTTTGTATTCACCCAAAAATATCGTTGAATTAAATGATATTTCCGTGATTTTTTTTATGGAAGACAGTGAGGAGGTCCGGTTAACGGCTGATTCCGGTGAATTAAATTCCCAAACCAATGACATGGTTCTTAATGGCCACATTGTGGGCGTGATGCCCCCTTACCGCCTGACAACCGAAAGCTTGAATTATGATCACCGTTCGCGTATAATATCTGCCACTGCACCGGTGGATATTATCGGTGATGCAATGCAGCTGAAAGCAGACACCATGGATTACGGGCTTAAATCAAAAATCATCAAATGCAGTGGAAACGTGGAAGGAACATTTGTTGAAAACAATCATTAGCTATCTGCCGTTTAATCTGACCGGCGTGTTCACGGGGCTGGGGGTCTTGTGGCTGTTGTGTTGTCCGTGGCCGGTTCTGTCCCAGGACATTGAACAACCGGATATAGAACAGCAAAGGACGGCCGCGGATTTAACCCGTCTTCACATTACCGCCGACAACCTGGTGGCCAACCAGAACACCCGGCATATTATTTTTTCAGGTCATGTGATCGCACTCTATGATGGGAAAAAGATTACATCCGAAAAATTGCAGGTTTTTTATGACGATCAGGCCGGCACCGTACCCATTGATACGGTCGATAATTCCGGTATTAAAAAAATTATTGCCTCGGGAAATGTCGAAATTTTATTTGAAGACAAAACCGGTCTGTGCGACCAGGCGGTGTATGTTGCCGCTACAAATTCAATGGTTTTAACCGGCAAGGAGGTGCGGCTGCAAAGTCAAACCAGTTATATCACCGGCAGTAAAATAACAATCTATCAGGATAGCGGCCAGATTATTGTTGACGGAGACAATGGAAAAAGGGTCAATGCGGTATTTCAACCGGAAGAAAAACATTCGATTACTGATCAGAAATGACAACCCTGGCTTTAAAAAATCTCGTAAAAATATATAATAAACGGCGGGTCGTCAACGATGTCAGCCTGGAGATCAACAGTGGAGAGGTTGTGGGCCTGCTGGGTCCCAATGGTGCCGGCAAAACCACCACTTTCTATATGACCGTGGGGTTAATAAAACCGGATGCCGGAAATGTCTCTATTGATTCCGAAGAAATCACTGATTATCCTATGTACAAACGGGCCAGAAAAGGGGTCGGTTATTTACCCCAGGAACCGTCGATTTTCAAGAAACTTACGGTTAAAGATAATTTAATGGCAATTCTTGAATCATTACCCATATCCAGAAATGAACAATTGAATAAAGCAGACGGACTTTTAGACGAACTCGGCATCAAGCGGCTTTCTTCGCAAAAAGCAGCGGTTCTCTCCGGCGGTGAACGCAGACGGCTTGAAATCACAAGGGCGCTGGCCACGGATCCGTCTTTTATTCTGCTGGATGAGCCCTTTGCCGGTGTTGACCCACTAGCTGTCATTGATATCCAGAATATTATAAAACATCTTGCCAGACGCAGCATCGGTGTGGTGATATCCGACCATAATGTACGGGAAACCCTCGGGGTATGTGACAGAGCCTACATTTTAAGCAATGGACAGGTCGTTGAATCCGGATCACCCGGGAAAATCGCCGCCAGCCCGACGGCCCGTGAAATTTATTTAGGATCTGAATTCAAATTATAAACTATGGCAATTGAACTCCAACAAAATCTCCGGCTGCAGCAGCAGCTGGTCATGACGCCCCAGCTCCAGATGGCCATCAAGCTGCTCCAGCTTTCCAAGCTTGAGCTGGTGGAAATGATTCAGCAGGAAATTGAAACAAATCCCACCCTTGAAGACGTGCATATTGTTTCAGCAGATGAAGAAACTGAAAAAACCGATGCCGATCGGTTGACAACAAAAGAAGTAACTATCGAGGAAAAATTCGATAATTATCTGGATTGGCACAATTATATTGATGAATACAATTCCACCGGCAAAATTCATTATGAAGGTGAACGCAAGGACTCGCCGGACCTTGAGGCGTATACCACCAGCAAAACATCACTGGCGGACCATCTTCGCTGGCAGCTTTTAATGACTCAGCCCACGCCCGACGAAGAAGAAATCGGCAGTCTGATTATCGGAAACATAAACAAGGACGGCTATTTAGATACGTCAATTGAAGATATCGCCCGAATCAGTCATCATTCGGATGAAAAAATCCGTCAAATGGTGTCACGGATTCAATCGTTTGATCCACCCGGCGTTGGCGCAGCAGACCTTAAGGAATGTCTGCTGCTGCAGCTCAATTATCTGGAAATCGAAAACCCGCTGGTCCGGGATATTATCCAATATCATCTGAAAGAGCTGGAGACCAAACAATATAAAATCATCGTTAAATCATTAAAATCAGACATTAACAGTGTGGTCGAAGCGATTCGGATTATCAAATCCCTGGATCCGAAACCCGGAGATAAATATAATGACGACCAGCTGATTTATATTACGCCGGATGTCTATGTGTATAAGGAAGGCGATGACTACCTGATTCTGATGAATGATGACGACATGCCGAAACTCCATATTAATTCATATTATAGAAAAGCGGTCCGCCGGGGTGAAAAAATTGAGGACGAAACAAAGACATATCTTAAAGACCGTCTGCGCTCAGCCGAATGGCTGATCAAAAGCATTCATCATCGCCGGAAAACCATTTACAATGTCATGGAAAGCATCGTCAAATTTCAGCGGGACTTTTTTGATCACGGCATTGCGCACCTCAAACCCATGGTGCTGCGAGATGTCGCTGATGACATCGAAATGCACGAGTCCACCATCAGCCGGGTCACCAACAATAAATATGCGTATACCCCCCAGGGGATTTTCGAACTGAAATTCTTTTTTAACAGTTCCATTAACCGTTCAAACGGCGGCTCAATTGCGTCGGCCAGTGTTCAGGACAAAATCAAAAAACTCATTGAAACGGAAAACCATAAAAAACCCTTTAGTGACAAAAAAATTACGGAAATTTTAGAGGCTTCTGATATTCATATTGCCAGACGCACTGTGGCAAAATACAGGGAAATGATGGGAATTCTCCCTTCGAGTAAACGCAAACAATATTGAGGAGGATAAAATTTATGCAGATATCGGTTACATTTAAGAACATCGATCCCTCCGAACACCTGAAGTCCTATGTGCAAAACAAACTAAACAAGCTGGACAAACTGCTCGACAATCCAGCTGAAGCCAACGTGGTGCTTTCTGTTGAAAAAATCCGCCATATTGCGGAAATCAAAATCATCGGCGACCGACTGAACATTAATTGCCGGGAAAAAACCGGAGATATGTATTCATCCATCGACATGGCGATGGACAAACTTGAAAAACAAATCAAAAAAAATAAACAAAAAATCAAAAATCATCGGCAGGGGTCACGATCCGAGACCAAAGATCGCCAGTCTTTGCCGGAGGATTTATCATCAATGCCTCCGGATGCTGCAGATGAAAGCAGTATACCGCAAATCAGAGTTGAAAATATTGATTTCAAACCAATGGACGTGGAAGAAGCAAGCCTGCAAATGGATCTTGTCCCGGATAACTTTATTGTCTTTACAAATTCAATATCCAATCAAGTCAATGTCATTTATCGAAAAGCAAACGGCGACCTGGGAGTTATTCAGCCGAGAAATTAATGCTTTTTCCTATTACTAACATTAAATTATATACCCGTTAAAATGAATATACTCGATTTTCTTGATCCGAAAAATATTAACACTGAACTGAAAGCCACTGATAAAAAAGGGGTCCTTGAAGAACTGACCCTTCCGGTGTCAGAAATCACAAAAATTGAACACAAACAACTGGTAACAGTTCTGATTGAGCGGGAACGCCTTGGCAGTACCGGTATCGGAAACGGCATCGGCATCCCTCACGGTAAACTCAAAAACCTGCCCACACTGATTTTAGGGGTCGGCCTGAGCCGGAAAGGAGTCAATTTTGATGCAATGGACAATAAGCCGACCCATATTTTCTTTTTGCTGCTCACCCCGGACAATTCAACGGATCTTCACCTGAAACTGTTGGCCCGAATCTCTAAAATTTTAAAAGAAAATTCATTTAAGGAGAAACTGTTGGCGGCAAAGGATAAGGATGAAGTCATGCGCTTAATACAAGACATTGACGAAGATTTTTAATGATGCCTTACTGTTGCATCGTCCGAGATCAACACCTGTTTCATAAAACCGGATCCAAACCAGACACACGCAGATCTTCATCACACGAATAATGACCAATTATAGAATAATTATTATTTCCGGACTTTCCGGATCCGGAAAAAGCACGGCAATTGCCGCCCTGGAAGATGCAGGGTTTTACTGCGTCGACAATATGCCGGTGGAGCTGCTGCCAAAATTTCTCGAATTGCCGATCCACAGCGATACGGATATAAAGGGGCTTGCATTTGTCATGGATATCCGGGAAAAAGGGTTTCTGAATGCATGGCCCGCCGTTTTTGAAGGCCTTCAGCAGAAAGGCCATCATTTTCAAATTATTTTTCTTGAGGCGGAAGAAACCGTCTTGTTAAAACGCTTCAGCCAGACCCGGCGGCATCATCCCCTGGTGCGCGACAAATCCCTTCTTGAAGGCATCCGTGAAGAAAAAAAACTGCTGGAACCTTTGAAAGAAGCGGCTGCCAGAATTATCGACACCTCCACCTGCAATATTCATGACCTGAAATCAATAATATTCAACTTTGCAAAGAGCACGGTTGATGCCACGTCAATGCACATTAAAATTATGTCGTTCGGCTTCAAGCACGGCATCCCCCATGACACGGATCTGGTCATTGATGTACGGTTTTTAACCAATCCGTTTTTCATACCGGAACTTACGAAATATAGCGGAAAAAATGATAAAGTTAAAAATTTTGTTTTAAATCATGAGGCAACACATACTTTTTTGCTAAAATTCAAAGATCTTATTGATTTTTTAATTCCGTTGTATGAAAAGGAAGGCAAATCTTATCTGACGATTGCAATCGGCTGTACCGGGGGGCGGCACCGATCGGTTGTCATTGCCGAAACCATTTTTACACATATCAGTAAACCCGGCCGCCCCGTGAATATCAGCCACCGGGATATTGATGTTAATAATTAAAAACCAGGATTTTTTATGATTGGAATAGTTATTGTGACGCACGGACAACTTGGAGACGTACTCGTGGAAACGGCTGAAATTATTTTCAGTGAAAAGCCCGAATTGGTTACCTCCGTATCCATTAACCTGACCGAAAATGTGGAAACCCTCAGAAAAAAGATCAAAACCGCGATAAAATCCGTTGATTCCAACAAAGGAATACTGATTTTAACCGACATGTTCGGCGGCACGCCCTCCAATTTAAGCTACACGTTTCTTGAAGAAGGACGCATTGAAGTTATTTCCGGTGTCAACCTGCCGGTACTGTTAAAGGCAGTCAACATCCGGAAAAAAGATATGGATCTTCACCAGATGGCCAAAACAATTGAAACGTATGGGAAAAAGAGCATTTCCCTGGCAAGCAGTATCCTAAAGGGTGAAAAAAGAACCTGACTGATGCCGGATATGATCATTGCCCCGATGACGGAAAATGATTTGGAATCTGTTTTAAAAATCGAGCAGGCATCGTTTAACAACCCCTGGAGCCGGATATCTTTTTTAAACGAACTGGCCGGTCAATTTTCACATAATTTTGTTTTAAAGCTTGAAAATTCTTGTGAAACATATCAGATTATTGCATACGTATGTTTTCGCTTAATCATTGATGAGCTTCATCTTTTGAAAATCGCAGTCAATCCGGTTCAACGGCATCAGGGGTTTGCTGTTAACTTTTTAAATGAGTGCATAAAAACCATTGGGCCGCAAGGGATTAATTCAGCATTCCTTGAGGTGAGACAGCATAATGCGGCTGCAATTGGTCTTTATAAAAAAGCCGGTTTTTATATTGAAGCACAAATACCAGATTATTATTCAGATACGCTTGAGGATGCCATCCTAATGCGAAAAACTTTTTAAAGGAGGAATATTGTAAATGGCTATTAAAATAGCAATCAATGGGCTGGGAAGAATCGGACGGCTTGTGTTTCGGGCTGCTTTAAAGCGGCCGGATATAGACATTGTTGCGGTGAATGATTTAATGGATCCTGAATCCATTGCCCATCTGCTCACCTATGATTCAGTTCATGAAAAACTCGATGTTGAAATTACGCCCAAAGAAAATGCCATCGAAATTGAAGGAAAATCCATTGCCGTGTTTTCGGAAAGAGATCCGGCAAATCTACCCTGGAAAAACTTTAATGTTGATATTGCCGCAGAATGCACCGGTCTTTTTCGTGACAAAGAAAGCGCCGGCAAACATTTATCCGCAGGTGCCAAAAAGGTAATCATCTCTGCCCCGGCAAAAGATCCGGATATTACCATTGTGATGGGCGTAAATTCTGATCAGTATGATGCCGCCAGCCATCATATTATATCCAATGCCTCCTGCACCACGAACTGCCTGGCGCCCATTGCCAAAGTATTGAATGACGAATTCGGCATTATTGCCGGGTTGATGACCACGGTCCATTCTTACACAGGTGACCAGCGATTACTGGATGCGCCGCACAAAGACCTCCGTCGCGCGCGGTCTGCTGCCCTTTCGATGATTCCCACCACTACGGGCGCTGCCAAAGCAGTGGGCCTGGTTCTGCCGGAACTGAACGGAAAATTAAACGGATTGTCCATCCGGGTTCCCACGCCGAACGTTTCCGTTGTGGATCTGGTGGTCACCATTCAAAAAACCGGGCTAAATGCCGAAACAATCAATGCAGCGTTGAAAAATGCTTCTGAAACTTCACTGGCCGGGATTCTCGGGTACAGTGACCTGCCGCTGGTCTCCAGCGATTTTAACGGCTGCCCGCTCTCATCTATTGTTGACGCACCAACCACTTACGTCATCGACAATATGGTCAAAGTTCTCTCCTGGTACGACAATGAAGCCGGATATTCCACCCGGATGGTCGACCTGGCGGAAATGATCGGAAAACAGCTTTAAAAAATGAATCCGGCAGCCGGATGATTCCCTTCGGCTGCCGGACTAAAATTTTTGCAATCTTTCAACCGATTTGAAATCCTTTTATTGAAGGAGTTTTCATTATGAAAAATCGCGTTCCTTTGATCGCAGGCAACTGGAAAATGTTTAAAACCATCAGCGAGGCAGCAGATACAGCCAAACAGCTGGCCAATCTGGTATCTGATGTTGAAGACATCGATATTATGATTGCACCGCCGTTCACTGCGCTGGCAGCTGTTTCCGAGATCATAAGAGATACCCGGATTGACCTGGGTGCACAGAATCTCTTCTGGGAAAAAGAAGGTGCGTTTACCGGAGAAATTTCCGCTCCCATGCTGATTGCAGCAGGATGCCAATATGTTATTATCGGTCATTCGGAGCGCCGGCAATATTTCGGGGAAACAGACGAAACCGTGAACCAAAGAATCAAGACAGCCAGCACCGCCGGACTTATTCCGATTCTCTGTGTAGGGGAAACAGAAACTCAAAGAGACGATCAAAAAACATTTTCAGTACTTGACAAACAGGTAACAAAAGGGTTAGAAAGTCTAATTTTAGATGAACATCATTCTCTTGTTATTGCATATGAACCGGTCTGGGCCATTGGTACCGGAAAAACAGCAAGTCCCGACCAGGTTCAGGAAGTCCATGCATTTTTAAGAGACCTGCTTGAAAAACAATTTGGAAATATGCACGCAAATGCCACCCGTATTCTTTACGGCGGCAGCGTCAAACCGGACAATGCGTCAGAACTGATGGCCTTGCCGGATATTGACGGCGCGCTTGTCGGTGGTGCGAGTCTGAAACCGGACTCATTTGCCAGAATTATTCATTTTTAATTTTTTATTTAATTGAGACTATGACAGCATTAATCGTAACAATACATGTAATTGTCAGTATTGCCCTCATCCTTATCGTGCTTTTGCAAAGCGGCAAAGGAGCGAGTATGGGGGCTGTTTTCGGCGGGGCCGGCAGCCAGGCCCTTTTCGGCACCACCGGTGCCGCAACGTTTCTGGGTAAAATGACAACTGTCGCAGCAGTGGTGTTTATGATCACCTCGCTGTCTCTTGCCTATCTATCGAAAAGCGGCGAAAAATCCGTAGTATCCGATATAAAACCGGCAACCCAGCAGACACAGCCGCTTGCACCAACCCAGCCGGCACCCGGGGATGTTCAGCCGGAAGAAAATACAGCGGCCCCACAGATGCCATCTGAAGGGATGCCGACGGAACCGGCACCGGTTGTTCCGGAAAATCCCACACCAACGCCTCCTGAATAAAATTACAGATACTGCCGAAGTGGTGGAATTGGTAGACACGCTATCTTGAGGGGGTAGTGGGTTACGCCCGTGCCGGTTCAAATCCGGCCTTCGGCACCATATATTAAAAAAACCGCGCTCTTTCCGGATCGCGGTTTTTTTTATTTAATTTATATTTTATATGTAATAGAGAACAAAAATGTTGATCAAATCATACAAAACACTCCGAAAAATAAAGTTTTACACGGTCAACCTGCCGTTAATATTAATTACCATTCCCATAGGGTTTGTTTTCGAGTTCATTATTACTTTTCCGTTTATTGTTTTCTGTACGATAGACGGTATGGGGAACAGGGGAAAATTTAAGAAAAACAAGTAAAATACTATTTATTGCTGCCAATTTTATATTTTGCTTGTTCTTCAAGCTTGTTTATTTTCGCAATAATACATTTCTGCAGTTTGTTTAAATCAATTGTGGTAAACCGGACACCGATCCCCCCTTTTGTCATATGAACAGTTTGACCGGATGCCTGAACTTTAAACGCAGGCGATTTTGATTCCGGATCAAAATCAATAACAATTTCTGCTTTCGCCGGAATCGGCACCATCTCCTCAGTTGCGATAAAAAAACCGTTTGAGCCAAGATTCTGGACAATGCCCGATATCATAATATGGGATCGGGAACCACCGCCATAGTCTTCCGTAACTCTTAACGTTGCTTTTGTATCCGGCCATACCTGACTTCTGGTATTTTTCCGTTTATTCATTTATGTATTATGCCTCCCAAAAAAGACTGTCGTTTACATTCAGCTATCGATTCCCAGCAGTGAATCCAGTTTTCCGTTCTGATCTAAAACAGCTAAGTCATCATATCCGCCGACATGATAATCCTCAATAAAAATTTGCGGAACCGTTCGCATTCCGTCGCTTCTTTTCACGGACTCTGCGATCAATTCCGGATTTCCGTCGATTTCAAACTCATTGAACAAAACACCTTTACGCTTCAGCAAGGCTTTTGCACGCGTGCAATAGGGACAGGAACGGGTTGTAAAAATATCGATTTTCGTCATGTTAAAACTCCTTGTCAGTCATATGCGTTCAAGCAGAGAAATAAATTTTTGCCATCGGGGCCGAAATTGCGCCAGTGGCATACTGTCCATGGTCCTTAATTCCAGGGTCGGCCCTTTGAGATTGAACCGTATATCCGTAAACAATGTGGTCATGTGATATAAAAACGCATCAAAAGATAAATCCGAAGAATTGATAAATGGAACATCTTCCCCCAAAACTTCGGCGTGAAGGGCAAAATGAATCAGTCGCCGGATAAGGGTTTCAGAAGCGCCCAGTTGTTCAAAACAGCATGGCGGCCTGCCGCAGCGGGTCGCGTCCGTATGTTGCCAGATATCTTTTCTTTCCCGCGACATCTTAAATTCATCTGCAGATGAAAGCCTGCATAATAAACTAAACAAGGGCAGGATTTCGTCAAAATCAGAAATCACTACATGCAAATGAATGGAAGCGGTTCCTTTCATCATTTCAAGTCCCCGGCTGCCGACCCTTGCCAGGCGCTCATGCAGTTTAACATACCGATCAGCTGTCAGGCAAAGCGGCGCTTCGGCGCGCCCCGGCAGAAAATCCGTTCCAATATATTCGATCCCCAGACGCTCCCGGATGGTTTCATTTGTCTGCCGGATAAACAGCAACAATGAATCAAACAAAATATTATCATCTGCAAACAGCGGCGGACTGCCGTATTCAATCTGTCCTCCCGGCTCAAACCCGACCCGCAGTCCATTTTCCGCCTGATGGCCATCGCAGTTTGAGGAAAAACCGATTTCTGCCAGCAGCCCGGCAACGGATTGCACATCGTCGCGGGTTAAAATTCGGGCCGGGAGAAATTCATATTCAAAACCGTAACTTCTGCGGCCTCTGTTTTTCAGGCGGGATAACGCATCAATATATTTTTGCGTGAACTCATTTATCAGTTTGTCAAGTCGGTCCTGCATATTCAAAAAAGTACCTTTGAGCAGGTATCAGGAAAAAAATTCCTGATACCATAATGTGAATATGATTATTGAAAACACCTGATCCGCAGCAGACACCAATGTTGCCGGGCCGATGCCCCGGGTTGAAACTTTTCCCACAAGAGACCGGGCATAATCAGGATCAAGAATGCCCTGCCGGCGGATAACATTTCCGAAAAGGATATCCTGCAAAAAATCCGGCAAGGTCCGGGGGGCCGCCAGCCAGTCAGCCATGGGAATGGTAAAGGGCTGTTTCCGGCGACGCGCGGTTTCGGCATCCAGCACATGATATTTCAGATATGCTTCGCTGCAGACAAATTTTTCCCTGACAGCGTCAAGATTCACCTTCAGGTGAACCGGCAGGGTCGCGGCAAACTCGGCCAGCCGATAATCGAGCAGCGGCGTGCGCGCTTCTAAGGAATGCCGCATGGACAAACGGTCCAGTCGTAAAATAACGTAATCCGGCAGCCTGAAACGTGTTTCATACGCAATGGCCTGGTTCACCGGATCTTCATTGCCGGCAAGCCATGGAATGGCATCTTCGGCAAACTGCCCTGACTGCGGCTTTTGCCCTGTCAGACGAAAAATCGCATTCGAATCAAACAATGCTTCATTCTGAATATATCGTTCGCCCGGATCACTTTTTCTTTGGCCAAGATATGATTTAAGTTCCGGAAAAATACTGTGCAGTTCGTTCTGCTTTGCCGGAGCAAGCAGTGGAAACTGCGACGCTGCCCGTTCAATCATAAATTTACGGTATCCGCCAAAAATTTCATCCGCACCCTCCCCGGTTAAAACCACTTTCACCTGCTTTGCGGCCATTTCACAAACCATGTCCGTGGGCAGCAATGTTCCCAATGAAATCGGTTCTTCCAGGGACCGTACAATTTCCGGCAGTCTTGCAAGATCATTTTTCCGGCACACCTGGGAATTTAATTGTGCTGATTTAAATTTTGCCGGATTTGTCGTTAAAAATTTTTTAACGTGTGAAAGTTCATTGTATTTTGGTTCTTCAAAAGCCACGGAAAAAAGCCGCATCAGAGGTTGATGAGAAACCGCCTGGGCTGATACCGCGGAAGAATCAATGCCGCCGCTGATCAAAGATCCGACTTCCACATCCGAACGCAACCGGATTTTTACCGCATCCGCAAACAGCTCGTGAAATTGGCCGGTTGCGTCGTCTAATGTGATATCCTGATCGACATTATCCAGCCGGTAATCCCAGTATCTTTTGATCTGGTATTCACCGGAGGCCAGGTCATAACAAAGAAACGACCCCGGCGGCACCCGGTAAACCCCTTTAAACAGGGTCTCGCTGCCCGGAATATAACGATATGTAAAATAATTGGCCAGACAAGGAGCGTTGATTTCGGGTTGAATGCCGGTGCCGGCGAAAAGGGGTTGAATTTCAGACGAAAACAGAAAATTATGATTGTTTTTCAGATAGTAAAGCGGTTTGATCCCGAACCGGTCTCGAAACAACAACAAGCGATGTTGACCCGGATCCAATATGGCCCCGGCATACATGCCATTTAAAAACGACAGAAAATCGATTCCCTTTGCACGATACAAATGCAATGCCACTTCTATGTCGCCTTTTGAAACAAAAGATTCTGTTTTTACAATTTCTTTCAGCTCGATGTAATTATAGATCTGGCCGTTGCATAATATGGACGTATCATCAAGTTTGCAGCGGATCGGCTGCATCCCGGTTTCAAGATCAAGAATTGATAAACGCACAAACCCGAACCCGACTGTCCGGCCGCAAACGCTGTGACAGACGCTGCGGGAATTATCCGGTCCGCGATGTCTCAGGATTTTATTCATTTGATTTAGGCGGGTGGTTGTCTCCTCAAAAGACAGGTCAGGAGATACCAGTCCGTTTATACCGCACATGGATAACTACACCGTTTTGAGTATTCTGAATCGGGATTGGAGAAAATTTCGATACATATAAAAATAAAAATTAAAAGTCAATTGATTTCAGAAACTTATTGCCATGTAAGCAATAAAAAATAGTATTATGGCAATGATTTATGCTAAAGTATATGATAAATTAACAATCGTTCATTCTGACATCTGCCAGAATATAATGCATAATTTAATATAAAGCTATTTTTCAAATGATTTCAGATTACAGCAGCCCCCGACCCGATCATTTTCAATTAAGATTGCGCGACCCTGCGGAAAAACCGAATAAGATTAATTCAAAAGTTATTCTACAGGAAAAAAATCAAAAAAAAGAAGAGAAATTTAATAAAAAATTTATTTTATGTAAAACCTGCAACCACAAAATAACCTCTAAAGAGGAATCGATCAGCGTGAGTAATTCTCACCAGCATACATTTGCCAACCCCGCCGGTATTCTCTTTGATATCGGCTGTTTTAAATCCGCGCCCGGCTGCCAGAATACCGGACCTTTCACAGCAGAATTTTCATGGTTTAAAGGTTTCAAATGGCGGATATCCATATGTGAATCCTGTTTTACACATCTGGGGTGGGTGTTTCTTTCTTCAACAAATCATACTTTTTTTGGATTAATCCTGGACCGGCTGATTGATTCAAACCCATGATCGCATAATTATCGCTCGGGTTAATGCAGCCAATATTTTTTAATCAGAACATAAACCATCTGTTTTTTTATCTGAAATAATTATCCGTACTGACAAATAAACCCCAAAGTATTTATTGACAAAAATGCATTTTTCCTATATAAAAAAATAACATATATTATTTTATTTTCAGGCAACACATATTTACGAAAAGAATTTTAAACATAACAACCCATTTTATTACCTGATATGCTGCAAACCTTATAACAATGAGGAAATCATGCCATACAAGCTGACCGGTACGTTAATTGCCCTGCTTTTTTATGGATGCCTGCTGAATATTACCGTATTTTTTTTATCCCCCTATCCTGCCTGTGCCCAGTTATCAGAACTGAGTGAAATCCAGAACGGCATATTTTTTCTTTCCCATAAGAACATGGGAATCACCTCTGAAACATTTAAAACCGATAAATATATTGATGATGAACAGGCTGAGTACTTCAGTGAAATTTCAAGACCCAAAATCAATACCCCGGCAGACGGGAATTACCCTTTTACACTCGTCGACCATTACATACTGGATTCTGATCTGGAAATTCAATATAATTATGATAATATCTTATGCAGTGCTTATCCGCAAAGAGCCTACCTGAGCCGTCACAATATTTCCATAGCAGATTATACAGACACCAAGGTTCCGCCCACTTATACAATACACAAAATCCGAGGTGAAGATCCTTATACCGGTGAGAAAGTAACTGCCATGCACCTGGAAGTGAATAATTATGAAAATTTCGTAGCTGAAATTCTTCAGAAAGCACAAAATACACAGTCATCAGGACAAAGAATAAATGATCTTTCAGGTGCTGAATACGTGCGTGGCTATGTAGGCAATACATATGTTCGGGTGAATAGCGCTCAGGTATCCGTATGGCTTCGCTCCACAGACACCGCCTTGATGAAAAGATGCGAACCGCCGGTTAAAAAGACTGCATGCCTTCACCCTTCTGATATTCGCCCTGAAAAAAAATGGTATATAGTCAAAACTGGCAATATTGGACCATTCCAAACTGGCTGCACCCAAGATCTTCCGCTTCGACCAAGAAGCCAATGCTACTACCCTTTACAGCCTGAAAGAAGATCTGCTGCTGCCACAAACTGGAGTTATAATTATAATATCCGAAACGCATCTTCATCATCGGAACGGACAACCGCAGCCGTCAATCGTTCTGAAAACGCGCAGAACACTGACTCAACATGCCGGACCTGCAGATAACAACTGCTGCTGGCATTTTTTTCAATACTTCTCCCATTCAATCTGATTTTCTGATCCCGAAACGCATGAAATATTAAAATTTCGCTTTTGGTTTTTTTTAATACCGTTTTGCGAATAACAATTAAAGATACTTTGTTTCTAAAAAAAATTTATTTTTATTGACTTTTGCGAAAATGAGTTATAATTTTATAAGATTTATTGATTGTCATCAATAACCTGTGGGTTATTAATTTACAAAGTTTTTCATCAAACTGGAATTACCATGAAACCAACAATGCAAAAAGTTCGAAATATCGGCATCAGTGCCCATATTGACTCCGGCAAAACGACCTTAACAGAACGTTTTTTATATTTAACCAAAAAAATTCACCGGATTCATGAAGTCCGCGGTAAAGACGGCGTCGGGGCGACCATGGATTCCATGGAGCTTGAAAAAGAGCGCGGGATTACCATCGCTTCAGCGGCCACCTACTGTCAGTGGAAAGACCATGAAATCAATATCATTGACACACCCGGCCATGTTGACTTTACCATAGAAGTTGAACGGGCGTTGCGCGTCCTGGACGGCGCAATACTGGTGCTCTGCTCAGTTGGCGGGGTCCAGTCCCAGTCAATAACCGTTGATCAGCAAATGAAGCGGTATAAAGTGCCATGCGTTGCATTTATCAACAAATGCGACAGGAGCGGCGCCGATCCGTTCCGTGTGATTGATCAGCTGAAAGAGAAACTGAACCACAACGCCGTTGCGGTCCAGATCCCCATCGGTCTTGAAGCGGATTTAAGTGGAATCGTTGATCTCATTGCCATGAAGGCGGTTTATTTTGACGGCGAATTCGGAGATATTATCCGTACAGAAGATATTCCGGAGTCTTTGATGGAGCTTGCCATGGAAAAACGGGAAGAACTGGTCGATGCCGCGTCCATCTTTTCTGATGAGCTAACGGAAGCTGTGATTGAAGAAGCGGAGATACCGGAAAGCCTGCTGATTGAAGCCATCCGCACCGGAACCATCCAGCAGAAACTGACGCCGGTGGTTATGGGATCCGCTTATAAAAATAAAGGCATTCAGCTGGTTCTGGATGCAGCCAATCATTTTCTTCCCTCACCCATGGATGTTGAAAATGAGGCATTGAATTTAGACAAGAATGAAGAGCCCCTTCCCTTAAGCGGCAAAAAAGAGGACCCGCTCGTCGCTCTTGCGTTTAAACTCGAAGACGGTCAGTTCGGCCAGTTAACCTATATTCGGGTGTATCAGGGAGAACTAAAAAAAGGCGACACCTGTATTAACGTCCGGACCGGCAAAAAAATCAAAGTCGGCAGAATTGTCATGATGCACGCGGATCAAATGGAAGAGGTCGAAAAAATTGAAGCCGGGTATATCGGTGCGCTATTTGGCGTGGATTGTGTTTCCGGAGATACATTTACCTCTTCCGGATTAAATGTTTCCATGACCTCCATGCATATACCGGATCCGGTAATTTCGCTGGCCATCAAGGCCAAGAACAATGCTTCTGAAACCAGCATGGCCAAAGCACTTAACCGGTTCACCAAAGAAGACCCGACGTTTAATACCTTTATCAGCAAAGAGACCGGCGAAACAATTATTTCCGGCATGGGTGAGCTGCATCTGGAAGTATATATCGAACGCATGAAAAGAGAATACAAAGCGGAAATTATTACCGGAGAACCCAGTGTTTCATACCGGGAAACCATCACCGCCGTCACGCCGTTTGATTATACGCATAAAAAACAGACCGGCGGCGCGGGCCAATACGGCCGTATTGCCGGCATTATGGAACCGGTTGCTGATGAAGATTTTGTATTTGAAAACAAAATCACCGGAGGTTCAATCCCCACTCAGTATATCCCGGCATGCGAAAAAGGGTTTAAATCCTGCATAGCGAAGGGCCCATGGATGGAATACCCGGTGACCGGCGTAAAAATCACCATCAATGACGGGGCCGCCCATTCCGTCGATTCTTCAGAAATGGCATTCCAGGCGGCTGCCCGTGGTGCCTTTCTCCAGGCGTATTATAAGGCCAAACCGGTTCTGCATGAACCGATAATGAAAGTGGTCATTGAATCACCCGCAGAATTTCAGGGAAATGTGATGGGCTCTCTGAATCAGAGACGCGGCATCATTATCGGCTCCCATGATTTCGGCCAGATTACGACCATCGAAGCCCAGGTTCCGTTATCTGAAATGTTCGGATATTCGACCACTTTAAGATCAATGACCCAGGGAAAAGCCCAGTTTACAATGGAATTTTCCACTTATAAACAGGTACCCAAAAGCGTTTTGGAAACGCTTGAAAAAAAAAATGAAAAAAAAACTAGAACCGGCACTTAATCGATAATTTTTGTAAAAATTGCGGCTAATTCTATTTTTAAATCACAAAATACAGATTTAAGGACCAATATATGTTGAAAAAACAGCTTATCCTGAAAGACCCGCTCAGTTTCCTGGGGTATGAAACCGAAGAAACAGAAAAAAAAGGCAGTTTCGGTGCCGTTACCTCCCGTGCCGGTGTGGGCAAAACCGCATTTTTAGTTCAAATTGCCATCAGCAGCCTGCTTAAGGACAAAAATGTTCTTCATGTCAGCATTCAGGACCCGGTTGACAAAGTTAATTTATGGTATCAGGAACTTTTTTTAAACCTCACCCGGGATCATGACGTTAAACAATCAAAACAATTATGGGAATCATTGCTGACCAAACGCTTTATAATGACGTTTGAAACAGAAAGCTTTGATTTTTCAAAGTTGATTTCACGGATTGATGAATTCAGCACCCAAAAGATTTTTATACCGCAATTAATCATTTTAGATGGTCTGACTGTGGAAAATTCCATGCAGCCGGAGCTCAATATTTTGAAAGAATATGCAAAAAAAAATAACTTAACAGTCTGGTTTTCAATCCGTACCCACCGGCATCAGGCCGATGATCCGGTAACGCTGCTCAAACAATTTGATACAGACGACAGTCAGTCCCTTTTTAATATGATCATTCAGTTAATGCCGTATAAGGATAAAATTCAGGTCAAACGACTTTCGATTGACGGTCAAGTGGACGGCCAGCCGCCCCTCTTAATTGATCCGTCAACAATGATGATCAAGGAAACCACTGAAAAATAATTCAGTGTCCGCCTTTGCCGACTTGCTTTCAGGAAATTGATTCGATCCAAAAACTTTCTATGGGGCAAGTCGCTGATCATATAATGAAAAATTTCCTGCCCGTTTATTCAATCCTGCCTGCGTCTATAATCTCCCTGACCACTGTCATGGCAATCAGACCGATTTTATTATAATACCGGGAAAGTTGCGTCTATTAAATTTAATTTATTGTCATTTAACTTAAACAATGTTAACAACTAAAAATGCGAATTTCAGGCCAAACAGTTTTCCCATGATAACAATTTTTCAGTGGCATCGGTAACTCCAATACATATAAACCCGGGGTATATAAATCTTCAGTAAAGAGGGAGCGATTTAAAATGAGGCGGAAAAAAGTAATATTTGTCTTAGCATCCATGTTCTTATTATCAGTTCTTGCCATACCTGGATACTGCAGCGAGAAACCAACATGCGCCGTATTACTTTTCCATCCGGACACGGCTTCTTCTAATATTGCTGAAAGTCAAAATTTATCCGGCAATTTTGCTGAGTTGCTGAATCGCCTCGATATGTTTGAAGTCTTTGACTATAATGAGGTCGCGCAAATTTTAGAACGCAAAAATGCGGCAGACCTTGAACAAAGCTGTACAGATCTGGGATGTGCCCTGAAAATCGGAAATAAGCTCAATGCCGACTTTGTGATCTACGGAATCATCGGAAATGTTGGCAGCCTTTTTTCACTGGACACCACCCTTGTCAATGTGGCCGGCGGTAATGAAACTCAACATGCGGTTTATGATTTTGAAGGAACACAGGAAGCTTTTGTCGAAAATGCACCGGCTGAGAATATTAAATCCCTCTTCGGTTTGTATGAACTCCCCCCTGCCCCTGAGCCGACCGTATCTGATGCGGCAGCACCTTCCGCATCAACAGAAACCCAAAATGCGATGAAAAATGCGACTGCGGAACCGGCTGATGAATCCTTATCTGAGACGGATGAAGCGGATGCACCAATGGCCGAACAACCTAAAAAACTTCGGGTCGGCCCCCGTATTGGAATTGCTGCAAGCAACGACGGTGTTGAATTCGGCGGCGGATTTGAGGTTCAGTTTTCTAAATTATCGTTTCAATTGTTGCTCAATGGAGACGGCTTTGCCAGCGGATGCTCTTTTTATCTTCACCAGGACGGCAATTCGCCTTTTGTGTCACTTGTGGGTTCCTACTATGATACGAAAAACCACGGTGTGGATGAAATCGGCCGCATTTATGGACTTTTACTGGGTTACCGATTAGGCTTTGACACGTTTCTGGAAAAAGATTTTGCCGAAAATATGAATCTTCGAGTCGGCCTCGGCGCCGGATATGTCAACTGGGACCAGACGGAATTAAACAGGGATGGGAAAAAAGACAGTGATGAAGAGATTATTCCTGTTTTTGAATTCACACTGGGATATATGTTTTAAATACCTTCTTCGTTCTAACGATTCAACACTTGAATAAAAAATAAAGCCCAAAAAACGTGGGTGTCTGATCAAAGACACCCACGTTTTTTTTGTTTACCCAAGCAATTGTTTGACTTATTTTTATGTATTTAATACAAATTTTAATTTATATCAAACTTGAAAAAAATCCATTAATGCGTTTTTCATGCATGTGACATAGGAGGTTAACTTGTATTCAAAACTGCTCATGCTCCACTTTCCCAGTCGGGAAGTTGAAAAACCCGTGGTCTGCCATTTGACCAAATATTACGACCTGACTTTTAATATTTTAAAAGCAACCATTCTTCCCCGCAAAGAAGGAATCATGGTTCTGGAACTTTCCGGCTCCAAAAAAAATTTTAAAAATGCGGTTGAATATCTTAAAGAGCAAGGTGTTATTGTAAAAAACGCCTCCCAGGAAATAACCCGGGATGAAAGTAAGTGTATCCATTGCGGCGCCTGTACGGCTGTCTGCCCGACAAACGCCCTGGCAATCAGCCGTCCGGATATGTATGTTCAGTTTGACAAAAAGAAATGCAGTGTTTGTGAACTTTGCATTTCCACATGCCTGACCCGGGCAATGAAAATTCAACCCACTTCCGAATCACTTTTTGAATGATACCAGACGCTGCAATTGCCATAAGCGGAGGCATTGACTCACTGGTCACTGCTTTTTTGTTAAAAAAAAAGTATAAAAATATTATTGGGCTTCATTTTGTTAACGGTTATGAACCCGGCCCGCTTCATGCCTCGGCGCTGCCGGATGCTTTCGGGACAGATTCAGATGCGCCTGTGGTCTTATCCGAGTGCCCGCCGGGTCATCCGATGCGTCAAATCCAGAACCAGCTTGATATTCCGATCCACCTGGTGGACTGCCGACGGTATTTCCAGCAAACGGTGGTGGATTATTTTGTCGACAGCTACCGCAACGGCCTGACGCCCAATCCCTGCATGATCTGCAATCCTTTAATTAAATTCGGCATCCTTTTGGATTTGGCGAAAAAACTCGGCGCGTCAAATTTTGCCACCGGCCACTATGCCCGAATTGATAAGCAAAATGACTCTTATTTTCTGCAAAAAGGGGCCGATCCTTTAAAAGACCAGTCTTATTTTCTGGCAATGATACCCCAAAAGGTGCTTCCGTTTGTTCGTTTTCCCCTTGGCGCACTCACCAAACAGCAAGTAATTGAAATGGCAGAACATGAAAAATTAACACCGGTGTTAAAAAAAGAAAGCCAGGATGTATGTTTTATTCAAAACAGCAGTTATGCAAAATTTATTTCGGATCAGAATCAATATGTCGGATCTCCGGGAATCATAACAGATATCAATGGAAATGAAATCGGCACCCATGGCGGGCTTCACCATTTTACCATCGGACAGCGACGCGGCATCAATTGCCCGGCCAGCGAGCCCTACTATGTTATAAAAATTGACATGAAACAAAATCGCCTGATTGTGGGCGCGAAAACAGATTTGTATAAAACGGGATTCAAAATGCATCACATCAACTGGTTTATTCCAAAACCGGCAATCGATCTTGCTGTTCGGGTTAAAATCCGATACCGGCATGAAGCGGTAGAAGCGATTCTGATTCCACCCTCCCCTGATTCCGGGTCCGCAGTTATCCGGTTTAACGATCCCCAGCCGGCGGTCACCCCCGGACAGGGCGCGGTCTGCTATATTAATGATAAAATAATTGCCGGCGGATGGATTGATGAATAAACAGATCCGGAATCCATTTAACGTCGATATGGTCACCCTTGGCTGCAAAGTGAACCAGTTTGAATCCGAATCCATTGACGC
This sequence comes from Desulfobacteraceae bacterium, assembly GCA_011390415.1. Lineage (GTDB taxonomy): Bacteria > Desulfobacterota > Desulfobacteria > Desulfobacterales > Desulfosalsimonadaceae > SURF-3. The sequence goes on from JAABSL010000111.1 coordinate 61,317, forward strand.
TGAATTGCACAAACTTCGGACCCCGACCAATAACGGAAGAAAAGCCACCGACATATGCATCATCAATACCTGCACGGTCACCCAGAAAGCCGCTATGCAGTCCCGGCAGGCGATTCGAAAAGCCATACGCGACAATCCCGATGCCATTATTCTGGCCACAGGATGCTATGCCCAGTCCGACCCCCTGGCATTGCAAAAGATCAAAGGCCTTGATTATATTATCGGCAACACGGAAAAGCATCGCATTGCTCAGATTATTTCTGAATCGGCATCATTTCAAAAACAACCCGTTCCGATTCTTTTGCATCATGAGTTCTGCAATGAAAAAAATCTTCCCAAAACCATCATGCCGGTAATTGACAACAGGACCCGCCCCTTTATCAAAATTCAGGACGGCTGCGACAATTTTTGTTCATATTGTATTGTACCCTATACCCGGGGGCCCAGCCGCAGTGTTTTGCCGGAAGACGTAATATCCATGATCGGCTCGCTGCCGGCCGCCAAGCGGCAGGAAATTGTTTTAACCGGCATTCATCTGGGAAAATACGGGCTTGATTTCTCCCCTCCCTGCTCTTTACTAACTCTTTTAAAGCAAATTGAGGGTGCAAAAACCGTTGGCCGAGTCCGGCTGTCATCCATCGAACCGGTGGAACTGACCGATGATCTTTTAAAATATGCCGCCGGTTCCGACAGCATATGTCATCATTTTCATATTCCCCTGCAAAGCGGGGATAAATATATTTTAGAAAGAATGAACCGGCCGTATGGTCCTCAGCTGTTTGAAAAATTAGTTAAAAAAATTCACCAGTCAATTCCGGATGCGGCCATCGGCGTCGACATCATGGTCGGTTTTCCGGGCGAAACCGACGCGGCTTTTGAAAACACCTATGCACTGCTGGCGGCTCTTCCAGTCACTTATTTTCATGTTTTTCCTTTTTCGTCCCGGCCGGGCACCAAAGCAAGTTCCTTTCCGGATCACGTCAGCCCGGATACTATCAAAGAAAGACGCAATAAATTATTAGCACTGAGCCGTGCAAAAAAACTTGAATTTTATTCAAAGATGGTTGGTAAGACAGTTGACGTTTTAATTGAAAACAAACGCGAATCCGCCACACAAAAATTAACCGGCGTCAGTTCAAACTACGTCAGGGTGCTGATTGACGGAGACGATGGTTTAAAAAATAAAATTATACCGTGCCGCATTACAAAAGCAATAAACCAGGATGCTGTTTATGGCAAACCTTGCCCTGATTGATCCTTGCTGCAAATGTAAAAAGTTGCTTATAGTGAAATTTACCGTGCGCTGCTTTTTTAACCGTTAAACACAAGAGGCCCCAGATGACCCATGAAAAAATAAAAGAAACTGTTTTATTTACCATTTCAGAGCTTGCCGATGAACTGGATATCAGCACCCGGGCAATCCGATTTTACGAAGAAAAAGGCCTGATCTTACCCAAACGGACAAAAGGGAATCACCGGGTTTATGATAAAAGGGATCGCGCCCGATTAAAGCTCATACTTCGGGGAAAACGGCTGGGCTATTCCCTTGAAGAAATTTCCGAAATGATCGGTTTGGCCAATTTTAACATGGAAGAAGAACAGCAGTTGAAAAAAACTTTTGCTTACGGCAAAAAGAAATTGGTCGAAATTGACGAACGCATGCAGGAACTGCAAATTCTCAAAGAAGACCTGCTCGCCATTCAGCAAAAAATATCCAAGCGCATGGAAGAACTCAAAATCCGATGATGTGAGTCAAATAAGAATTCATAAAATAAGGAAAAATGAATATGTCGATGATCCAATGGGAAAAAGATGAAACCGTTGCCCTGATAAAATTAAATAACGGCGAAAACAGACAAAATCTCGAATTTGGCCAGCGCCTGAACCAGGTTCTTGATGAGATCATAGAAGATAAAGAGATTACCGCCGCCATCATCACTTCAACAGATCAAAAGTGCTGGTCCCTGGGGGTTGATATCGACTGGCTGGGAAAACAATTCACGGAACAAAACTTCGACAATATCAAAAAGTTTATGTATGAAATGAATGCGGTTTTCAAGAAACTGCTTCTGCTGCCCGTGCCGGTCATCGCCGCCATTAATGGTCATGCGTTCGGTAATGGCGCAATTTTATCCTGTGCCTGTGATTTCCGGTTCATGAAAGCCGATCGCGGCTATTTCTGCTTCCCGGAAGTGGATTTGGGAATCCCCTTTTTGCCGGGAATGATCGCCTTTGTTCGAAAAGCCGTTCCCGAATATAAATTCAATGAACTAAAACTCACCGGCAAAAGAATAAATGCGGTTGAACTGGCCGAACACCACGTGATTGAAAAAGCATGCGCGGATGCCGATGCACTGCTGGCTGAGTCACTGGCGTTTGCAAAAACATTTCACAAAAAACGCGGCATATTTGCAGAACACAAGAAACGGCTGCACCAACAGATTATCCACGTGATGGATACCCAAGATCCGGCATTTATCGAGCCATTATTCCTGATGGTGCAGGATTAAGGAACTTCTAAGAAAACGCGGTGACATTGAAAAATTTAAGGGTATCCTTTGCCGCCCGAATATATTCATCCCGTTCCAGCTGCATCATGGGCCGGAAAAAATTTTCCCCGGAAACAAAATTGTGAATGGCGTTCATTATGGATAACACCTTCATTTTAACATCTGTGGGGACATTTTTCCGGTCTTCGGAAAGCCCCATGGAATAGGCAATGTCCGATATATACTCCGGGACTTTAAAATCCAGAATGCTGCCGTGACGCATCTTGGTAAAATACCGGAACAGGGTCAGATTGGATATTTCCGGATTTTCAAACAGATAATCCGCCATCTCATCCAAAGCGATTTCAATCCGTTCTTCCAGGGGCCGGCCTTTGATTATTTTTTCAACCTCAATAAGTTTCTGCCGCATGCCTTCGGTCACATCCATAATCACGGCTTCGTACAGATCCCCCTTTTCCCCCCAATGATAATACAACGTGGATATATCAATCTTGACCGCTTTTGCGATCATCCGGGTAGTAGTTCCGTGAAATCCGTATTCACCGAATATTTTTCGGGCGGCAGTCAGAATTTTTGCCTTCATTGAATCCGGGTTCTGTTTCGCTTTTTCAAGTGATGATGCCATGTATGATGCCCTCTAATTTATCTATTGATCCCTGAGCTGAGCATTTCTGATTTTGAAACGTTTCACCCGGGTATTTTGACTTTTACTGAAGACTAAAAAACGCCCTGCGCCGCAAATTCTTTTATCTGCGCGTCCGAATAGCCGAATTCTTTGAGAACAGCTGCGGTATTTTCGCCATATGCCGGCGGCAATGTTCGAACGGAGCCGGGAGTCCGGCTCAATTTGACCGGAGAGCCTAAAAATTTTACCGCCTTTCCCTGCGGATCATCTAATTCAACAACCATTTCTCTTTCTTTGAACAAGGGATCTTCCAGGGCCTCGTCCAGATTCCGGACCGGTCCCCAGCAGAAGTCGAGCCCGTCTAAAGCGCTGCACCACTCATCCAGGGTCTTTTCTTTAAATTTGGCCCGCATGAACGCAATAATTTCAAGTCTTCTGCCATCATCATACTGGGCCGTAATATATTCCGGTTTTTGAAAATACTCGCAAATATTTTTCCAGAACCGGTTTTCCACTGCGCCGAGGGACAAATACCGATTGTCTGCGGTTTCATAAGTATTGTAACAGGCGTATCGATGGGAAAGGATGGAATCAGACCGTTTCACCGGCTGACCGGTAAATTGTTTGATACTTAAAACCAGTGAAAGCAGGCTCATGGCCCCGTCGGTCATGGAAATATCAATATACTGCCCTTTTCCGGTCCGGTGCCGGGCATGGAGTGCCATTAATATGCCGATCACGCCATACATTCCGCCCCCGGCAAGGTCCGCGATCTGAATTCCGGGAATTGCGGGCGGCCCGTTTTTGTCGCCAATCAAGTCCAGAACACCCGCCACACTCAGGTAATTGACATCATGTCCGGCAGTATCCCGATACGGCCCGGTCTGTCCGTAACCGGAAATGGAACAATAGATAATTTCAGGATTGATTTTATTGATTGAATCATAATCCACGCCCAGACGCCGGGTGACCCCGGGCCGGAACCCTTCGATGATAATATCGGCTTTTTGGGCCATCTTCAAAAAAATCTGACGTCCGGCGTCGGATTTCAGATTCAATGTGATATGTTCTTTGTTTCGCAGCACGGACGCGTTGATGCCCGCTTCCGCGGCATACCGTTTATCTTCTATGGCAATGACCCGTGCGCCGTGATCCGCCAGAATCATCGAACAAAAAGGCCCCGGCAGCAACCGGGACAGATCAAGTATTGTTAAACCGCTCAAAGCGCCGTTTTCAGTCATATCGCCTCCGGCAATAATTACTTAAATGTGCATAAATAGTCCATCGTTTGATGGAATCAATTGTTGGCAACAACATTATATTTTCAGAACAAACAAGTCAATATTGTTTTTCAATTCCTTATTAATGAATGTTTTTAAGCATTAACAAGTCTCGAACAGATATTAAAAAAAAAGAACAATGTTCAAAAAAAACTTTTGACAGGGCTATAAAAAGCGCTTATCATTTTCCCCATCATTTGTTGGAACAAATTGATTAGAATAAAAGATGAATAAAATACATCAACCAATTAACGCCACAATCATCTTTAAGACCTGATGTTTCCGGCAACCATTCGTTCTTAAGCACCTTAAGCACCTATGATAAATTTACAATTTATCCTCAACCATATATTTTTAAATCGATTCCAAACTTTAAATTATCAGACAAGGAGGAGTAAAAATGGCTCTTAACCTGGATTCCATCGGTAAAAAACTGGGCCCGGTCTCCAAAGACTACAACTGGAAAGATGTGGTGTTGTATGCTTTGGGCGTTGGCGCCGGTTTTTCTGACCTGGATTATTGTTATGAGAAAAATTTAAAGGTGATCCCCACTTTTTCCATTGCCGCTATCTTTGATTTTCTGTCCCATTATGCCGCAAATGCCAATATCAATCTGGCCGGCATTTTACACGGGGAACAGGACCTGATTTTCCACCAGCCCATTCCGGTGGAAGGGACCTTAACCACCAAGGGCCAGATTACCCGCATTTATGATAAAGGTGAAAAAAGAGGCGCCCTGGTGGTCGGTGAAAGCGATACCTGGCACTCCAACGGGAAAAAACTGTTTACCAGCGTCATGACTCTATTCTCCCGGTTTGACGGCGGATTCGGCGGCGAAAACGCACCTAAGGAAATCTTTGAATTTCCGGACAGAAAACCGGACTTTGAAATCGAAGAATCCCCGTCCCTGGACCAGCCCCTGCTCTACAGACTCTCCGGCGATGTGTTCGCCCTGCATGTGGATTCCGAATTTGCCGAAATGGCGGGGTTTGAAAAACCGATCATGCATGGCTTATGCACTTACGGGTATTCGTGCAGGGCATTGATGAATTCTCTGACACCCGGGGAACCGGAAAAAGTCCGGCGGTTAAAATGCCGGTTTTCACGGCCCCTGTATCCGGGGGATCCCATTAAAATCCAGATCTGGAAAACCGATGACCATAAAGCCGTCTGGAAAACAATCAATTCAAAAACCGGAGAAGAAGTCATTACCAACGGTATTTTTGAATTCGGCGACATCCCGAAAAAAGAAATCCGGTTTGATGACCAGGTAGCCGTTATTACGGGAGCCGGCGGGGGTCTGGGAAAAGTTTACGCCCTTGAGCTGGCAAAACGCGGCGCAAAAGTGGTGGTAAACGACCTGGGCGGATCCAGAGACGGCTCCGGCGGCGGATCCTCGACCCCTGCTGAAAAAGTGGTGGATGAAATCAACGCATTGGGAGGAGAGGCGATTGCCAATTATGACAATGTCGCCACTGCCGAAGGCGGTGAAAACATCATCAAATCCGCAGTTGATGCATTCGGGAAAGTCGACATACTGATCAACAATGCCGGCATTTTAAGGGATAAAAGCTTTATCAAAATGGAACCTGAAAACTGGAAAGCAGTTTTGGATGTTCATTTAAACGGGGCATATCATGTTTCCCGGCCGGCGTTTAAAGTGATGCGGGAAAACGGGTTCGGCAGAATTGTCATGACCACCTCGGCTGCCGGTTTATACGGCAATTTCGGGCAGACCAACTACTCATCGGCAAAAATGGGGCTGGTTGGATTGATGAACACCCTGAAACTGGAAGGCAAAAAATATAATATTAAAGTCAATACCGTTGCCCCCATTGCCGCCTCCCGGCTCACGGAAGATGTGCTGCCGCCGGAGCTTTTTGATAAAATGAAACCGGAATTTGTCTCACCCCTGGTCCTTTTCCTCTGTTCAAAAGAATGCGAAGAAACCGGCAACGTCTATAACGCCGGCATGGGATTTTTCAACCGGGCGGCCGTGGTGACCGGCACCGGCACAACCATCGGCGACGGCGAAAATCCGCCGGACATTGAAGATATTATTGACAACTTTGACACCATTGCCTCCCTGAAAAACGGAAAAGTATATTTTGAATTAAATGAACAGGTAGGTGATGCCATGAATGCCTTTAATGCACCGGCGCCGGCTGAAGGTGCCGCAGATGACGCAAAAAAATTATCCTCTGTTGCCGCCATTTTTGATGCCATGCCCGAAGCGTTTAATGCGGATGCGGCAAAGGATACGGATGTTGTTTTCCAATACAAGATCACAGGACCCGGCGGGGGGGACTGGTATTGCATCATCAAAGACGGCACCTGTGAAATCAATACCGGTATTACCGAAAAACCCACCTGCACCCTGATTATGGCAGACAGCGATTTTGTTGACATGATCAACGGCGTTTTACCGGCCATGCAGGCCTATACGTCCGGCAAATTGAAAATCGAGGGAGATATTATGAAATCCCAGCTCATTGAAAAACTGTTTAAATTAAAATGAAGACAGCAGGTGAAAAGCAAAAGACAGAAGGCTTATCCCCATAGCCTTTAATCTTATGGCCTAAACATATTCGACCACAAACATAGAGGAGAAGAAAATGATTGGAATAACATCTTACGGTGCCTATATCCCCCGATTAAGATTAAACCGGATGTCGATATTTCAAAGTATGGGATGGTTTGCGCCTGCCATCATCATGGTGGCCCAGGGAGAGCGTTCCATGTGTTACTGGGATGAAGACGCCATAACAATGGCGGTTGCCGCCGCCCGGAATTGCCTGGAAGATAGCGACAAACAGGAAATGGAAGGTCTTTTTCTCGCTTCCACCACCCTGCCCTTTGCCGACCGCCAGAACGCCGGCATTGTGTCCACGGCCCTGAACCTGCCGCACAATATCATGACGTCTGATTTTACCGCCTCCCAGAAAGCATCGACCAATGCCCTGCTCGCCGCCATCGATTCCGTCAAGGGCGGAGAGCGGAAAAACATCCTGGTTGCTGCGGCGGACAAGCGGGAAACCAAGCCCGCCTATTTTTATGAAATGTGGTTCGGGGACGGGGCGGCCGCTTTTGCCATTGGCGACACGGATGTAATTGCCGAATTCAAAGGTTCTTATTCCGTATCGTATGATTTTGTGGATCATTACCGGGGGGCGCTGAAAAAATTTGATTATACCTGGGAAGAACGCTGGATCCGCGACGAGGGATACTCAAAAATCATTCCGGAAGCAGTCAACGGATTGCTGAACAAGTTGAATATCACCATGGAGGATGTGGACAGGCTCGTATATCCCTGCTTTTTCAAGGCCGAACATAAAAAGATCGCCAAAAAACTCGGGGCAACTCCGGAAAAGGTAGTTGATAACCTGCATGAAGTCTGCGGCGAGACCGGCACGGCCCACCCCTTTTTAATGATGACAGCGGCCCTCGACGATGCCAAACCCGGTGACAAAATTCTCATGGCCAGCTTCGGCCAGGGATGCAGTGCGTTCTTGTTTGAAGTCACGGAAAACATGAAAAAGTTGGCAGGAAAAAAGAAATTCAAACAGACGCTGGACAATAAGGAAACCACGGATAATTATTTAAAGTTTCTCAAATTCAGAGGTCTGATTCATCCGGAAATGGGAATTCGGGCCGAAGCCCCCACCCAGACCGCCATGACGACCTTGTGGCGCCGGCGAAAAATGCTCTTAGGTCTTGTGGGAGGCAAGTGCAGAGAATGCGGCACGCCGCAGTTTCCCAAAACCCAGGTATGTGTCAATCCTGATTGTGTTGCCCGGCACAGCCAGGATGATTATGAATTTGCGGACATTCCCGCAAAAATCAAAACTTATACCGGTGACCTGCTGGCGGTCTCCGTAGACCCGCCCCATAAATACGGCATGATTCAATTTGAGGGCGGCGGCCGGTTCATGGCCGATTTTACCGACTGCAAACTCGAAGAGATCAAAGTCGGCCTGCCGGTTCAGATGGAATTCCGCATTCGAACCGATGACCAAGAACGCGGATTTGTCAATTATTTCTGGAAAGCCGCACCGGTACCGGGCGCACTGGAAGAAATGAACAAAATTAATTTTAATGACCGCGTCGCCATTATAACCGGTGCCGGCGGCGGGCTGGGACGTGTTTATGCCCTGGAACTGGCTCGACGCGGAGCCGCCGTTGTGGTCAATGATTTGGGCAGCGCCCGGGACGGTTCCGGACAGGGCTCCAGCGCACCCGCAGATCTCGTGGTCAAGGAAATCGAGGCACTCGGCGGCAAAGCAGTGGCAAATTACGATAATGTTGCCACTGTCGAAGGCGGAGAAAATCTGGTCAAAACAGCCCTCGACACTTTCGGACGGGTGGATATCGTCATCAATAACGCCGGCATTCTTCGCGACAAAAGTTTTGTCAAAATGGACCCGAAAAACTGGGCGGCCGTTCAGGCAGTCCATCTAAACGGTGCATACAACGTCACCCGACCGGCATTTAAAGTGATGCGGGAAAACGGTTTCGGCCGGATCATTATGACCACATCAGCGGCCGGTCTGTACGGCAACTTCGGTCAGACCAACTATTCATCTGCCAAGATGGCCCTTGTGGGCATGATGAACACGCTGAAACTGGAAGGGGCAAAATACAACATCAATGTCAATACCATCGCACCGCTGGCAGGTTCCCGCCTGACGGAAGACATCATGCCCCCTGAAATATTTGAAAAAATGAAACCCGAATTTGTCTCTCCGATTGTTTTATATCTTTGCAGCGAAGAGTGTGCCGAGAGCGGCAAAATTTTTAATGCCGGCATGGGATATTTCAACCGGGCCGCCATTCTCACAAATTCCGGGGTTCAGCTGGGGGATGCGGAAAATCCGCCCACACCGGAACAAATCATCGACGCCATGGATCAGATTAACAACATGGACGGTGCCAAGGAATTTAATGATTTGAATTCCGCCCTCTTTGACCTGATGACCCCGCCTGCTCCGGAAACTGAAAAACCAGAAGCCACCGGCAAACCCGCCGGCGGTTTGTCTGTTGAGGAAATTTTCGACAAAATGCCGGAGGCATTTAATCCGGAGGCGGCGAAAGGGGTGGATGCGGTTTTTCAGTACAATATTTCCGGACCATCCGGCGGAAACTGGGTGGTGACCGTTAAAGACGGCGCCTGCGCCATCGAATCCGGCAAAGCTGAAAAGCCCACCTGCACCTTAAACATTGCTGACACTGATTTTATCGACATGATATCCGGAAAGCTGGATCCCATGAAAGCATTTACATCGGGCAAACTCACCATTGACGGCGATGTGATGAAATCCCAGCTTATCGGTAAAATTTTTAAAATGTAATTCAAATGGCAATCCTTAAATATAGAGACAGACAAACAGGAATCGCCATATAAATCAGGAGGAACAATCATGGCTACAGGAATAAAAGATAAAGTGGCAATTATCGGCATGGGATGCACAAAATTCGGCGAACGATGGGATGTCGGCGCAGAAGAGCTGATGCTGGAAGCATATGAAGAATGCCTGAAAGATGCGGGGATCGAACAAAATGACATAGGTGCCGCCTGGTTCGGGACCTGCATGGATGAAGTCAATGTCGGTAAAACCGCGATGCCGCTGGCAACCACCCTGCGGCTTCCCAAGATACCGGTCACCCGGGTGGAAAACTATTGTGCCACCGGAACCGAAGCCTTTCGGGGCGCCTGCTATGCGGTGGCATCCGGGGCATATGATATCTGCCTGGCATTGGGGGTGGAAAAATTAAAAGATACCGGATACGGGGGTCTGCCCGGCGGCGGATCAAGCACCGGCAGCCTGTTGTGGCAGTGGTGGCCGAATCTGACGGCGCCGGGATCATTTGCCCAGCTGGCCAGTGCCTATTGCGCCAAATATAAGGTCAAAGACGCGGATTTAAAGCGGGCCATTGCCCATGTATCCGCCAAAAGCCATGCCAACGGCGTTTTAAACCCCAAAGCCCATTTACAGAAAAAGGTCACCGAAGAGCAGATCATGGCCTCTCCGATTATTGCGCATCCGCTGGGTTTGTTTGACTGCTGCGGCGTGAGCGACGGATCAGCCTGCGCCATTGTCACCACGCCGGAAATCGCCAAAAAAATGGGTAAGAAGGATTTTGTGTCGGTCAAAGCCTTGCAGCTGGCGTTGAGCAGCGGAGAAGAAACCGCTTATAATGACTGGGACGGCGACCACTTCATGACGACATCTAAATGCAGTACCCAGGCATATAAAGAAGCCGGCGTAACGAATCCGAGAGAGGAAATCAGCATGATGGAAGTCCACGACTGCTTTTCCATTACCGAATTTGTCACCTATGAAGATCTTCATATCTCGGAACGGGGAAAAGGCATAAAGGATGTCATGGACGGTTTTTATGATCTGGACGGCGGGGTGCCCTGTCAGGTGGACGGCGGTTTAAAATGCTTCGGCCATCCCATTGGCGCATCGGGTTTGCGGATGCTCTATGAAATGTACCTGCAGCTTCACGGCCGGGCGGATAAACGCCAGCTTGAAAATCCCAAACTGGGGCTGACCCATAATCTGGGCGGCTTTCCCTTTCAAAACATTTGCAGTATTTCCATTATCGGCAAGCACGAGTAATTCAAAAATCCATCGCACCACTAAAAAAGGCGCCGCAACAAATGTTGCGGCGCCTTTTTACTTAATTTACAAACAATTGATCAATTATTTTCTAAAATTTAAACGCAACACCTGCTTCGACCATATGCCGGTCATATTCATAGAGATCCACGTTTGAATTGGAATGGATAAACGAATAATTGGTGTAAACGCCAAAAATTTCAGTTAACTGATATTGAATATCCAGTCCGGCCATGATGAGGTCATCTTCCCGTTCATCTGTTGAAACTGAAAGTGTTTGGTAATCAATCACCCGCGCGTCATATATCGAATGCTGGTAATCCAGAGACAGACGAATTCTGCTGGAATTTTGAAAAAACAGCAGATACGCGCACCCGGCACCCAGGGCTTCGGCATCTTCATCCAGCAGGAAATTGTCCCGGTCATCAATAATTGAACCGATACCATACACCGCCATGGCCTGACTGGTCTGTGGAATGAAATATGTCAATGTGGGTGAAACGGTATACTTGTTATAATCTGTTTCACCGTCTTGCATGGCATAATTAAAGGCCACCGGCAGGCTGTATGTCAATGGCCCGACGGCATACTGGGGTTCTAAGGATATACTCTGATCAATCACGTCATATTCATCAAAATCCTGATGAAAGTCCGCATACCCGCCATAATCCAGCCTTACGCCAAAATCGCCGGTCAAAGGCGCCTGCCATCCCGCAGACAGGGACACCGCAAATGCCGTATCACTGCCGGCGTCCCCGCCTTCAGATGCCGATCCAACCTCGGAGTCATATAATCCACCCAGTCGTAAACCCGCATAATACGGTTTGGCACCTGTTTTCATCTGTTCCACGCGATTTTCAATACCGCCCTTCCCCACCGGGGAAGTGCTCCGTGACGGAGCCGAACACCCTCAAGGCGCGGCCCAGCTTTTCACCGGAACCGTAAACATAATAGTTGTCATCAATATGACAATGAAAAATTGAAGTCTCAAAATAAATTCCTTTCCGTGAGTTTTCTGTAAAATATCTTTTCTGATAAATAAAAAAGTTATCTGTTTTTAAAACAAGTTTTTCCCTTTTTCAACCTTTTTAATGGGCGCGAGAAACACACCTCGTAGGAATAAACCATGTTTATTCAATTTACAGGCAATCTGGTAAATATTTAATGTAATTATAAACATCTATAACTGTCGAAATTCATATTAATTATTTGATTGACTGGATAAAAATGCTGTGTTAATTAAAAAACTAAACTGGTTGGCCGACTTAATTTTTAACCCGTAACAAGGAGTTTTTCCATGCTGCCTGAATTTTTTGAGTTTTATAATCCCACCAAGGTTGTTTATGAAGACGGGGTTGCCACAGATTTAAAACCCGAACTTGATATCATTGGAATCACCAAATATTTTATTGTTTCCGACCATATTATCAACGACCTTGGACTGGTGCAGAAAGTGGCCGACGGGCTGGCGGAAGCCGGTTTTGAAGTCACCGGAAAATATCTCGATGTGGCCCAGGATGCCCGTCTGAATGATGTTCAAACCTGCGCGGATCAGGTTAAAGCGTCCGGCGCGGAGGGTATTATATCCATCGGCGGCGGCAGTGTCATTGATACGGCAAAAGCGGTGAATATTTTATTTTCTGAAGGCGGCGACCTGGTGGATGATTATTCCGGCGCCCATACCCTGACCCGGCCCCTCAAACCGCATGTGGTGATTCCCACCACCGCCGGCACCGGCAGTGAAGTCACCATGATTGCGGTGATCTATGATGAAGAAAATAAGGAAAAACTGGCATTTCCGGATAAATTTCTGCTGCCGAACCTGGCGGTGCTGGACCCGCAGATGACAATCACCCTGCCCCCGAAAATGACCGCAGCCACCGGCATGGATGCCTTAACCCATGCAATCGAAGCCTATGTGGGAACCCAGGCGTCCCCGATTTCAGATGCATTTGCCATGGGCGCTGTCGAACTGATTTTTAAAAATCTGGTGACCGCCACCCAAAACGGCGAGGATGTGGAAGCCCGGGGCGGCATGCTGATCGCTTCAACCATGGCCGGAATTGCCTTTACGCATTCCATGTGCGGCTGCATCCACGGCATGGCCCATGCCACGGGCGGTCTGTACCGGGTGCCCCATGGCGTGGCCAACGGCATATTCCTCCCGTTTGGCATGGAATATAATTTTGAAGAAATCAAAGAAAAGCTGGTCCGACTGTTGCCCGCAATGGGAGAAGACGCTTCCGGCTTATCAGAAGATGAAGCCGCAAGACTGGCCATTGCAGCCGTAAGAAAATTATCAAAACAATTAAATGACCTGGACGCATTGCCGATTCGGTTAAGAGATGTGGGGGTTCCCGAAGAGGGGCTCGAAGCCATTGCCGAAGGCGCCTTAAACGACGGCACTTCTTTTTACAACCCGAGAGATATGGATGAAGAAGAACTGTTACCGTATATCAAAAACGCTTACTAAAAAAAAAGGAGAAAAACGCTCATGGGAACTTTTAAAACGCCTGAAAAACTTGAAGAAGTGTTGGTTGGTTTTTTTAAACACATGGGAGACACACCGCTTATTGCCGACAAACTGCTTAAATCCGGGCTGATTATCCGGTTTAACTACACGGACCCGGATCTCGTGGTTGTGGTTGATTGCTCGGGCGATAAAATCGATGTCAGACCCCACGATACCGATACCAAAGCCATTGTTGAGATGTCGATGTCCGCAGACATCGCCCATCGATTCTGGTTCGGCATGGTGAATCTGACCAAAGCCCTGACCCGAAAAGAAATGGTGGCAAAAGGCCCGATTCCCAAGGTATTGAAACTGCTTCCGGCCATCAAACCGTCTTATTCCATGTATCCGCAATATCTGGAGGCAAACGGATATGGAGAATATAATATTACAAAAGCCTATACGCCACCCAGTGCGTAAAAAGCTTTTCTTGGTGATGAATTCCCACTGTATCATCAAATAACTTGTTTATCATTTCAAAAGCTTATGAATAAGTTATTTGGAAATTGTTTACGAAGCCGTTAATTTAAATTTTTACAGGAGAATAGCATTATGGGCGGTTATACCGGACAAATCCTCTATGTCGACCTGTCTTCAGGCCGCATTGAAAAAAAGCCGCTGGACATGGAGTTTGCCAGAAAGCATATCGGCGGTTTAGGATTCGGCACCCGTATTTATCTGGAGCAAATTAAGGACAATCCGGTTTTTGACGCATTATCTGAAGCCAACCCGTTTGTTTTGATGACCGGGCCGCTAACCGGATTGAAATTAAACGGCGTGGCGCGGTGGGCTGTCTGTTCAAAATCCCCTTTGACCGGTTATTGGGGAGACAGTAATGTGGGCGGATTTTTCGGTGCGCATCTGAAGTTTGCCGGTTATGACGGAATCGTCATCACCGGCAAAGCCGCCTCCCCTTCTTATCTTTTTATTCATGATGAAACGGTAGAAATAAGAAATGCGGAAAAATACTGGGGCCAGGATATCTATACGGTAACGGATCAGTTAAAAGCCGACCTGAAACCGGAAACCCAAAAAGCCGGACAGGTGCTGGCCATTGGCCCGGCCGGTGAAAAATGCATCCGTTTCGCATCCCTGATCAACAATAAAGGCCATGCGGCCGGCCGCACCGGAATGGGCGCTGTATGGGGTTCAAAAATGCTCAAAGCGGTTTTTGTCTGCGGCACCGGAAAAATTGAGGTGGCACAGCCGGAAAAGCTTGACGAACTGAAAGCCGAACTAAAAGAAGTGTATGAAGAAAGTATCGGTATCAGTGCCATTCATGCCGCCGGTACCGCAGCGCATATGGATGTCGGCATCATCAGCGGCGATATCCCGATCAAAAACTGGCAAATGACGGAATGGGACGATATTGACGATATCGGGCCCACGGAAATTGAAGAAAAAATTTTCGCCGGACATAAAACCTGCTATGGCTGCGGTGTGGCATGCAAAAAAAATGCGGAAGTAAAAGACGGTCCGTTTAAGATGGAAAAAGGACCCGGACCGGAATACGAAACCATTGCCACGTTTGGCACCATGTGCTTAAATTCCAGCATTGAATCCATCGCCAAAGCCAATGATATCTGCAATCGGTACGGCATGGACACCATCACCTGCGGGTCGACCATTGCCTTTGCCATCGAGTGTTTTGAAAACGGTTTAATCACGGAAAAGGAAACCGATGGCATCGCCCTGACATGGGGCGATTCAGCAGCAATCGTCAAAATGGTTGAAAAAATCGCCAAACAGGAAGGCTTTGGGGCGATCCTGGGCCAGGGCAGCGCAAAAGCGGCCGAACATATCGGCGGCAATGCCGCAGACTTTCTGACCACCGTCAAAGGACTTGAAGCCCCCATGCACGATCCCAGGGGGGCTCACGGATTTGGGCTGGCATATGCCATATCACCCCGGGGTGCCTGCCATGAAGCCAGCCTGACGTTTGAAGCGGAAGGGGGGATGATTTATATTCCCGAAATCCCCGAGTTGTCCGCAGACCTTCCCGAAGGCAGTGACGAGCGGGCACAATTAAATGTGGTGGCCCAGGACTACGGCATGTTTTTTTCAAATTGCGCGATTTTCTGCAATCTCGGCGGCATGCCCTTAAATGCCACCCAGGCGCTGAATCTGGTCAACTTTGCCACCGGTTTCGACTACACACTCGATGAAGTGCTGGAAATCGGACGGCGGGTCTGGTATTTGAAACGGGGCCTGACCAATCTGTTCGGCGCACGCGCAAAAGATGACAGACTGCCCAAACGCCTGATGACACCGATGACGGAAGGACCCACCGAAGGAAGCGTTCCGGACATGGATAAAATGCTTGCCGAGTTTTATGCGCTGCGAAGACTTGATGAAGAGGGCATTCCCACAAAACAGGTTCTTGAAGACATCGGCCTGCCGGATCTCGCGGCTCTTCTGAATAGTGCATAGTTCGCACAGTATAATTTTGAGGCCGCGTCTCACCCACATTTTACCCGCCGGAGAAGTGGCCTGCTCTTGGTCATTGCTTCGGCCACCGCCATCGTAGGGGCGTATTGAATACGCCCTTTTGGAATTAAACCGGAATGGGCGAATGCTATTCGCCCTTACATGCACAATAATCATTTGCCGAAACGATGATCAAGACCATGCCACATTAAAAACCTAAGTTGAGCGATTCAAATTAGGACAAGATGCCTCCATCTTCTACACAGGATTTCTCATTGAATAAAGATAAGAAAACAAAAAAACAGGCCGTCAAAAAACAGCAGATCATTGAAGCGGGAACGCGAATGATTGTTCAGAAGGGGATTGAAAAAACCAGTCTGGCAGACATTGCCGAAGAAGCCGGCATCAGCAAAGGCAGCCTGTATTACTATTACGCATCCAAAAATGAACTGATATTTGATATCACCGACGCCCACATCAACCAGATCTCGGATAATCTGTTTGCCATTATTGAAGACAGTAAAGGCAGCATGAACTGGCAGGAATTACTCAAAATCCTTTTTGAACGGATTTTAGACGCCGACACCCGGGGGCGTCTTCATTTATACCTCATTCAGCAGGCATTAAACGATAATGAAGATTTAAAAGACCGGTTCCGAAAAAAATATCAGGAGTGGAAACAGATGATCATAGACGGATTTTCCATGCTGGAACCGAAAATAAGCAGTCATGACGTACTCTCCGCATTGATCATTGCAGCACTTGATGGGTTTTTGATTCAGTCCCTGCTGGAACTGGAAACCATCACCGCTGATGAATTTGTCAGTCATCTGGATATAAAAATTAAAGGTTAATATTTTTAAAATTCTGTTTGCGGTTCACATAAAAAACCAGCCCGGTTTCATATCTTCTTTTCTCCCTTCAGCATCATCATCTGCCTGAAGCGACATCCCAAATCAACAAAATCATAAAAACACCGACATTCAATTGATCTTTATTGAATAATTTGTTATGAAATTTATTTAATTCTAAGTAAAGGGGAACACATGTTAAAGCATACACTTGAGAAAATTGAATCTAAAATCAAACAGTCGCCGAATATTCCGGATTCCAAAAAAAATGAATATTTTGAACTTCTTCATGAATTAAATACCGAGATAACCGAGTTAAGCAAAACAGAAAAAGAGACCGCTGAAAGCATTAAGGGATTTACAAAAATTTCCGCCCATGAAGCGACACGCGCCACGCCGGATCCGTATTTGATAAGAATTTCCACGGAAGGATTGTCCTCATCTGTCAAGGAACTCCATGCATCATATCCCAAGCTGGTAAATACGGTAAACTCGATCTGTACATTTCTTTCAAAAATCGGCATTTAGTAATTCTTTTTATGTAATCCCGGACGCATCCATGCTCAATATGTTACGCGACTGGTTTAGCCAGCGATTTTCCGATCCGCAGATTATTATTCTCTGGTTCCTTCTTATTTCCGGGTTTCTCGTTATTGTTTTTTTAGGAGATATGCTGACACCGGTTTTTGCCGGATTGATCATTGCGTATTTACTCGAAGGAATCGTCGCAACCCTTCAAAAATTAAAAATTCCCCGAAAAATATCCGTTTTAATTTCTTTTTTATTATTTATTTTCTGTTCACTGCTGCTGCTGGTGGGACTGCTGCCATTAATCTCACAACAAATCGGCCAGCTGATTTCCGATCTGCCCTCCATGATTTCCAATATCCAGAAACAATTACTGCTGCTGCCTGAAAAGTATCCGGAATTTATTTCAGAAACCCAGATCAATAATGTGATCGGTTTTTTAAAATCCGAATTAACACGAATTGGCCAGGCGGCCCTTTTCTTTTCCGTTGCGTCGGTGCGAAGCTTGATCACGGTTCTGGTCTATTTTGTGCTGGTTCCTTTTCTGGTTCTGTTTTTTTTAAAGGACAAAGAACTGATATTGGGCTGGATCAAATCCTTTCTTCCGGACAATCGCGACCTGGCCAACGAAGTCTGGAACGAAGTCAACCAGCAGATCAGCAATTACATCCGGGGAAAAATCTGGGAAATTTTAATTGTATGGTCCGGCAGTTATGTCACATTTACCATTCTGAACCTTGATTATGCCATGCTGATTTCCTTGTTTATCGGATTATCCGTATTAATTCCGTATGTCGGGGCCACTGTCATGACCCTGCCGGTGGTGCTGATTGCTTTTTTCCAGTGGGGCATCGGACCGGAGTTTACCAAGGCGATATTGGCGTATGCCGTCATTCAGCTGATTGACGGCAATATTCTTGTTCCGATTCTTTTGTCCGGTGTGGTAAACATACATCCCGTGGCCATTATCGTTTCTTTGCTGGTTTTTGGCGGTTTATGGGGACTCTGGGGCCTGTTTTTCGCTATCCCGCTGGCAACTCTGGTGCATGCTGTGATCAAAACCTGGTTCACCAAAAGAATTTCACATGACAAAAATTTAACATCTGATAAACAAAGTGCTTAGGAAAACTTGATGCCGGTTAATTCTCTATTGGATGAGCCCTTTTCTCTTTCAAGCCCCGTTAAAATTATATTTATTTGTATTTTTCTTTTATTTGTTTTGTCCATACCCCCGGAAGTTATGGCTGAGGACTTGCCTGAAAAAAATTTACAGACGTTCAGTATGTATCTTGAAAATGATTACTTCGCCGGAAAAGACGGGGAATACAGCAGCGGCCTGAAACTGACCTGGAGTTCCGGTATCCGTGACCAGTATCCCAAAGATATATGGCCCCACCGATGGTTGTATCCGATCATAAAATATGTTCCGTTTGAAAAATATTCCGACCGGAAAAAAAATGTCACCTTTGCATTCGGTCAAAATATTTATACGCCGGAAGACATAGAGTTTGAAGAGATTGTCGAAGATGACCGTCCCTATGCCGGAATCTCCTACATCTCCGTCGGCTTCCACAGCCGCCTGGAACAGCAGATGGATACCATTGAAATATCTTTAGGCCTTGTAGGGCCCAGTTCCTATGCGGAAGAATGCCAGAAAGCCGTGCATACAGTTTTTGATGACATGGAACCCAAAGGGTGGGACAACCAGTTAAAAAATGAGCCGATTTTTGAAATTGTGTACGAGCACAAAAAAAAAATTATTAAATACGGCATCGGGTCCGGGTTTGGCAATGACCTGATTTTAAGTTCCGGCGGAGGGCTTGGCAATGCCCTGATTTATTATAATCTGGGACTTGCTTACCGTATCGGCTGGAATCTTTCCAATGATTTTGGATTTTTTCCCATCCGGGCTGTCAGTTCATTTAACGGCGCTTTCGATGATATGGATCTTCAATTTGAGAAAAATAAAATCGGCGCGCAACTGTTTTTTTCCGCTGAAGGCCGGGCCGTGCTTCGCAATATCTTTTTAGACGGCAACACATTTACCGACAGCCACAGTGTCGATAAAAAACCGGTGGTGGGCGATCTTATGGCCGGGTTAAACCTGAGCCGGGGTCGCGCCCAGCTCAGTTTCGCCTATGTCTACCGGTCAAAGGAATATGAAACCCAGAGCAAGGCCCAGAAATTCGGGAGTATCAATTTTTCCGTTTCATATTGATTTTCTATTGATATTTTTGCATCAATACAGCTTTTTAGAGCCCTAACCGCAACACTTCACCAAAGCACAAAAAGGAGAAAACATGATGAAAATTTTCCGGCACAGAACACTGTTTTCAATGTTGTTGACTGTTTTGTTTTTAAGTGTCAGCACCGGTGTAAGCGCCGCTGACTTCAACCACATCGTGGCGTTTGGCGACAGCCTGTCCGATCACGGCGGATTATCGGCTTATAATGCGACCTTTATCGCTAACAGCGGTCAGCCAGCTCCGGAATCCTGGACCAACAACGGCGCTTTTCCCTATGGCGGAGATGTGTGGCTGGATTATCTAAAAGACGAACTCGATGCGACCCTGGAAAATTACGCTATCGGCGGTGCCATGACCATTGGACATGAAAGAGAATCGATTCAAGCCCTGATCAATGCCGAGCTTATCCCGAATCTGGGCCTGACCGGACAGATTACCACATATCTTGAGTCTTCACCCACCTATAATGCCGACAAAACCCTTTTTACCATCTGGATCGGCGGAAATGACTGCCTGGAATTTTTCAGGAGAGAGTATTACACATCCGATGCGGAAACATTGATCACAGACTCCGTGGGCCGCATTATAATCCAGATGGGCTCCCTGTATGCGGATGGCGCCAGAAATTTTCTGGTCCTTAATCTGCCCGATCTTTCAATCACGCCGGCTTTCAATACCAGCGACGCCACCACCCGGGCGCAGGTTTCCGGCGTTGTGACGGGTTTTAATTCAGCCCTGGCAACGGCCCTTGCAGGCTTTGAATCCGCCCATGCGGATGTGCAGGTTGAATCCTTTGATGCCTTCACTTACTTAAATGACGTCATTCAAAATGACGTGTTTGACAATACTACTTCCACATACCTGAACGTGGATGAAAACTGTGATTGGGATTTTGTCAGTTTCAACGGTTCATATGATGAGTTTTTATTTTTTGACTGCATTCATCCCACAACCCGGGCCCACGAACTGGTTGCGGCTGAAGTTGCAGACAATATCAATGTGGATGATGTCGACGATATAAACGATGATGACGATGATGATAACTGTTTTATTGCCACATCATCGGCCGACTCAAATCGCCAGCCGGTTGCCATGATTTCCGGAATTTTTCTTGTGATCGGTTTTGCCGGACTGATGCTGAAAAAAAAATAACCGAAGCGGAATCTGTTTTTTACAGGGCGGATGATAAAGTATCATTCCGCCCTTTTTTTATTTTTTCCCATGAAAGATGATTTGGCGTAGTTCAACCCAACCGGGCCATTCCACTGATCAACGTTTTTATTGGCTGAATCATCAAACTATTTAAAAAATCATCCGTCGTTATTTCTTTTTATCAAAATAAAGTTTTTCAAAATCATTCACCAGGGTTTTAAGTTTCTCAATATGGCTTAAGTCCGTTGTCTGCTTGCATTTCATGGCATAAATAAGCATTTCATGCAGGGTTTGAATTTTTTTGGCGTAATTTGCGTCATCTACGCTGATCCGCTGGGTCATAAAATACTGGGTAACAATTTCCTGAAATTTATCCGCATGGGTTTCCTTATTATTCACCCATCGAATCAGCATGTGGGCATGATGACTGACAGATTTTTCCAGATCCCGGATGGTTTTCATGGATTTTTCCATGGTGGTGATATGTTCCCGGAGAAGTTCTATCCGCATCGGATCATCGTAGATTCCGCACGGAATTTCACAATGGCTGAAAGCAGTTGCCGCCGTAAAAAAAACCAAAACACCCATTACGAAACACAAAGCTAATTTTTTCATTTTCAGTCCCTCCTTTTACGGTTTAATATCTATTTTTAAAAATCCAAATAATTAAACTCACCCAATTCCATGTCGGCATACAGAATGCGGCCGCTTGACGGTTTACCCTTTTTGAGGAGGATTTTCACCACTTCCACTGCCTGAAGAGAAGCGATAAACGCCGGTGTGATTGACAGAACCCCTAAAATCGATTCCGCATTGATGTCCGGATCTCCTGGACCTGCGCCGTTTTTATCAAACAGCGCCTGAAATTTCGTATCATCAGGCCAAATGGTAGCGACCTGCCCCTCAAAGCCGGCAATGGCCCCGTGAACCAGCGGCAGTTTCATTTGTCGGGCCGTATTACAAAGCATTTCACGGTCCGGAAGATTATCCAGAGCATCCACGACCACATCAGTGCCGTGTAAAATTTTCAATGCATTGGAAGAATTCAGAGCTGTTGGAAATCCTTTGATGACAACAGCCGGATTAACGGATTTCACAGCCGATACGGCCGCATCAATTTTACTTACACCGATTGTGTCCGAAACGGCAAACGCCTGCCGGTTTAAATTGGTTTCATCAAAGCGGTCCGGATCAACGACAATCATAGAACCAATGCCGATTCTCGCCAGAAGAAGAACCACATAACCACCGAGTCCGCCACATCCGATAACAGCTACCGATGATCGCGCCAGTGTCTGTTGATCGCGCGGCGTCAGGGAGCTGTGATTTCGGACATACCGGTATGGCCAGATATCTACCCCTAAAGAAAAAAAATAAACATCACCCGGCAAACAATCAAACTTTTTGGCGATTTCGAAGGCTTCAGTTTCCGTAATGACCGATAGGGCCCGGCCGGCAGGATCTTTTAGAACCCGGGAGCGGGCCCTGATATCATCTATAATATTTTCTTCCGACCCTGAATTCATTTAATGCTTTCCATTGCGCCGTCAAGCCGTTAAAATATTGCCTGAAAAAAGGAGAATATCAATGAAAGTCGAAATTCACTTGTTCGCGTCTCTGGCAAAATATCTGCCGGCAGATGCAAAAAATAAAACCTGCATTAAAGAACTCCCGACCCATTCGGTGATCAGTGATTTGATAAACACCATGGGCGTCCCGGACCCGTCCGTGAAACTCATTTTTTTAAACGGGGTCCACGCACACAGATCCACAGAACTAAAAGACGGTGATCGGGTCGGCCTGTTTCCGCCCGTGGGCGGCGGATAATCCATCATACAGAATCTACATGCAGAAAAATATCACCTTCCGACTCGCGAATGGAAAACAGATCATCCATTTCATGATTTTTCCCGTCGATTGTCAGTTTCAGGCAAACAGATTTTAGCTGAGATTCTTTCCAGTTGAAGTATTGGACAAAATGATCTCTTTTGACAAAAATACCCTTGTTGAGAAAATCAGCTCCCAGATCCGATGCGATCAGGTTAAACAACTTTAGGGTTACCACACTCTGCTGCTTTGTCACCGAAACCTCAGGGGACCGCACTCCATGGGAAGAGCGCATGGACGAAAGCATCCCCCCTTTTCTGAAAACCGCACCGGCCAACCCGGGCATGGCCGCGGACAGCGCAATCACGGCATTGTCAGTGACGATTTCATGGACCGGATCATCCACCGCCTTTCCGTTTAAAAACACCGTCTGAACCCGGTCGTTGATATAGGTTTCAGAAATACCGATCTGACGGCAGAGGATATCAAAAAGTGTGGCTCCGGCTTCAACGCTTACCCGAAAACCATAGGCAAAGAGCCCCTGGAATACTGAAAAATCATCCCCGTCAATAGTGATCCTGACCTCTATGCTGTGGTTTATCATTCAAAAATTAAACACACTGTCCAGTTCGTCGTCGGAAACATCAAACGTTACATTGTGGGGCGGCAGGCTTTCCTTGAGAAAATATTCCGGCAGCCGGTCGTCTTTTTCAGTAAATCCGGCCTGGCGGTTGAATTCTCTTTCCATTTTTAAAACCTTTTTACCCAGCTCAGTCACATCGTCGCCAGTCATGCTCAGGCCGGTAAATGCGTTGATCATCTCAACCATGGCATTAAAGGTCTCTTCCTGATCTAATATGGCAAATGCGATAAACAGACACATGCCGGTAGAATCAATGGCTGCGGTGGCGATCTGAAGATTCCGGGAAAGTTCAATCTGACCTTTGGGGCTTAACGGGTCAACCGTCCCCCCCACACCCAGCAGGTTTGCGGTCACTGAATATCCGGCGGTATGGTCCGCCCCCATGGTGCTGGTGGCATACGTCACCCCCATGCCCTGAACCGCCCGGGGATCATAGGCCGGCATCGACTGGTTTTTGACCACCGGCACCCGTTCCACCCCGAAAACTCTCCCGGTCACCCCTGCCCCACTGCCGAGAATACGACCCAGCGGTGACCCTTTGCCGACTTCCTTCACCAGATTAATTGCCGCTTCCGCATCGCCAAAATCAGCCAATCCGGCATCCATGGCAACGCCGATGGTAGCACCCATTTCAATGGTATCCACACCAAAATCATCATCCAGGCGATCCAGCATGGCAATGGCATCCAGATCATCAATGCCGCAGTTTGCCCCATGCGACCAGACCGTTTCATATTCAGGCTGCTTGGTCAGATAATTCCCCTGTTTATCATGAAATATCCCGGAACATCGAATCACACATCCCCGGTGACATCCATGAGTGGGATTGGCGCCACGTTCTTTTTCCATTTCCGCCAGCGCTTCGCCGCTGATTTTCGGGGCACCGTCAAACCGTCCGCTCTTGAAGTTTTTCGTTGGAAACCCGCCAGCTTCGTTCACCACATTGGTTAACACATTCGTACCGTAAGCAGGTAAACCTTCCCCGGTTACCGGATGTTTCATCAACCCCTGAACAAACAGTTTGTTTGCCTGTTTGAATTTTTCCGGATCTTTTGGCGACCGCATTTTCATGCCGGAATCATCGATAACAATCACCTTGACGCCTTTGGACCCCATGACGGCTCCAACGCCACCCCGGCCGGCGTGACGCGTGGGGCGGAATTCCATATTGGTAAATGCGATGGAAGCAGAGCCGAGTTTCATTTCCCCGGCCTGACCAATAGAAATGCAGGCAACTTTATCTCCGTATTCCGATTTCATTCGATCAACCGTATCGTAATTCCCCGTCATCTTTAATGCATTATCTTCCGTGATTTGTACGCCATCTTTATTAATTAATATCTTATACAGGTTGTCATTTTCCGGCTTGCCCTCAAGAACGATTGCGGCATAGCCAAGCCTTGCGAGAACCTGCGCGGCCTGCCCGCCGGCATTTGCTTCTTTGATGCCGCCGGTTAATGGACTCTTGCAGCCCACGGAAATTCTTCCGGACATGGCAGCCGCCGTCCCGCTCAGCAAACCCGGAGCAATCACCAGTTTATTGTCAGCCCCTAAGGGATGGCACAGGGGCGGGACTTCCTTTGAAATAATGGCAGACGTCAGACCGCGGCCACCGAGACCGGCATAATCACCCAAAACATCTACTTTAATCTCGGGTTTATCGGCAGCACTCATATTGATACGAAGAATTTTATCCATTTGAACCCTCCTCCTAAAAAAGGTAAATTGACGGAAACAAAAACAGACAGGGACATGTATGCAAAAGACTATCTCAAATTTGCGAAAATGTGTCAAGAAACTCGGAATTCAGCGAAAACCGCAGGTTTTTAAAAATAATTGTAACCAATCACAGGGTTCAAAGTAAATACAGATTGCAAACCAATAACAATTTGTTAGTCGCTAAATTTTTCTCTCAACCGGTGGTTGACTTCCAACCGTTCAAGGGTCAGCTCAACAACCCCCGGATTAATTTTCACCTGATTTTTTGATAAATAATGCCGGACATCTTCTGCTTTCAACGCATCGCAGACCGGGACAATGGACGCAAACACCCGTTCATGAATCAGGGGATGAAACGTTGCAAAAGCCTCTTTTTCGGATGTGTACCATTCCCACAGCCCATCTGTTGCCGCCGGATTTAACGCCATTGCGGCAATGGGAATCGACTGATTTCTCGGCGGCACTCTGGTTAACGTAAAACTGCAGACCGCAGACAAAACGTCGTGATCCTGAAAACAGCCCAGAGCGGATAACACATTGGTCCGGTCATGTTCACTGACCGTGTTTTCAAATCGCTCAATGAACCAGTCGAGTGTGTCGGCATTGCCCGTAAAGGCGCCGGCCTGCATGATGCTTTTGATCATGTCCGGATGAACAGATCCGCCGCGTACAAGCTTTTGAAATTCAGTTTCAGCAAATGCCGCCACTTTTTCTGAACCCAGAAATATCCCCAGCCAGACGTACTGATCCCTTAGCATGCCCCTGGTATGGGCCTCGTCCGGTTGCGGCGCATAACCGATTTTTCGCAGTACCTCTTCTATGAGCCGGATGCCGATTATTGAAATTTTTTGCTGATTCGCATTTCCGGACAACAGATAGGCATGGCGCAGATTATCGGCGATACAGATCAGCGGCAGAAAGTCTGTTTCGTTCGCATAATATTTTAGAAAATCAAGATAGGCGTCAAGTGATTCATCTCCGCTTGCCACCCGTGCATAGAAATCATTTTCAAGACCCCAACGGTCCTCCGGGGACACGGTTTGACAAAGGATCTCACTGCCCAGTTTCTTCAGGTTTTGGGGGTCCCTATAGTTTACCCGATAAAACCCCGTCTGGCCGGTGTTTATTTTATAAACCGCTCTTTTGCTGCCTAAATCAAAGGATCGGGTTTTCGTATCCATTAAAAAATCAGAAACCCGCCATTCTTCATTCTCATCTCGCACACTGATGGAAACCGGAATCAGCCAGATTTGCGAAGACCCATTGGCCAGATATGAAAATCGCTTTTGGGAAAGCGTCAGCTCGCTGCCTGAACGCCTTACTTCAATAACCGGATAACCCGGCTGCTCCAGCCAGGACCGCATCATTTCCACTACCGGTCTGTCTGAAACGGTTTCAAATGCCTCCCAGAGATTTTCACTGCCAGCGCAATCATAGGCAAATTTTTTCAGATAATACCGCACCCCTTTTTGAAAACCCTCCTCACCGATATATCCGTTGATCTGGCGCAGGATACTGCCGCCTTTGCAGTAAATAATGGGCGCCGTGCTGGTATTGATCACCACATGCTCCCCGCCGGGTATTTCAATGGGTATGGTTTCAAGATAGGCGTCCCGCACAAGCGCCGGATAGGTCTGGGAATACAAAAACTGGGGCCAAATTTCCCAGTCCGGATGATAATGATCCACCACACCGAAACCAAAATAGGTGGCAAAACTTTCATTCAGCCATAAATACTGCCAGTCCGCAGGCGTTACCAGATTTCCGAACCACTGGTGGGCCATTTCATGGGAAATCACCTCCGCAATCCGCTCAGCCCCGGCTTTGGATGTAATGCCCGGATAAAAAAGCAGTAGGTTCTCCCGAAAGGTAATGGCCCCCCAGTTTTCCATGGCGCCAAAGGCAAAATCCGGAATCGCGATCAGATCGAGCTTGGATAACGGATAAGCAATGCCGTAATAATCTTCGCAATAGGCCAGCGCTTTTTTGCCGAATTCCAGGCCAAAATCAACATAGGGTTCCATGCCGGGCAAAAAGGCCACCCGCACCCGGCGGTCTTTCGGGTCCACTTTCAGGCGAAATTCTCCCACACACCAGAACACCAGATACGTACTCATTTTGGGGCTTGATTTGAAAATGACTTTCTTTTTATCGTTTTCCGTTTCCGTTTCATTTTCAACATCCTGATTGGAAATGGCGGTCAGATGGCGGTCGATGATCAGTTCAATGTCAAACACCGCTTTTTTACCCGGATGATCAAAACAGGGGAACGCCCGCCGGGCGTCTGATTCCTGAAACTGGGTCACGCAAATGGGGTATGTCTTGCCGTCTGAAACATACTGACTGCGATAAAAACCCGCCATCTTGTCATTGATGATTCCGGAATAGCGGATAAAAACCCTTATCATGCCAATCATTGCATCAGCAAAGGGGATGCAAAGTTTTTCAGCTTCCGTATCCACTGAAAAACGACATTTCAAGTCTTCGCCGGAACCGCGCACAAGGCATTCCTGAATATCCAGCTCCAGAACATTCAGTTCCAGATGATCAACAGGTTCATCAGTCTCAATCGTCAGTTCCAGAAATCCGTTAAATACAAATTTTTCAAGATCCGGTTCAATGCTGATCCGGTAATTCAAAGGAGCAAGTTGGTTCATGGTCAGTCCTGTAAATGATTAAAATGAATCAGCCGCGGACTCACGCAGATGGACGCAGATAAAGAAGATCTGCGTTTGCCTGCGCGGGTCTGCGGCTAAGAAAAAATGGATTATTTGCCGGTAAAAAGGGCTTCCCGCTTTTCAAACATGGCATTTAATGCTTCCATATGATCATCGGTATGATG
>JAABSL010000112.1 GCA_011390415.1 Desulfobacteraceae bacterium
CCCTTTCATTGATACTGCGGCAGCCAGATTCAATACAGGGCTGGCACTGGAAGACCAGGACAAGGCTGATCTGAAAATCAAGGCCAAGCAGTTTGTCAAAATATACGGGCAAATGGCATCGATTATGCCGTATGAAATTGTGGCATGGGAAAAGCTGTTCTGGTTTTTGAAATTTCTGATCCCCAAACTGATCGTAAAGGACCCGAAGGCAGATGCGATTGATGAATTGCTGAACGCGGTTGATCTGTCCTCCTATGGGTTGCAGCGGGTGAAACTGAATCACCGTATCCGGCTGAATGAGGATGAGACCGAACTGGAACCGCAAAACCCGAATCCCCGGGGTGCCCACGGCGGTGATGAGGCCCACGACCCCCTGGATGATATTGTCCGCCGCTTTAATGAACGGTGGTTTCAGGGGTGGAGCGCCACCCCTGAAGAACAGCGGATCAAATTCATCCACATTGCAGACAGCATCAGGGCACACCCGGATTTTGATCAAAAGTACAAAAACAACCAGGATACCCATAACCGGGTGCTGGCGTTTCAGAAGATATTTGAAGATGTCATGCTCAAAAAACGGCGTAATGAGCTGGAACTATACAAGCTGCTGGCCAGCGATGCTGCATTCAAATCGGCAATGCAGCAAAGCCTTAGACAAATCGTTGACAGATAGCATGACCGGATCACAATCATGACAAAACAGACAACACAAATTCCTGTCTCTTCAATTATACTTGATGAGGCGATCTATCCAAGAAAAGGGATTGATCACAGGCCGGTGGGGCATATTTGCCGGAAACATCAGGGATGGCTTTGCCTTTGATCCTATTGAGGTGGAGCCCTGAGATGATTATCATTGAGAGGTGAGCGTATGAGAAAAATAACAAGAAAACCAACACATCCTGGAAACATTTTAAGGGAAGATTATTTAACACCTCTTTCAATTAAAATTAAAGATATGGCCGAAATCCTCGGCATTTCAAGAAAAACGCTTTCCAAAATAATCAACGAAAGAGGTTCTATTACGCCTGAAATGGCCTTACGACTTTCTCGAGCTTTTGATACTTCTCCAAATTTTTGGCTGAATCTACAAAAAAATTTCGATTTATGGGTTGCAGAACAAACCTCAACTGAATGGCAAAAAGTTAAACCTTTTCCCAAACATATTTTGCACGGGAATTCAACCATTATCAGCGAACGAATCGCTTAAGCGGGACCGGCCTTTCTGTAAAACCTTGGAGCAGATTTTTTCACGACCTGTAGCGCAGTGGTGCGCCCGCCTCTCAGCTTAGCGTTAGAATTTCCTTGACATTTTTTAGATCTTTTTATAAAAAACCAGTAAGTCCAATTTTTTAGACATACTGGTTTATAATTTATGAAGAGTTTGATTCAGCTTCCCTCAGAATTTGATTACAATTTACTGCTGCACGTTTTGAGGGATTATAAAAAACCAAGAGATAAAATCAGAGGCCTTCTCAAGAATGAGGATATTATAAGAGTCAAAAAGGGTCTCTATGTTTTAGGCAAAGAATATAATAAACCTTTCAACAAATTTATCCTGGCCAATCTGATCTATGGGCCCTCCTATATAACGGCTCAGACTGCTTTAGCGTTTTGGAATATGATTCCGGAGCGTGTTGAGTTGATTATCAGCATGACAGCCAAAAGAAAAAAACAGTTTGAAACACCAGTGGGCAGTTTTTTGTATTTGTATTGTCCCCGAAAAGTTTTCAACATCGGTATTCAACTGGAAGATGCAGGAGATCAAAAAAATTTTTTAATCGCTTCCCCTGAAAAGGCTCTGTGCGACATGACGGCAATGCAGACTCATATTTCAACGAAAATGGCAATGAAGGAGTTCCTGGAACTGATGCGGCTGGATTTCAGCGTCAACAAAAAGCCTGATTTTTCTTTACTGGAAGAAATAAAAACCGGATATAAAAGGAAAAGCATAAACCTGCTGGTCACTTGTCTGAAGGAAAATTATGTTTGATGAAAAAATTGTACAGATACTGAGCAGATATGAATTACAAACGGTTCATGATCATGAGAATGCGCTTAAAGAGATTATTCAAGAAATCGTTTTGCTTGGTTTATGGCGGTCAAAATTTTATGAAAAGGCTCTTTTCTACGGTGGAAGCGCCTTGCGAATTCTGTATAAGCTGGACCGGTTTTCTGAAAATTTGGATTTTTCATTGAACCAACCGGAAAAAAGGTTCAATATTAAAAAATATCTTGATGCGATAAAAGCAGAGCTGGAACTATGGGGGTTTGAGGTTCATGCAGAAGAAAAAGACAAGAAGAATAGAAACACGATTGATTCCGCGTTCATCAAGGCAAATACGTTGATCCATTTATTGAAAATAGATTCGAACCTGAAAACCCATAAAAATGCTGTGATGAAAATAAAACTGGAAATAGATCACGAACCTGCCACCGGGTTTTCCAGTGACATCAAGTATCATCTCCACCCGATCCCTTTTACCATTAAAACCATGACATTGCCCAGTTTGTTTGCCGGCAAAATGCATGCGTTGCTGTGCCGGACCATAAGAACCAACATCAAAGGCCGGGATTGGTATGATGTAATCTGGTTTGTGAAGAATAGTATTCCATGTGATTTACATTATCTCCGGAATAAGATGGTGCAAACAGGCCATATTGATTGTTCAGAGGCGTTGACAAGAGAAAAACTTGTTGAGCTGATATCCAGGAAGGTTAAAAAGATCGATTTTTCCCTGGCAAAAAATGACGTTGCGCCTTTTTTAAAAACTTCAAGGCAAAACGATGAACTACGTCTTTGGTCTGATGCTTTTTTTAATGATTACCTGATTCGAGAAATTAGTGTCCTGGCGGGTTGATCCTTCAGAATCCTGGAGGCCAGACACTTGACCGTGACCCATGGCAGAATAAGATACCGGGTATTATCGGCAATATTCTGCCTGCATCAGGTTTTTGTCGGTCTGATCCTGGTGCAGCTGTGCGGCGGTCGGTTGCGCTTCCAACATCACTTCCGGTTTGCGTTCATTTCACGGCTGCGGCAGAACCGCAACCGTTCCAAGTGCCTGGAGCTGTTTTTCCAATAGTTCTTGTTTTCCCACGGCAAGAATGTTCAGTGCCTCTGGCAGCAGGTATTTGCGGGCAGCCTGAACAACCTGGTCAGCAGTGACCTGTTCGATTTCTTTGATCAGTTCCTGCAGCGTGTCCTGTGCCATTCCCCGGTAGGCATAATTCATACGGCGTTCCAGGATCTTTTCTGCCTGGTCGTAATAAAAGGCCACACTGTGTAAAAACTGTGCCTTGGCCCGGTTGAGTTCATCGGCAGTGATGCCTTCCTGCAGGTTTTGGATCTCATCTTTCACTGCTTTGACCGCTTTGCTGGTGGCCGGCGTTTTTGTGGCCAATGCGATATGAAAGGTGCCCGGATAAAAATAACGGGAGTCATAGCTTCCGGATACGGAATAGGCCAGTCCCATCCTGGTACGGATTGTCTGAAAAAGACGTCCGGAAAACCCGCCTCCAAGTATCTGGTTCATTACCTGGAGTGCCGGATAGTCGGGATTCATCCGCAGGCCCCCCAGGTGACCCATCATAATGTAACTCTGGTTTACATCGGATTTGTTGACCACATACAGGGATGTCTGCTTTTGTAGATCAACAGAAGGAAGCATGATATCTGTTTTTTCGCCGGCTGCA
This sequence comes from Desulfobacteraceae bacterium, assembly GCA_011390415.1. Taxonomy (GTDB): domain Bacteria; phylum Desulfobacterota; class Desulfobacteria; order Desulfobacterales; family Desulfosalsimonadaceae; genus SURF-3. The sequence continues at coordinate 3,697 of JAABSL010000112.1, forward strand.
AATGCTGAAAATTCTTTTTTGAGAAGGGACTGGATCTGGTCCGGATCAAAATCGCCTGCAATGCCCACCATCAGGTTGGCTCCCTGGTAAGCCTGCTTGTGAAAACGCAGCAGATCGGCCCTGCTGATACGGGCCACTGTCTCATGTTCAGGTTCCCGGGCATATATGGAATCCCGGCCGTATATGAGTTGTTCAAAGGTCCGGCGGGCAATGCCTGCCTGTCTGTCGTTCCGGCGGGAAATGCGGGTGTCGAGCTGTTGTTTGGCCAGGGTGATTTTGTCTTCCGGAAACGCGGGCTGTTTCAGCAGATCGACAAAGACCGGAAGCAGTTGAGACAGATCACTGCTTAAAATATCCATTTTTGCCGATCCTGAAATAAAATCAAAATCCATGCTGATTTCAGCGGCCGTGTCAGCCAGAAGGGCGTTCAATTCGCCGGGGGGATATTTTTGAGTGCCGCCTGTCCGCATTACCTCTGCGGTGATTTCAGCCAGCCCGGTTTTGCCCTGGGGGTCAAGAAAACCGCCGGCACGCACCATGGCGCGGATGTGAACAAGGGGGAGGGTGTTGTCTCTGATAAGGAAAAACACAATTTTGTTGCCCATGGTAAAAGTATCTACCCTGGGTTCCGGCCAGGATATGGAGGGGATTGCAACCCCATTATCCGGTAAAGACCGTTCCTGGCTGTTTTCCCCGGCTGCGGCTGCTGTAAAACACAGGATAAAGCCTGCCGCCAGGAGTGTTTTCAGGATATTGTGCACCATTATTTATCTCCTTTGCCGGTTTCCTGCAGCTCCAGCCGGCCAATGGTCAGGTTGTCCGATCTCAGATAGGTGCGGGCAACAGCACGCACCTCTTCGGCGGTCACCTGCTGCAGTTTTTCCAGGGTTGTAAACATACGGCGCCATCCCCCCGGCTGCACATCGGCAGTGGCCAGTTTAATGGCCAGTCCGAGATTGGTTTTTACACTTCGGATCAGATCTGCACGGCGGCTGGTCTTGGCCCGTTCAAGCTCCTTGGAGGTCACTTTGTCCCGGGTGATTTTCAGCAGTTCATCATGCAGGGCATCTGACAGGCTGTCCAGGGAAGTGTTTTGCCGTGGGATCGCATAAAACATCAGCAGGCCCGGATATTTGTCCCCCGGGAACCCGCCGGACACATGGATGGCA
>JAABSL010000113.1 GCA_011390415.1 Desulfobacteraceae bacterium
GTGGCCATCTACATGCCCATGATTCCGGAACTGGCCGCCACCATGCTGGCCTGTGCCAGAATCGGGGCCATCCACTCCATCGTGTTCGGCGGATTTTCCGCCGAAGCGCTGGCCGACCGGATCGAAGACAGCCTGTGCAAGGTGCTGGTGACCACGGACGGGGTGATGCGCGGGGCCAAGGCAGTGCCGTTGAAAACGGCTGCGGACCGTGCCCTGGCCTTGTGTGAAGAGCGGGGTCACCAGGTGGCGACCTGTTTTGTGGTGAAACGCACCGGCAATGACATCCCCATGAACCCGGACCGGGATATCTGGTGGCATGAGGCCGCCAATGCTCAGTCGCCTGAGTGTCCCGTGGAATGGATGGACGCGGAAGACCCGCTGTTCATCCTGTATACATCGGGCTCCACCGGCAAGCCCAAAGGGGTTCAGCACAACGTGGGCGGATACATGGTATATGTCGGCACCACGTTCAAGTATATCTTTGACTACCATGACGGCGACATCTACTGGTGCACTGCGGACATCGGCTGGGTCACGGGCCATTCCTACATTGTCTACGGACCTTTGTCCCAGGGAGCCACCTCCTTGATGTTCGAAGGGGTGCCCACCTATCCGGACCCGGGGCGGTTCTGGGCCACGGTGGACAAATGGCAGGTGAACCAGTTCTACACCGCACCCACGGCCATCCGGGCCCTTATGGCCCAGGGAGAGGAATGGGTGGAAAAATATGATCTCTCCTCCCTGCGACTGCTGGGATCGGTGGGAGAACCCATCAATCCGGAAGCCTGGCGCTGGTACCACACCCATGTAGGCAAAGGTCGCTGCCCCATTGTGGACACCTGGTGGCAGACCGAGACCGGGGGCATCATGATCTCGCCGCTGCCCTATGCCATCGACCAGAAGCCCGGATCCGCCACCCTGCCGTTTTTCGGGGTCAAACCCGTGCTGCTCAACGAACAGGGAGAGGAACTGGCCGGTGCCTGCGACGGAATTCTGGCCGTCAAGGAACCCTGGCCCGGCCAGATGCGCACGGTGTATAACGATCACGACCGGTTCGGCAAGGTCTATTTCCAGATGTTTGACGGATACTATTTTGCCGGAGACGGGTGCCGCAGGGATGAGGATGGGTATTTCTGGATCACCGGACGGGTGGATGACGTGATTAACGTATCCGGCCACCGCATGGGGACTGCAGAGGTGGAATCCGCCCTGGTAAGCCATCCCCAGGTGGCGGAAGCCGCGGTGATCGGGTTTCCCCATGACATCAAGGGTCAGGGCATCTACGCGTTTGTCACCCTCAATGTCAGTGTCACGCCTTCCCCGGAACTGCTCAAGGAATTGAAAGTCCATGTCAGAGAAGAGATCGGCCCCATTGCCACCCCGGACATTATCAATTTTGCGGCGGGCCTTCCCAAAACCCGGTCCGGCAAAATCATGCGCCGGATCCTGCGCAAAATCGCCACCAATGAATATGATCAGCTCGGGGACATCTCCACGCTGGCGGATTCCGATGTGGTGGGCACCCTGATCGACAGCCACAAGGCCCTGGTCAAATAATCACGGATCCATGCCGGACAGCAGTTCCGGCATGGATTTTCCCGGGAGCGGTTCCCGAACCGCTCCCGGCAGATCCCTTTATCGCTATCCTTAAAAAAAAGCAGTGGATTTGACATTTCCGGTCACTTAGGCAATGATTTGCCATGAACGACCGCCCAGATATCCATCACCGCCGAACCATCCATATACCGGGCAATGAAAAACAGCCGGTCATTGTCCAGACCCTGAAGCTGTCTGATATTCAGGCCAGGGTGTTTTCCCCGGGACTCAAACCGGATGGACCATCCATGAAAAGCCGGACATTTAACCCCCCGATGTTTGAAGTTCCTTTTTTATCTGAAGATGAACTGATCCAGGTAAACCGGTTCAAGGCCCTAAAAAAACAGATGGAGTGGATCTGCGGACGGTTTGCCATGAAACGCCTTGCCGGAGATATTCTGGATCTATCCATACCGCTGGATCAGATCCGGATTGACTATCGGGAAAAAGGGGCGCCTTATCTGACACAATTTCCGGAAATTCCCGTCTCTTTATCCCACAGCGGTGACTACACAGCCGCAGCGATCACGCAGGATAGACAAATGACATTGGGGATCGATATTGAAAAAATCGGGAACATGCCGGATCAGGGGTTCATGAAAACCGCATTCACAAAAGAGGAGATCCAGCACATGCCGGCGGATGCCAGGTCCGTGTTCCGGCACTGGACCATGAAGGAAGCGTTTTTAAAATACCTGGGGCTGGGATTCAACGAGAGCCTTCACCATGTGGCGGTCATCAAGGATCAGATCTATCACTGCGAAAAAATCCAGGCAATACATATCTGGTCCCGCTTTCTGAATGACCCTTATGTGGTGAGCCTGGTATACGGCAGAAAAAATAACCGGGAAGCCACCCGGAGAGGGCTTCCCGGTTTCGGTTCAATGGCATGTCAAAGGAGGATCAACATCTCCGAGCTTTAAACTGTTGAACCTGTTATGCCGTCTTGATCTCGATCTGACGCGGTTTGGCTGCCTCGGATTTGGGCATGTGAAGGGCCAGAACCCCACTTTTCAATTCCGCTTTGACCTTTTCCACGTCAATGGTCTGGGGGACTGAAAAATTTCGCACAAATTCCACATTGCCGAATTCCTCCCAGGAGGCTGCACCGCCCGTTTCCAGTTTTCTGACCCCGGACAGGGACAGACGACCATTGTCGATATTTACGGAAACTTCTTCCTTTACCACGCCTGGCATGTCCGCATACAGCAGAATTTCGTCATCATTTTCGTAAATATCCACCGCCGGCGCAACTTCATACAGTTCTCTGGTTTTCTCTAAATTCCGGTCTTCTCTTTTGGCAATTTCAGTGTTTTTATCCATTATACGCCTCCTTATGTTTTAATGGTTCAAAGTGCCTCGGGCAATGAATCGAACGGATCAGCTGATGGTAATCTGTCTGGGTTTGGCAGCTTCAGACTTGGGCAGAGTCAAATACAAAACACCGTCTTTTAATTTGGCCTCCACCCGGGCGCTGTCCACATCATCGGGCAGGGTAAAGCTGCGGGAAAAAGTACCGTTCAGTCTCTCGGTTTTGTGCACCTTGTATCCGTCAGGCACATCCTGTTCTCTTTTACCCGAAATTTCCAGGTAATTGCCCTGGATCTTGATGTCCAGTGCATCCTTGTCCATGCCGGGCACTTCCAGTCTCATTTCAAAGGCATCGCCGCTCTGGTACAGATTGGCCCGGAGAAACCCGTCTTCCATCAGCCAGGAGCTTCTGTAAGGCCGGTTGTAATCGGTAGACATATTGTCCAGCCGCTGCCGAAGCAGGTCCATGGTCCCGAATAATCTGTCGATATCGCTGAATCTCGTAAACATAATGTATCCTCCTGTTTTCATGGGTTTGGGTTGCCGGTTCGTTCAGTTACGGAACCTGTTTGTTTGATTTCAAATTTAGTTATCAAAAATTCCATGTCAATATATGTCAATTATTTTTTTATAAAATCTTATTTAGTAATATTAATGTCGTCGTCATCGGCCACTCCTTTTTGAAGCAACCAAAAACAAACCGGTATTTTCCAATCATAACTGTTTGTATTCATGAATGATTCAATATCTATTGATCTTCATTTGTCATCAAAATAATATCCCTGACTTGCGTGTCAAGAAAAATTTTCATTACTAATAATTTTTTTATTGACATGATAATAGATGTTTTTTACCATCAGATATCAAATCGCACAGAATATTACATCAGGAGGTGATCTGATGCCTCGGGATTATTATTTTATACTGGGCATTGCCTCGGATGCCAGTCAGACAGATATCAAGGACGCATATCGACGGCTTGCCAAAACATATCACCCGGATCATTATAAAGGAAACAGCGGGCCGTTTCAGGATATTCAGGAAGCCTATGATGTGTTGTCAGATCCCGACCGCCGCAGGGCCCATGACGCAAAAGTGCAGCCCCGCCGACCCGCCCGGCGGGAACCGGCCTTTTCAGGCCCTCTGGAACCCCTGGTTCCGAAGACGCGGGGGGAGTCTTTTTTCCGGCCGGCCAGCCATCAGGGTATTCATCCGTACCCTCCTGCTTCAAATCCGCGGGTGTTTGTCCGTTTCCGATTCGGCAGATAAGCATCCGGTGTGATCGAAAATATACCCCACCGATCGGCGGCTTTTAAAGAATTGCGGATTTTTGGGATTTTTTTCAAAATATTTTCTGAACCGGACCATAAAATTATCCACCGTTCTTGTAGAGGTGTCCCGGGAGTAACCCCAACCGGCATTCAGCAATTCTTCTCTGGACAGCGGTTTGCCTCTGTTCGCAATAAAAATTTTGAGAAGGGTGATCTCCTGTTCCGTCAATGTGATCTCACCGGCCATGCACCTTGCCTTGAACGTGACAAAATCCACATGATTGTCCCCGAACCGGTACTGGTCCCCATCGAACAGGCCCACCGCCGGTTTTTCCCTGTTTCCCGCCGGCTCATACCAGGCGGTTTTCTGAATCAGGCGATCCACCCGCAGCAGAAATTCCTCCAGATCAAACGGCTTGGCCAGATAATCATCCACGCCGTAGCGCAGCCCTTTGACTTTGTCCGTGGTGTCTCCTCTTGCCGACAGAATCAGCACCGGGATCTTTTCATCCTCCTGGCGGATGGTTTTTAAAATGGAAAACCCGTCAACCATGGGCAGCATGATATCCAGAACGATCAGGTCCGGCTGCCAGGCCCGCCACTGGGCCAGGCCGTCGATACCGTCCGGTGCCACCGATACGGCATACCCGGCAAGGGACAG
>JAABSL010000114.1 GCA_011390415.1 Desulfobacteraceae bacterium
GATCATCCGGTTCATTTTTTCGCGTAACTCTTTTTCCAGCCAGGCCTCATCTTTTGCGTAAGGACGGTCAATGGTCTCAAGGGGCGGCAGCTGGATTAAATCCACCGTCTCCCTTCCTACCGCACCGAAGATTTCAGTGAACCCGGACAGATTGGTGGTAATGATGCGGCAGCCGGATGCCAGGCCTTCAAACAGCACAAGGGGCAGTCCTTCAAAAAAAGACGGCAGCACCTGTATATGCGCTTTTTTCATCAGGGCGGATAATTGACGGTGGGTAACGTAACCGTGAACAGTGACCTTTTCGCCCAGTTGTTTTGCAAGCGCCATGCATTCTTCAAACTCAGGGCCCTTGCCGCTGCCGGCCATGTGAAGATGCCAGTCATGCTCCTTAATGCCGGCAAGCGATCTTAACAGCCAGGGAACGCCCTTGCTCCGGTTGAATTTACCCGCATAAAGAATGTGGACCCTGTCAGTGAATGCCTTGGGCGTTCGGTTAAATATGGTTTCATCATAACCGCCGCCAATGGTATAAATTTTATCCGGTGAAATATCATATAAACGGATGATGTCTGCTTTCTGGTCACTGGTTAAGGCAATGATCCCGTCGAGCCGGCGGCAGTATTTTTTTACAAAATCCCTTAAATGGTCACAGTTGTTATATTGCCTGAGATCTGTCCCGTGGCAGGTCGCAACGATGGGTAACCCGGGAAACAGTTTCCGTGTCAGGGCCGTCAGGACCAGCAGATGATGGGAATGGATAATGTCCGGCTGATAAAGGGCCACTGCTTTTTGCAGAATTTTCGAAAAAGCCGTCTTGTATGCCGCCAGCCGGTCATCTTTCAACTCCGTAAAAAGCGAACTCCTGTAAGGCATTACATCCGACATACCGGTCACCGGAAATTCCAGGTGATCATCAGACCGATGATCGGATTCAAATTGAACGTATTGACAGCAGTCCCGCGAAATGCACGTCAGGTCAGGTATATCATCCAGCGGTACGCCAGCCACCATGTAATTCTGATGCCCGTGCTTTTCCGATTCACGTGCAATGGCCCGGAGATAGATCCCGCTCCCTGTCTTTTCCGGTCGTTGACCGATCACATGCAGTATTTTCATGGGCATCTTTCTTTCGGTTTTCAGGGTATCAGGTCTTGCTCATACTGCAAATTAACAAAAGTTGCCTGTGATAACCGGCATCGGCGTTAACCATATGAAACTGTCTACACTTAATCAATAATCAAGATGCGTTTCTCAAAAAAACGATTTTAGCGAAGAATCGGTCATGGATCAAATTGTAACCTGAGTGCACATATTCTTATAAGCCATTTCAAAACCCCATCTAATCACCGATATCTGTGTTGCGGGCTTTCTCAAAATACTCACATATGACCAATATGCTGCGCTTTTTCGAAAGCCCGCGCCTTGATCTCGAAGCCGATCTGAGGTTTTGAAACCGCTTCTAAACAGAGGAACGTATTCTAAAAATCGCTTGCGGGAAGAGATAACCCCTTGCCCTGCTTTCATTATGATTATATATATATTAATGTTTCACCAAAATCCATTGTAACCAGAATTTTCAAAAAGGTTCAAGTGACAGCGATTAACCCTGACATTATAGTTATCGGCGGCGGACTGGCTGGACTGACCTGTGCCAGAACATTGCATCGGGCCGGCCGAAAGGTTTTTGTGGCTGAAGGCGACGATGATATCGGGGGCCGCATCCGGACGGACCGTGCCGACGGTTTTCTCATGGACAGGGGGTTCCAGGTGCTTCAGACCGCCTATCCGGAGGCCCGAACCGCCCTTGATTTTGATAAGCTGAAACTCAGGACATTTGATCCCGGTGTGGTGGTCAGAAAAAACGGAACATTTCAGCTTCTTGCCGATCCCCTGAGGGCACCCCGGTATTTTTTGCATACCTTGTTTTCAAAAGTCGGCTCCTTTGCAGATAAACTGCGGGTGTTAAAGTTGTATTATTATTTGCAGCGGCAGCCGATGGAATCCTTTTTCTCCCAACCAGATATTCCGACCCGTCAGTTTCTCACGGATTTTGGCTTTTCACATGATATGATCCAAAGCTTTTTTAAGCCCTTTTTTGCCGGTGTCAGCCTGGACCCGGATATCGAGGCATCAAACCGGGTATTTAAATATATTTTCCGGATGTTTGCTTCCGGTGAAGCGGCAATTCCCGAAAACGGGATGCAGGAAATACCCCGCCAGGTGGCATCCGCTCTCCCGCGGGAATGTATCGGGACCCATATGCGCGTTTCACGCCTGACCGGCAATGGCATTCAATTAACTGACGGACGGGAAATTAGCGCCGGAACGTTTGTTCTGGCAACAGATGCCCTGGAAACCCGGCATCTGCTGGGCGAGGTGAAACCCCTGTCATACTTTACAGAACATTGTTTGTATTTTACAGCCGATCGCCCGCCTTTTTCCCACAGCATGCTTGTTTTAAACGGGGACGGCACCGGGCCGATCATAAATTTCACCGTTCCCGGCCGGGTCTCGCCGGGTTACGCACCGCGCGGCAAAACCCTGATGGCCGCCGTTGTGATCGGAAAAATAAACACGGATGAAGGTGAATTAAGAAAAAAGGTAACCGGGCAGCTGCGCGAATGGTTTGGGCCGGTGGTGGACCAGTGGCATCATCTGAGGACGTATAATATAAAAAAAGCATTGCCCGATCAGAAACCGCCACAGGCGAATCCTTTAAAAACAAATCCCCGGATTCGTGAAAATGTATATGTCTGCGGTGAATACAACAGCGTACCCTCAATTCAGTGGGCACTTTATTCAGGCCGCAAAGCAGCAGAAGCCATACTTGGGAGATAGTAACCTGGATTGCGCATTTTTATTTTGAATGATTATTTTTTATGCTCACCCATTTCAAACGGGGGTTTTCAATTCAGGTGGGTTTGAATTATTTTTTCGACAGATGACAGGCAGTCCTCAATGGAATCATAGACATACCCTGCGAGTAATGCGCCCCGGTCATAGACGTCCACGGCCGGAGTGCACGGCAGGTGGGCCAGCAGAACATTGACGATAATGGCATAAGATAACGGACGGGTGAATAAAATCACCCCGTCATCCCCGGGTTCGGTTTCCTCCGCCGGTATGTCCTTGCCCTGATTGGTGTAAAGCAGCTGATTGCGGACACTGGGCGGCAGATAAACCCCGCAAATGTCTTCGGAAATGTGTATGGTGCTGACGATTTCCTCAAATCGCTGTATTTCCGGATCGAACAGATGCTGAAAAGTAATAATTTTTCCCGGCTGCAGATATGGCGCCATCTGTTCAAGTAATTTCGCAAGAAAAGACTGCCATCCGCTGACCAGTGAACTGGGTCCCACTCCCGTTCTTCGCGATATTGTTTCGTCGACTGAGGCGCGGTCGTTTTCCGGTTTCTGATTCATAAATATCCCAAAATGCCCAGGTCAGAATAAAGATGATAATAAGAAAACTTCCATGGTGCAGAAGCACTGCCCTGATAATAAGAATGCCGGTGACAATGTCAATTCAGACCTTTTTTCAAATGGTGCATAAAATGCATCCTGAAAGTGAAGTGGATAACCAGGTTATTTTGAAATGGCTTTTATCAAAATCGCTTCGTATTGACACCTTCCCTAACATACCTATTATTTTTTATATAAGGAGGATAAAGAAAATGAATGATAACAATTATACAAATATAGACACGGTTGTTGACAACGCCATTAAAGAACGCCTTGGCGACATTAACGGCTTACCGGATTCGGCCAGACAAAAGATTCGTCAGGATTACCGGGTCTTTTTCGAAGCATACCTGAAAATTGCGGATTTGAAGAAAACTTCTCAACACATAAACACAGAAAAACGCGACGCTGCCGGTTTTGATCCGGATATCATCGAATACATGCAGCATTTTTTTTCAGATTATCAAAATATTTACCGGGATTTTAAATCCGCCAATCGCCATGCCAGGGCGCTGATTCAAATTGACCGGAATAAACATCCCCAGGATTTTGAATCGCAGCTGAACGCCCTGATCTCCGGGAAAAATGATTTTACCGAAGAATCCGTCATGGAAGAAATTTTAACCTGAGTGTACCTATTCTTTAACAGGGGTATGTCTTCTAAAAATTTTTAACAGCAGGGGATAAACCCCTCCCCCTGGCTTTGTATTGCTTCGTTAACATAAAGAACTCCGTGAGGTGCGGGGTTTGTCCCCGCCCGAAAAAATTTCCGCTATCCTCGCAGGGATCAGGGTTTAAACTATCCCGAAAAGCCCCCCATATTGTAACGGTATTTTTCCCGTCACTTAGCGCCTGCGCTTGAACGCACAAGCGTTGTTGAGCCCTTGTTTTTCAAATATCCGGTCCTGCTTTTATCGATGTTATTTTCTGCTTGTTTTTAAAAATAAGGTATGAATTATATGAAAATTAAGTTTTAATTAATTAATTAAAAAAAATTACCCAGGTTGAAACCGCACGATAAATACACAAGGGGTTATAAATGAGCTGGCGAGAACGAACCGGTTGCGGCAATATCGGAAAAGATGATGTGGGGCGGGAAATCCATTTGCAGGGATGGGTGGATGCCAGAAGAGACCATGGCGAGGTCCTGTTCATTCATTTGAGGGATTGGACCGGCATTGTTCAGGTGGTTTTTCAGGAAACCGGATCAAAAGACATGCTGGAAATGGCCCAGGGCCTGCGCGAGGAGTATTGTATCGCAATCACCGGCCAGGTGATTGCCCGTGCGCCGGGCACGGAAAATCCGTCCATCACCACCGGCACCATCGAAGTGGCGGCATCCGCCGTATCCGTGTTAAACCCGTCCGCGG
>JAABSL010000115.1 GCA_011390415.1 Desulfobacteraceae bacterium
CAGCGCCAGCAAAGAAAGCCCTCCGCCTAAAACGATAATGCCTGAAAACCTTACCAGCAGATATTGAACCGAAGGCTCCTGATTGACGATATTTTCGGGGAATATGATAACAGATAAATAAACTGCCATAATGGCAATGCAGTTCAGCAGAAAGGCCAGAACAAGCTGCCATCCGGACAAAAGAATCGGCAGGATACATGCCAGAACCAGAATTACGGGAAGGAAAATTCCAATGTAATCGTCAATGTGCCGCCAGTAGAGGAATAAAAAGATATAATTGGAAACAAGATATGCCCAGACCACCCCGACATGAAAACCCTTCAATCTGCCGATCCAGTAGAATGTAAAAAAGACCCCGCAGGAAAACACCGAAAGCATAAACGGCGCCACTTGCAGGTACATCAAAGAACTTGCCACAATCCCTATGAAACTGATGATTGCCGAACAAAGCGTTGCGGCATTGATGAGTTGTCTCTGAAAAGAAAACTTTTCAATACTTCCCAGCAAAAAAGGCAAGACACTTTCCGACATTTCCTGCTTTGTCAGTTGAACATTCATAAAAATGCTTTCGTCCCGATTGAGGTGAGTAAAATTTTCAGAATAAAATAACACAAATCATATTGTTTTTCCAGCATCATATTTCCCTTAAAGCCATATTCCGGCTTTAACAACAGTGAATTTTAAATTTTATTAATTCCGTTAGAAATCAAAAAGATAGTTTAACACCGCACGGATTGAACGCTTTACTCTTTAAAATGGTAATGATATAGCCAGAAAGGTTAACAGGCGCATCCGCGTTGATTTGCATAATTATCTGCATCATATCTGCTTCTGCAGTATACGATCGGTCACCCGCATGAAAAAAACGGGAACAACATAAAAAACAGCACCATTCAAAACAAGGGGTTCACATGAAAGACGGGTATAAGTGGGTCGGTTTTCAATATGAATTAAGCGGGAATATCTACAGCCTGGGCCGTATCCCGAAATGCAAGTCAACGATGCTGAAGCATTTAAAGCCCGGCCAGAAGCTTCTGGTGGCAGGCGCCGGACACGGCACGGAGGCAATCCAGGCTGCACAAATGGGTATTGATGTGACGGTGGTGGATCTTTCGGCCACCATGCTCAGGCATTGCCGGGGACGGATGGATAAATGTTCGGATGCCGCAGCTTGCATGACCTGCATTAATGATGATATTTTTAATATTCAGGACACGGAAAAATACGATATGGTAATGGCCAATTTTTTCCTTAATGTGTTTCCTGAAAAACGGGTGGATGAAGTGGCCAACCACCTGGCTTCTCTGGTCAAGCCGGGCGGGTATTTTGTTGTGGGCGAATTCGTGCTTCCGGAAAAAGGGCTTATCGGCCTTTTGCAGAATTTAAACTGGTATCTGGCCATTTTATTTTACAGCGCCACCACGGAAGCGACGCTGCATCCGGTCCATGATTATGCCGGGCTGGTTCGCGGCTCCGGATGTGATATTGAATCCATTGAATACTTCAGCATCATGGGTCTTAAGCTCTATTGGTCTATTTTGGGGAAAAAGAAGTAAGGACTGACAATTATCAAAGGTATCAGGGACATTTTTCAAAGGAGGCTTGTCATGAAAAAAATCGCAGGTATTTTTACGGTTTTTCTTTGTTTGTCTGTTTTTAGCGGCGCGGCTCTGGCGGAGCCCGAAAAATGGGAAATCGACAAAGACCATACCAGCATCTACTTTGATGTGCGCCACACCTATGCCACCGTGCGCGGCTTGTTTGACGATTTTTCCGGCACCCTGGTTCTCGATCCGGACAACCCGGGGGCCAGCAGTATTGAATTTACGGTCAGGGTTGCCAGCATCAATACCAACATCGCCCAGCGGGACAACCACCTGCGCTCAGACGACTTTTTTGCGGCTGATAAATTTCCGGTTATGACATTTAAGAGCACGGACGTTAAATCGGTGAAGGGAAATAAATATATCATCACAGGCAGCCTGACCATCAAAGACGTTACAAAAATGATCGAGGTGCCGTTCACCTATTACGGCATGAAAGAAAATCCGTTGAAAAAAGGCCAGATGGTGGCCGGATTTGAGGCGGATTTTGTCATCAACCGGTTAGATTACCATGTGGGTACCGGTCAGTTCGCCGATATGGGCGTGGTGGGCAAAGATGTAAGGATTGTCGTGACGCTGGAAGCGCTGAACATGTAAGGGATGCGGGAAAAACGAATGTTGTTGTTAACCGGTGCTGACCTATGATTCTTGGATTTGGGAAAAAAAGACCGCTGATTGATCAGAAACCACCGGAACCCCCCAATTTTCTGGCTGCCGACGATCTGTTCGTTCAAAAACAAAAAAAGGTTATGACTTCTCTGCCGGCATCCCGGCCAAAGCGCAGGCACAGGTAATATTTTCATTGCTCCGGCCTTTGAGGCAGTCAATCACCTGTTTTGAAAGATTGGTGCCCACCAAGATTTCTTCGTCAACCGTCAGGTGGGCGCCGGCTTTTTCGATGTCTCTGGTATAGATATTATACCGGCTGCGGGCAATAATCGTGGAGCCGGGGGACAGGCGGCGAATGTTGCTCACCGCATCCCGGACGCCTCTCGGATCGGGAATGGTCACCACCACCAGACAGGCCCGGTCCAACCCCGCATGCAGCAGCACCTCTTCATGAGACGCATCTCCCATGTGAACGATCAACCCTTTTTGCCGGGCAATCTTTGCCATTGATGGTTTCAATTCAAGCACCAGCGGGCTGACGTTATTTTCGATCAATCCGTCCGCCACTTTCTGCCCGGCCGGTCCGAATCCGATAATCACGATCTGACCGGCCATTACCGAACTCTCTTCATTTTCCGGCCGATCGATTTCCGCACCCGGCGACAGGATTCTGATAATCCGCCGGGCAATATCGTCGCCCCGGGATACCATAAATGGTGACAGAAAAATCGAGAGAATGGTCACCGATACAATCCAGTTAAATGTATTTTCGTCAACAAGGCCGACTCCCCGGGCAGTAGTGGCCAGCACAAAAGAGAACTCACCGATCTGAGCCAGGGTGATACCGGTTGCCAGGGCCTGAGTCCGGGGATTTTTAAACAAGCGGGCAACAAAATAGATAATCAGCACTTTTCCAAAGATCATTACCGTCAATCCTGCCGCGATCCAGTGGATATGAACCATCATCCATTGCGGGTTTGCCAGCATGCCCACGGACGTAAAAAAAAGCGTGACAAACAACGTCCGGATCGTTCCGATATCCGATCTTATCTGGGCGGCAAATTCACATTCCGCCAGCATCATGCCGGCGATAAATGCGCCCAGGGCCGGGGAAAGTCCCACCGCATGGGCCAGCCAGGTAGATCCGACAGCGGCCACGATTGCCAAAAGAATAATCAGGTCGCGGCTGGCATTCACGGTTTTGGATTTTAACAGGCGCGGCACCAGATGATAAAACAGCCCGTAAAACAGAACCACCAGTCCGACCGCCCCGAGTAATGTTTTCCCCACAGCTAAAAAAACAGATGTTTCCGTTCCGCCCTGCCCGAGCAGGGAAACCATAATGACCAGCGGCACAACGGCAATATCCTGGAGCAGGAGAATTCCCAGGGCATTCCTTCCCCGGGGTGAATCGATTGCTGCGCGGTCCACCAGCACCCGCATCACCACCGCCGTAGAACTCAGGGCCACCATCGCTCCGAGTGCAAGGGATTCGCCGATGGGCCGGAAAAATGATAACCCCAGGGCAAAAATCATCAGGGTACCGCACACCTGGAGGGTACCGCCGCCCAGGGCAATGGCTCCCAGGCGTCTCAGCCGCTGAAAGGAAAATTCCAGGCCGATGGAAAACAGCAGCAGCGCCACACCGAGTTCCGCCAGCTGGAATATGGCATCAGGGTTAAATACCCAGTGTCCGATCAGAATGCCGGCACCCAGATAGCCGATGATGGGACTTTGCCTGAGCCGTTCGGCCAGCACCCCCATTAAAAAAGCAGTGACCAGCAGCAGCAGGACCTGCATTAAAAGTTCCCAGAATTCCATAATTTGCTCTCAGGTTTCAGAAAAAATTCAACAGAGTTATTTTTCAGGACTTACTTTAATTCAGCCGGGATACGGGCCACGGGAACCGGTTCCATTTTGTGTCGGTTGGATCGGTTAAAAGACCGGTAAATGGCCAGCACTTGTTTTTCGCGATCGCTTAAAGAATTCTCATCTTCCGGTGCCGCCTCAAACCGCATGGCCCACTCCAGTTCATCATAGGAAGCGCCGATCTGATCTTCGTCACTCCGGCTGTCGTCCCACAGCCCGTCCGTGGGCTTGGCCGTCATAATTTCATCCACAATGCCAAGCGCCCCTGCGACTTCATAAACTTCGGATTTCATCAGGTCCGCAATGGGAGACAAATCCACCCCGCCGTCACCGTATTTGGTGAAAAACCCTACTCCGAAATCCTCTACTTTATTGCCGGTGCCGGCCACCAGCAGTTTGTGATGCCCGGAAAATGCATACAGTGTCAGCATCCGGAGCCGGGACCGGGTATTTGCCATGGTCAGATCGTCTTGAACCGCGGGCGGCAGTACTTTCTCAATGGCCTGAAACGATTCGGTCAAATCAAGTGTCCGGCTTTTTACTTCGGGAAATTGATTTTCCAGCCAGGCAATATGCTGCCGGGCAAGGTCTGTATGGGCTGGATTCGGATAAATGTGCAGATTCAGGAGAATCACGGGTTTTCCGGTTTTTGCGCACAAGGTGGAGGTGACCGCGGAATCAATGCCGCCGGAAACACCGGCCACAAAACCGCTCATGCCCGCATTTTCACAGTAGTC
>JAABSL010000116.1 GCA_011390415.1 Desulfobacteraceae bacterium
ACGTCGCTTTTTAAGGATTTTGCCACAGGAGAATAAAAAACAAAGGATAACGGATGAAAGAAAAAACGCAAAAAAATGTTCGAACCGCATTTCTAGGGGAAGCCAAAGCCTATTTCCGGCTGCTGGCCTATGCGGACAAGGCAGAGGAAGAGGGAAACCAGCAGATAGCACTGTTGTTTCGGGCCATTGCCGAGGCGGAACGGGTGCATGCCACACGCAATCTTAATTTGATGAAAGATGTTGTTGTCAAAGATACGGACACCAACCTGGAAGCCTCTTTTGAACGGGAAAAATCCATCAGCACAAACGAATATCCGGATTTTCTGAAAGATGCGGAAGATGAAGGTGAAAATGTTGCGGCAATCGTTTTTTCCCAGGCCCGGGATGCTGAAGAATATCACGCCAAGTTGTATGAGCGCGCCATTTTCCAATCCATGAAGGAAGATGTGAATGCCTATCAGGTCTGCCAGGTCTGCGGCTATGTAACGGATAAAAAAGCACCCAAAAAATGCCCGGTATGCGGTGTGCCACAGGAAAAATTCAAAACAATTGCGCCGGAATCTGATTGATAGCAGGAAGTGAAAAGGTTTCTGATGGTGAAAAAATAATGTTTTCAACAATTCATGCTGTCCGGGAACATCCCGATTTCCAGGATCAAGTCATGCCCGATAAGTTTCCGGCTTCAATACACAAGGCGTCCAGTCATGTATATCCCTGACTTTTCCAACCGCCTCCGAAGGGATCTGGAAAATGTCTTTTTATTTTTGGTGAATTTTCCCGACCGGTAAAATATAAAGCGGGATTTCATTTTTGGGGAGGTCGAGCGCTTTCTGTACTTTGTTGTCGTTGAAAGCGCCTATCGGAACACTTCCCAAACCAAGTGCAACTGCCTGCAAAAAGACATTTTGGGCAATATGTCCTGCTTCGATATGTACATACCTGATGCCGCGGTCACCGTAACGCTGTGTGGTGCGTTTATAAATACCCGCCAGGACAATGTTTATGGCGCCATTGGTGATGCTGGATTGCCCCAATGCGCTTTCGGAGAGTTTGGCTCTGAAATCACCTTCTCGCCGGAGCATCAAACGGTGATGATGATAATCATATTGATAGATGCCGGCACTCAGGCCGGTGACATTTCCCGCTATCAAATATACCTCGAAAGGGAAAGTTGCGCCGGCAGATGGCGCAGTCCGGAAACCGCGCGACTTTTCGGTGATACCCTGAGCCGCCCATAACAATTGACCGACTTCGGCGATTGTCAGGGGCTGGTTTTTATAGCTGCGCATCGAGCGTCGATCGAGCAACGCCTGCTCAACTGATATGCTGCTGTCGAGCCGCGGCTCAGGCAGTTTGACAATGTTGCTCTGAATTGAAAGCATTCCGCTTTCCAACCCCGATTCTGATTGGATCATTTTTGGGGCTCCTAATAAAACGACCATTGCAAAACAGGTTGCGTAAATCACGGACAACGTTTTTTTCATTTTATCCATGTTCTTTGTTTGCCATACTAAAAGCGTTTTTTCAATGGTCCCGCCCACAACTTGACTTCATGGGTGGCGGTTCCATCCGATATCTTCAAAGCATACTTCTCTCATGACCGAGAATGGGCTCTTAAATATCCGTCGGAGGACATGAGAGAAGTATGCGGAACTTGTGGGTGTACTGCCTCAATGGTATTTGTGGTTATTCTGAAGGAAATTCCATTTCACCTTCGACTTCCGTATATTCAGGTTTCCCTTGCCCCATTGAATAAGAATCCCAGGTTCCACCACCCTTGACTCCCTCATA
The DNA here is from genome assembly GCA_011390415.1 of Desulfobacteraceae bacterium. GTDB lineage: Bacteria > Desulfobacterota > Desulfobacteria > Desulfobacterales > Desulfosalsimonadaceae > SURF-3. The sequence continues at coordinate 1,792 of JAABSL010000116.1, forward strand.
TTTTCCGGTGCCTTTGATAATAGTCCACGTCCCTTTCCAATGGCCTTTTCCTACTGATTTTCCTTCAAATCTCCTTGTCGTTTTATCACCGTTCACAAATTCGCTAATACCATAACCCTTTAAACTTCCTTGTCCGGTTTTAAAATTGATATCCATAGTGGATACTTCATTACTTGTAAATTTTTCATTATTTATTTCATTTATATAGATCTGTTTTGACTTATAGACCGCCATCACATGTCCTTCTGTATCGCCTACTTCCATTTGTTGCCATTCTGTAATAAATGATGATCCATGCAATTTTATTTTTTCACCAGCCAAAGCGCAATCAAGCATTAATACGCTGAAAGCAAAAACAATAAACGATATTAGCGTAATTTTTTTGATCCAAGACATAACGGACTCCTTATAATGCTGAAATTCTCTTCCTTATAATAAAGGATACCTTCACGATTTTTCGATATATGTGTTAAAAGCTGAGTAATTTATTCCCGACAGAATAGATTATTTAGAATTCTGCCGGGAGAGCTGGCAGATTTTGATTGGTTTAACCATGGTCTGGCCCTCCTTTCAAATAGTTTCCACTTAAGCCATGATCGCAGTAAATCATATCACAGGAAAGAGCCTTTTTTCTGTAAAAACTATTACTTGAATCTTGGTTCGACATCTAATCTGTGCTTGGAGTTGAGATTTATTGAGGTGATGTGAAGACTTGGATGCGTACAGAGTGTTGTGCAGAAATTAGGTGGAACTGATCTTTCAGCCTACCGATTGGTCAGGTCTATCTGATGGAGGTCTGTATAACGTGTTCCGACTGATTGAGTGTTGTAATGTCAGAAAATTGATTAACAAATTTTGAAAGTATTACATGAGAAACCCCCATTTTTTTAAATCAAAATTTAAGTATCAAATTATCGTAGTGTTTATGCTCTGTCAAGGATCATGTAAAGGTCGAATATTTGAATAGCAAACAATTTTTCACTACAGCAGTCAATGCTCCGGTCTTTTTCCTGAGCCCATGGTGCCCGCAGGCAGCGCCTGTTTTTGCCCCGGAAATCGTATTGTGAACACAGCATACACAAGCACGCTGCAAATTGAATCAAGTTCCGATATTGACCAAAGGAAAAAAGCCGTGATAATTTCATTGAATGAACACTCAATTACATGCAAACAGCTCGAGTTCCGCATATCTGCCTTTGTTTTTTCTCACCGCCATTTTTTTCATGAATTTCACCATCCGGATCAGCTTTTCCCCGTTGATGCCGACCATTCTGACGGACATGGGCCTGACCCGGGACCAGGCCGGGTCTTTTTTCCTTTTTTCCGCTTCCGGATACTGTATTGCCCTGTTTTTTTCCGGGTTTGTGTCCGCCCGGATCCAGCACCGGAACACCATTGTGCTGTCTGCGGTGGGTACGGGGATCATTTTTGTTTTCACGGGGTTCAGCCAATCCCTGTCAGCCATGCGGCTGGGGATCTTTCTGGCGGGCGCGGGGGCCGGGCTGTACCTGTCTTCGGGGATTGCCATGCTCACGGCCGCCATTGACCGGAAAAACTGGGGCAAGGCACTGGGCGTTCACGAGCTGGCCCCGAACTTGAGTTTTCTGCTGACCCCGGTGATCTGTGAACTGCTGCTGCTGTGGATGACGTGGCGGCAGGTGCTGTTTGTGCTGGGCGGGGTGTCCATTCTGCTGGGATGGTCTTTTTCCCGGTTTTCCTCGATCCGGGATTTTGCCGGCGAAGCCCCCCGGCTGAAATCATTTCGTCCCCTGGCCGTCATCCCTTCGTTCTGGTGGATGATGCTCCTGTTCAGCCTGGGGGTTTCCGGTACCATGGGGGTTTATTCCATGCTGCCGCTGTTTCTGGTGAACGAACACGGGATGCTGCAGACCCAGGCCAACACCCTGGTGACGCTGTCCCGGATCGCGACATTGCCCATGCCTTTGGTGATCGGATGGATCGCCGACCGGATGGGACTCAAGCCTGTGATCACCGTGGTTCTGATGCTCAGTGGTGCGCTGGTGATCGGTATGGGGGTTTTTTCCGGCCGGCTGCTGCAGGCCGTCATTTTCTGCCAGCCGTTGCTGGCGGTCTGTTTTTTTCCGCCGGCCTTTGCCGCATTGTCCAATATCAGCTCCAGCCAGACCCGCAACGTTGCGGTCTCTTTTACGATCCCCGCCGCCTTTCTGGTGGGTGGCGGCCTGATTCCGGGTCTGATCGGTCTTCTGGGTGAGAAAGGCTTTTTTTCCGCCGGGTTCGTGGTGACCGGGGTGCTGGTTCTGGCCGGTGCGGTGCTGCCCAGGTTTTTGAAATTTCAGCCGGAAGAAGAGGCCGGATAGGCGGAGACATCTAACGGATCAGGTTCAGGCCGGAATCCTTGCCCATGTCCAGGGCCTGCCTGAATTCGGTAACAGACAGAGGATGGCACAGGTCGGAAAACCGAAAGGCCTCCCCCACGGGCCGGTACTGGGACATCAGGTTGACATGGGTGCCGGGAGAGACGCTGGTTTTTAAAAATTCCAGGATCTGCCGGGTGTCTTCCAGCCGGCCGGGCATCACCAGGTGCCGTACCAGCAGGCCGGAGCAGGCAACCCCGGCATCATCCATCTTCAGGTCCCCCACCTGGGCATGCATGGCCGAAATGGCGGCCTGGGCCGTCTCCCGGTAGTCCGGAGCGTTGCAGAACCGCCCGGCAGCCGCATTGTCCCAGAACTTGAAGTCCGGCATGTAGATGTCAATGATGCCGTCCAGAAGCGCCAGGGTGTCCGGGGATTCATACCCGGAACAGTTGTAGACCAGCGGAATGCGCAGTCCGAGATCCACGGCCCTGTCCAGGGCCTCAAGGATTTGGGGCACCACATGGGTGGGGGTGACGAAATTGATGTTGTGGCAGCCTTGTTCCTGCAGGCGGATCATCATGGCAGCCAGCTGATTCGGGAACAGGATATGGCCTTCCCCCTGGATACTGATCTCATGATTCTGGCAGAACACGCACTGAAGGTTGCAGCAAG
>JAABSL010000117.1 GCA_011390415.1 Desulfobacteraceae bacterium
ACCCGTGCCTTTCCGGCAAGGGTAACAGCCATTGCATGGGTAAGGGCGGTGATGCCACCCTTGGCCGCAGTATAGCTTTCGGTGTCGGCCTGGCTCATCAGGTGGCGGGTGGAGGAAATATTCACGATGCTCGCCGGGATGTTGAAGTGCTCCATGAATAACTGGGTCAGCAGAAACGGGGCAGCGATCCCCACCCGCAGCACGTAATTAAACTCATCATAGGCGCATGTGTTAAGGCCTCCCCGGGAAAGACAGGCGTTGTTGATCAGAAAGTCAATGGCGCCGTGTTCGGCGATGACCTTGGATGCAAAGGCCCGGAGAACCTTTTCATCCGCGATGTCTCCGACAAAATAGTTGTTGTCCAGCAGGTCGATGGTGCAGACAGAAACACCCAGACTGGCAAACGCATCGCAGATCGCCTTACCAATCCCTCGCGCACCGCCGGTGACAACGGCGACTTTTGGCTTGCCCATTATTAATGTCCTTTCTATTGGACGATCGGTTTGCTGAGTTTTGGTTTATTTTTTTTAATTTGTCGGTGTTCTGAACCAATACCATCATATGGACAAAAATGGACGCTTTCAATTATTCGCAAAATTCCTTATATTCGTTCTGAACATCGAATCTTGAAAAAGTGTTGCTTAACAAAATCATTATAAAACCTGAAAATAATAATGACAAATAATTTACAGGCATCCATCACGAAATTTATCACTGATGCAAAACTGCTTGACGCGGCAGATGCCGCCCTTGAGCTATCAGATGAGTGCGCATCCGCAGAGGGATTACCGGGGCATACGTTCAAGACATCAAAAAAATCCGGGAAGTCTTCGGCGGCCGGGTCCGGTATTTTTTGTCTTCAGCAGCCCCCATTGCTCTTGAAATCATCGAATTTTTTCACGGCTGCGGCATGGTAATTTTAGAAGGGTACGGTCAGACGGAGGTATCTTGTTTCTGCACACTCAATACGCCCGATGCCTTTCGTTTCGGCTCTGTGGGAAAAGCCCTGCCCGGCGTTCTATTGAAAATCGCGGGTGACGGCGAAATCATGGTCAAGGGAGACATTGTTTTCAAAGGGTATCTCAATCAGCCGGAACTCACGGAAAAGACCCTTGCCGGTGACGGATGGATTTACACCGGTGATATCGGCCACATCGATACGGACGGGTTTCTCTGGATCACCGGAAGGAAAAAAGATATTATTATCACTTCCGGCGGCAAAAACGTAACCCCGTCCAATATTGAAAACCTGCTCATGAGCCACCCATTGATTGAATATGCCATGGTCCACGGCGACCGGCGAAAATACCTCACCGCCCTGATTTCACTCTCTCCGGAGAATGCGCCGGAATGGGTCCAGTCCAACGGATATCCGGGACTCACTTTTGAACAGATCACCCAGCTTGACGCGGTGAAACAGGAAATTGGGAAGGCGGTCACGGATGCCAACGCGAATTTGGCCAATTTTGAAACCATCAAAAAATTTTTCATTCTTCCCAAACCCTTTGAGATTGAAACCGGAGAGCTGACGCCCACCATGAAAGTCCGCAGAAGGATTGTGGAGGAAAGATATATGAACATGCTGGATGACCTGTATGCAGAGAAATAAAATGACAAACGACCCGATAAAACCCTTTAAAAAGTCAATCGCCGACAGCCAGGAGCGCCTTAAGGCATTATCCGCGTCAGGCCAAAAAACAATAGGCTATTTCTGCACCTATACACCCATTGAAATACTTCATGCGTCCGGATTCATTCCCATGCGCATTGTCGCCGGTGCCGGTCGGATAGACAAAGCAAACGCCCATCTGCCGGATTTTATCTGCCCGTTTATGAAACTGTCCCTTGAAAAAGCGCTTAACGGCCGGTACGATTTTCTCACAGGAATAGTTCAGGGATATTCCTGTGATGCAGCCTGCGGTCTGATCAATATCTGGAAAGATATTTTTAAAGACAGGTTTTTTCACACCATACCGATTCCGTACAACAATACCCCTGAATCCAGGGCATATTACAGATCGGCTGTTTTTGAATTGGCGGGCAGACTCGAAGATGTCGGCGGACATTTCAGCGAAACCTCCCTGAAGGATTCCATGGATCTGTATTCTCGTATTAGAAGCATTCAGCTTGAATTGTACGACCGTCGTCATAAAGGGAATCCTGCTGTTTCTTCAAGCGGCCTGATGACCATTGTGGATGCAGGCTTTTTAACGCCGCCCGACCAGTACCTTTCGATGTTAAAAGATTTCACGGATCAGCTTCCTCAAGATCCCCGAGCAACAAAAGACGGCTTCCCGGTTATAGTCAGCGGGAGCCTGATTGAAGAGCCGGGGATTCTTGACATTATCGAATCTTCCGGCGGCCGGATTGTTGCCGATGATCTATGCAATGGTTTCCGGCAGATTTTCCCGCCTCATGGTGAGGGTGAAACGTCCATAGACCGGGTTATTGACAGATACATGAACCGGTTTCCCTGCCCTGCCAGATCCAGGGCTATCCATCGCAGCAAGCGTCTTCTGGACTTGGCAAGAGATTCCGGCGCAAGAGGCGTGATCTTTGTTTTACAGAAATTCTGCACACCGCACCTTGCCGATTACCCGACGTTGTCGGAAGCGCTTAAAAAAAATGGATTTGCTTCGATCCTGATTGAAATGGATGAAACATGGCAGATGGAAGCCCAGTTAAAAACGAGGCTGGAAAGCTTTTTTGAAATGATGGGGAGCGTTGCTTAAATTCCAATGGAAAAAACACAGAAATCCACCAAACGTCTCAAGGCCGCCAGGGAACTGCAAAAAGTCGTTGCCGACTATTATCTCCGGTGCATGTCGGCCAAATCAGAAGGCAGGCCAGTGGGTTGGATGCCGCCAATGAACGGCGCCATTGAGCTTTTTTATGCCATGGACCTCCAACCGGTATTCCCGGAAAACTGGTCGCCGGTGTGCGCGGCTTTCGGCCTGACGCCCCAGAATTTTAAGGTTTCCGAAGATATGGGCTATTCCCGGGATCTATGCGGATATCTGCGGAATATCATCGGATATGTCCACGGCCTGATGAATGAAAAAGACTCGCCTTTCGGCGGCCTGCCGGAGCCGGACATGATCCTGTCTCCCGGCGGCGGCTGCGTGCCGGTGATGAAAATTTTTCATGCATTGGAACGCCGCTTCCCGAATGCCAAAGTTTTTTATGCGGATCTGCCCCAGGTGGCGGTGGAAGACATAAAGGACTATCATATTGATTATGCCATGTCGGAAAGTCAGCGGCTGGCTGATTTTCTAACCGAAACAACCGGCCGCCGGCTTGATGAAGACCGGCTGCAAGAAGTCGTCGGCCTTTCCGATAGGGCCTGTGAGCTCTGGGATGAGATCATGTCTTTCCGCCGATATCGGCCGGTGCCGTTTTCCGCCGCGGAAATGGGCATCATGTTTGTCATGGTGACGCTTCAGGGAACCCAGATTGCCGTGGATTACCTGACCCGGGTCCGGGACGAGATCAGACAAAAGGCTGAAACCGGCACCGGCGTCATTGAAAATGAAAAAATCCGCCTGTTCTGGGACAATATTCCTTTGTGGTATAATATGGGACTTTTTAATTATTTTGAAAAATTCGGGGGCGTGGTGGTGGCGGAGACCTATTCCGCGGCCTGGTCCATAAGGCTCGACACCCAAAACCCGAAAAAGGCCCTTGCATTAAAAAGTCTCATGTCCTATCCGCTGGTCTCCTGCGTCTCCATCGACAAGCGCAAAGAAATGGTGCTTAAAGCCTGCCGGGACTATGCCATTGACGGCGTGATTTTTCACCGAAACAAGTCCTGCCTTCCCATTACCCTGGGTCAGATGGAAATCAAGCAAGCCCTGGAACGGGAACTCGGCATCCCGTCGGTGATCATCGACGCAGACCATATGGATGAACGCAATTTTTCCCTGGCCCAGTTCCAGACCCGGGTGGATGCGTTTATGGAAATGCTCTTGGAAAGGAAAAAACTTACAGGATAGACAACGTGGCAATAGTGGCCAACAGATTCATGCTTCGGTCGCCTGTTTCGGCACCGGCGTCCGGATCGCCTTACCCCTAATTGCGTATAGAGTCTCCCAAACCCGAGTTCTTTTTGCCTCGGATTTACAGTATTGAAGCATCAATGCCATCGATTGAAAGCATATCCAAATTTTTCTTTTAAAAAATGGGATGTGCTTGTCGCCGTAATATTTGAGACGGGAAAGCTTTTATGAGTGAAATCTTACAAAATGAATTGCTTCACGAAATGGGTCGGGAAAAGCCCCCCTTGATAATTGATGTACGTTCCGGGTATGAATTTAAATCAGCGCACATTAAGAACGCCGTCCATATTCCTTTTTATTCGATCCTCTGGAATAAAAAACGCCTCCCCGGAAATTATAAGGAACCGATTATATTAACCTGTGAACATGGCCCAAGAGCCATTATGGCAAGAAGGCTATTATGGATAATTGGGTATCGAAATATCCGCTTGCTAAAAGGTCATATGACGGAATGGAAAAAGAATCGATTACCCACTATTTGATAGGGATTATAAGGATGAAACGCCAGGCATACTTGCCACAATCCTCACCATTAAAATTCACCCTTCACTGCATCATGCAATAGCAGCCAGAAGCTATTCCAAAAAAAAAAGCAAAAAATCTCAATCAAGATCTTGTGATGTATCGAGGTGAATAATAGTGATCGGCGTTATCGACATGCCTCACATCTGATCGGCAGTAAGCTGCCTGTTGCTGAAGGGATTAGCAT
>JAABSL010000118.1 GCA_011390415.1 Desulfobacteraceae bacterium
TTATTGGGCCTTTTGCGAAGTTTTCAACCGGCGATGTAGCTCAGCTGGTTAGAGCATGCGGCTCATATCCGCAGTGTCCGGGGTTCAAGTCCCTGCATCGCCACCACTTAAAAAAACAAAGCCCCTCTGTTCAAACCAGAGGGGCTTATTTGTTTGGAAACCTCTTTTTTTTACGCGAATTTTACCGTGGCGCAACAGTGAGCAGGGTCTTTTTGCGTATTCTGTTTCAGCAGTGACGAGAGTATTTGACAATTTTTCAAAATATGAGGATAATTGTTTTTTTTTATGTGACGGTAAAGAAAAAATAATTTGAGTGTAAAGGAAAAAATGTCCATATCATGATCACCGGTTTTGAAAAAATTGTAGAAGAACGAATCCGGCAGGCGCAGAAAAACGGCGACTTTGATAATCTGTCCGGTGCCGGCAAGCCGTTGAATCTGGAGGATATCAGCCAGATACCCGAGGATCTTCGCCTGGCATACAAAATGCTTAAAAATGCGGATTGCATACCCCCGGAACTTGAAATAAAAAAAGAAATCCGCAGCACGGAATCGCTTTTGGAGACCCTGACGGATGAAAAATTAAAATACAAGACCTTAAAAAAATTAAATTATTTGATTTTAAAACTCAATACGCTGAGAACGGGCGCCGTTAAATTTGAAATTCCCCAAAAGTACGAAGAACAGGTGGTCAGCTGTCTGTCGTGTAAAACGAAATAATGTTTAAAAAAAATAAAGAAATATCCAATATTACCAACAGTCTGGTTCTGGCCTCTTACATTTTGATTTTTCACGTCATCCTGCTGGGCGGTGTCGCAATTCTGGTTTTGTTGTTCAGTGGCATTGTTAATTATCTTTTCTGGATATTTCTGGGCGGATGCCTCTTGATTTCCGGATCCATCTATCTGTTTTACCGATATATGAAAAAGCAGGGGGGGGCGGCATTTTTAAAAATCCTGTCTTTGCCCGAATTAAACGGAAAAAATGTTGAAGTCAGCCTGCTCGGCGGTCTGGCCTCTTTTAAAATTGCCGATGACAACAATCGATCCCATGTGAATGATTTGCCACCGATGATCGACAATGAAGCTGTCCCGTCCCCCCGGCGATTGGAAGATCCGAACACCAGACGGTTTAAGGAGCTGACGGAACTGGCCCGCATGCTGGAAAAGAATCTGATAACCATCGAAGAATACAATCACATGAAAAAGACGCTGTTGAACTGAACCTAAGTTTGTTAGAAGCGGTTTCAAAACCTTAGATCGGCTTCGAGATCAAGGCGCGGGCTTTCGAAAAAACGCAGCATATCGGGCATATGTGAGTATTTTGAGAAAGCCCGCAACACAGATAGCGATGCTTAGATGGGGTTTTGAAACCGCTTCTGATCACCCAGACGAGCATTCGATTAATATGGAAAAAAAGATTACGGTGGCACTGCTTGCCGGCGGTACCTCCTCGGAACGGGACGTGTCTCTTTCCGGGGGAGAACAGGTGTATCAGGCGCTGGATAAAGAAAAATATAGCGTATCCCGGTATGATCCCAAAACCGATATCGCCCGGCTGGTCGCGGATGCGCCCGAAATCGACGTGGCCTTAATCATTCTTCACGGTACCCATGGTGAAGACGGATCCGTTCAGGGTCTGCTTGACCTGCTGCATATTCCGTATCAGTGTTCGGGAATTCTGGGCAGTGCCGTGGCGATCAATAAACTGTCATCAAAATTCCTTTATGAGCAACAGAATATCCCGACACCGGCCTTTATGAGTATTCATAAAAATGAGGCGGTGGATGCGGATACCTGCATCCACCGGATCGGGCTGCCGATGGTGGTGAAGCCGGTTTGCGGCGGGTCCAGTATCGGAATGACGGTTGTCCGTGCAAAAAAAGACCTGATCAGCGCATTGGAGAATGCGTTTTCCTATGATGAGACCGTATTGCTGGAAGCGTATATAAAGGGTACCGAAATAACCGGCGCGGTCATCGGGAATAAAAACCCGGAAGCGCTGCCCATCATCGAAATTGTGCCCAAAAACACCCATGCCTTTTTTGATTACCAGGCAAAGTATACGGCCGGGGAAACCGAAGAAATCTGTCCGGCCCGCATCAGCGATCAGTTAACCCGGCGCGCTCAAAAACTGGCAAAACAATCCCATGACGCGCTTTTTTGCAAAGGCTACAGCCGGACGGATATGCTGGTTAACGGCAACGATATCTATGTCCTTGAAACCAATACCATTCCGGGAATGACGGCCTGCAGCCTGCTGCCCCTGGCCGCGGAAAAAGCCGGAATGAATTTCAGCCAGCTGATCGACCGTTTGATTGAACTGGCGCTGGACGCGCAATAATGTTTCTGCAGTTATTTAAGAAAGGAAGCAACGAATGAAAATTTTAATTGTTGGCAGCGGCGGAAGAGAACATACACTGGCCTGGAAAATTGCACAAAGTCCGAAAGTTAAAAAGATCTTTTGTGCACCCGGAAATGCCGGGATTAAAGAGTTTGCGGAATGTGTTGCGATCAAGGCAGATGATATTTCAGCCCTTGCAGGGTTTGCGGAAAAAGAAGCCGTTGATCTGACGGTGGTGGGTCCGGAAGCGCCTTTGTCGGAAGGCATTGTGGATCTGTTTGAAAAAAAAGGGCTTAAAATTTTCGGACCGTCTAAAAAAGCCGCTCAGGTTGAGGCCAGCAAATCGTTTGCCAAAAAGATAATGCTCAAATACGGTATCCCCACAGCCATGGGCAAAACATTTACCGCTTTTGATAAGGCCCAGGCCCATATAAATGCCATGGACCTGCCGATTGTCGTGAAAGCCGACGGCCTGGCCGCCGGAAAAGGCGTTATGGTATGCAAGACCAAAAAAGAGGCGGTGGATGCCATTGGGCTGATTTTAAAGGACAAGGCCTTTGGCGATGCCGGTAAAAAAGTGCTGATTGAAGACTGCCTGGTGGGAGAAGAAGCCTCCTTTATTGCGTTTACCGACGGCCGGCACGTGCTGCCCCTGCCCAATTCCCAGGATCATAAAACCATTTATGATAATGATAAAGGGCCCAACACCGGCGGAATGGGGGCCTATTCGCCGGCCCCGGTAGTGGACGGGGCCATGCACGATAAAATCATGGAAACGGTCATGATTCCCATGGTCAGGGCCATGGCCGCGGAAGGGCATCCCTATAAAGGGGTTCTCTATGCAGGGGTGATGATCGATCGGGACCGGGTCAATGTGGTGGAGTTTAACGCCCGGTTCGGCGACCCGGAGGCTCAGCCGCTGCTGATGCGCTTAAAATCCGATATCGTGCCGGTTATGGAAGCGGTGGTGGATGAACGGCTTGATCAATGCACGCTGGAGATTGATCCCCGGCCGTCGGTCTGTGTGGTCATGGCGTCAAAAGGATATCCCGGATCATACAAAAAAGGAATGCCGATTTCCGGACTGGAAAAAGTCAAACGCATGAAAGACGTGATGGTGTTTCATGCCGGCACCGCCGAAGCAAACGGCAAAATTGTTGCCAGCGGCGGCCGGGTCTTAGGGGTCACCGCTTTAGGGGATACGGTTCAAAAAGCAATTTCGAAAGCATACCAGGCGGTGTCCAAAATATCCTGGACCGGGGCCTGCAACCGGACCGACATCGGACAAAAAGCGGTAAAACGGCTTGAAACACCACCAAAGGTTGCCATCGTCATGGGCAGTGATTCGGATTACGGGATTATGAAAGGGGCGGCCGATATTTTGAGAAAGTTCGGTATTCCCTTTGAAATGACCGTGGCCTCTGCCCACCGGACCCCCCATCGGGCCGTAAATTTTGTGGTGAATGCCGAGAAAAAAGGCGCCAGGGTGATCATTGCCGGTGCCGGGCATGCCGCCCATCTGGCGGGCGCGTTGGCCGGGCACACCATTTTGCCCATTATCGGCGTGCCCATTGATTCGTCGGCCTTAAATGGAATGGATGCCCTGCTGTCGACGGTTCAGATGCCGCCGGGCGTGCCGGTGGCCACCATGGCCATCGGAAAATCCGGGGCCAGAAATGCCGGAATTTTTGCGGTTCAGATCCTGTCCGCGGCGGACCCCGAACTCCGGCATCTGCTCTGGGAATTTAAACAGGAAATGGCGGAACAGGTTGAACAGAAAGCCAAAAAGCTTGACGCGCAATTCTAAATTTTGCGGGTCTGAGATTTGTCCCATCGATCCCGCACACCCGGATCCGTCGGTGCTTGATAAAGCCGCCGCTGTTGTAAAAAGCGGCGGCATTGTCATTTTTCCCACCCGGACCCTATACGGGATCGGCGTGGATGCGTTTAATAAAGAAGCGGTGGCCCGGGTATTTCGCATCAAGCAGCGGGCTGCCCAAAATCCGCTGTCCGTGCTGATCCGGTCAACCGATGCGGTTGCAGCGCTTGCCGCAAAAATACCTTCCGAGGCGGTGAAATTGATGGCTGCTTTCTGGCCCGGCCGCCTGACCATCGTATTTTCCGCCCGGCCGAATGTTTTGTCCAGCCTGACGGCCGGCACCGGCAAAATCGGCATTCGGGTGCCGGAACATCCGGTGGCCGTCGGTCTTGTCGAATCTCTCAATTGTCCGCTGACCGGCACCAGCGCCAACCTGTCCGGGCAACCCGGCGCAGACAGCGTTGACCAGCTGCCCGAAGAACTCATCCGAAACGTTGACCTGGTAATTGATGCGGGAAAATTAAAAGGCGGCATCGGTTCCACAGTGGTGGATGT
>JAABSL010000119.1 GCA_011390415.1 Desulfobacteraceae bacterium
CGGGAAGTTGGATATCCGACAACACAGCGGCCACCTGGTCCTGCAGGTGGGTGATGGCGGTTCGGGACCGATATCCGTGCAGGTTGACCACCGGTAAAAGTCCCTGCCGGGTGATCTTGGACTGTCGCCACACGGGCCGGATTTGCGCAATCTCCTTGAGCGGCACGGTGCCGTCCGGTCCCGGAATTTGCAGCACCGACAGGTCGGCGACGGTATTCATTGTTTCCGGATCAAACCGAAGCCGGACGCCGTACCCGTCTTCTCCGGCAATGCTGAACCGAGAAGCGATTTTACCGGTGGTTGCCGTCATCACGGTTTCAGACACATCTTCAGGTGAAATGCCGTACCGGGCCAGCCGGGCCTGATCCAGATCAATGGCAATTTCCTGCTTGGACCAGTCCCAGGACCGGGATACGGACGTCAGCCCCTTTACCTGATGCAGCCGGGCCGCGACCTCATCGGCCAGCTGATCCAGGATTTCCGGATCAGGGCCGGAAATCATCACATCAATAGGGGCCGCGATCGACGACAGGGGCGTTGCGCCGTAATCATAGACATTAAACCGTTTCAGGGCAGGTATTTTTCCGAATGTTTCCCGCAGCCCGGCTTCAATTTCCCAGATGGATTCGTCCCGTTCAAACCGGTTCTGATAATGGACGGTGATCAATCCTTCCTGGGGCGTGCGGTCGGCGCCGAAACTGATGACATTGGGTTCGGCTCCCACCATTGTGGCCATGCGGACAAATCCCGGCACCTGCTTGACGGCCTGCTCCATTTCTTCCACCAGCGCTTCGGTCTGCTCTATGGTGCTGTTCGGCCAGATTTCAAAATCGATTTTCACGATGCCGGTATCCATGGCCGGCATCAGGTCTCGCCCGACCAGGGGCATCTGCCGCAAACTGATCAACAACAGGCCGATCAAAACCGGCACGATCACCCATCCCCATTTTGAGGTCGCAACACGAAAGCCGTTAATAAAAAATTGCTGGAGCGGGGTTATCCAGAAACCACAAAACCGGTCGAGCATACGTTCCATCCGGTTGGCGTGACTGCCGGCTTTCATCAGCTTCGGCGCCAGCAGGGGAATCACGGTAACGGACACGATAAATGATGCCAAAAGGGCCAGGGACAGCACCACGGTCAGGGGCCGGAGAATTTTCTGGGCATACCCGCCCACAAACATAATCGGCAGCAGTACCATCAGCGTGGTGGCAGTTCCTGCGAAATCCGCCAGAAAAATTTCTCTGGTGCCGTCTACAGCTGACTGAAAAAGTGACTTTTCGCCGGAGTCGGCATGCACGTCAATATTTTCAATCACCACAATGGCATCATCCACCAGCAGCCCCACGGCCAGGATAATGGCGGTCATGGTGACAATATTGAGTTCGTAATTAATGAGTTTCATGCCGGCAAACGTCAGCAGAAACGTAAACGGAATCGATATGGCCGACAAAAGGGTAGCCCGCATGCGGGCAATCATGAAAAATATAACGGCAACGGTTAAAATCACCGAATCCCGAAGGGACGTCACCAGATTGGAGACCGATGTTTTGATCAGTTCGCCCTGGGTATCGGCAACTTCAAATACGAGATCGGGAAATGCCGCGCGAATGTCCGGCAGGGCCTCTTCAATGGCCGCAAGTGTTGTGGTTACATGGCCGCCCTCGGATCGAAGCAGGTTTATGCCGATGGCCGGGTGGCCGTTTCCGCGAAAAAACGACCGCCGCTGCTGGTGAGACGTTACAATTTCAGCAATATCCTTAAGGTAAACAGCGCCGCCCCCGGCATTTTTTCCGATAATAATATCCGCCAGTTCATGACGCCGGGTCCGTTCTCCCTGAATCTTGATCATGAGTTCGTCGGTTTTACGGATGAGCAGACCGCTGGGAATATTCCGGTTTTGGGCATATATGGCAGCAATCACCTGATCCATGGACAAGGCGAAACGGGAAAGGCGGTCCCGATTGATATTTAAACTGATTTCCGGCACGTACCCGCCGAACACCTCGGCATCGGCAATGCCGGAAACCCTTAAAAAAGCTTCCTGGATTTCATTATCGCACAGCTGCCGAACTTTAGTCAGGGTCAGCGGCGAATCCGGCTTGGGAAACACGGCCAGGGTCTTGACGGGGGCGGTGGCGTCGCTGATCCGGAATATTCTCGGCGGCAGCATTTGGGCCGGCAGCGACGGCATGATGCGGTTTAAGGCGGCATTGACATCCGAGACGGCCGCATCCAGGGTTTTGGCGTAATCAAATTCCACTTTTACGGCAGCGGTTTCGTCGCGAACCGTGGATTTGATGGTCCGGGTATGGTTTAAGGCGGCCATTTCCTTTTCCACCTGCCGGGAAATTTTATCCGCCATATCTTCGGCAGATGCCCCGGGCCAGATCAGTAAAATGGATATCTGGGGATAATTGGCATCCGGAAAAAGATTTAACGGCAGGGTTTTAAAACTGATAAACCCAAAAGCCACCCCCAGCAGAATTAGAGCAGTCACCGCATGGGGCCGTCTGAGATAAGCGGCAATCATGTTCTTTTTTCCTGTTGGTTCATTTTGTATTCCCGGAAATGGGCGCAATGCGGCCGTGCCGGCCTAATTGCAGGAGCATGGACTCCGGGCCTGCCGCCAGTCGTGTTCCGGGCGGTAACGCCCCTCGAACGACCGCAAGGTCCTGCCGGCGTCCCAGCAATGTCACGGGAACCGGCCGGACGTGCTGATTGTCTTCGACAACAAATACCATTGCTCCGGTTGCCTGTTCCAGAATGCAGTCTGAAGAGACGACAAGCCCTTCGGGCATTCCGACAATCAGATCCACTCCCACCGTGCCGTAAGTCGGCAATCCAAAGGGCCGGTCGGGAATCCGGATCTCTACCGTGGCCAGATTTCCGCTGCTAATGGACGGATGAATCCGGTAAATGGTGGCATCGATGGCATTATTAAAATTATCAGAATTGTCATAATAATAGGCGCCTGCATTCACACCGCGGGTTAACCGGAGCGGTGCGTCTGCCGATAATTGCGCGGCAGTTTCCTGGGGCACGCGAACAATCACTTTATATCCCTGATCCCTGTCCTCAACTTTAAAGACAGGGGTTCCGGGCATGACAATGTCGCCGGGATCTTTCATGCGCTCCGTAATAACCCCTTCTGAAAAAGACCGGATGCTGACAAATGACAGACTGACCCGGGCACTTTCAAGTTCCTGCTTTAATCGTTGAACGCGGGAAAATGCCAGTTCATAGGCGCTCCTGGCTTCATCCAGCGATTCTTTGGAAATGGCTTTGTACGCAAACAATTCTTTGCGCCGGTCCAGTATGGTTTTTCTGACTTGAGCATCTTCTTGTGCACCGGCCAGTTCCGCTGCCAGGGCGCTTTTTTGAGCGGCCGGCAATCGACTGTCAATTTCAGCCACGGATTCTCCGGCAGTCACCCGGTCCCCCACATCCTTTTGAATGGAAATGAGATAGCCGGTGGCCTGAGCGGAAAGGATTGCTTCGACCACGGGTTCAATGGTTCCCAGATAATATTCGGTCATGGAAAGGCTGCCGCTGGTCGCGGTCCGGATATGCACGGGAATCGGACGAACCGCGGGCGGTGCCAGGCTTGCCAGTTCCGATTTCCGGTGGCGCACCAGCAGGACCGCGGCAAGAATGACGGCAAGAATCACCAATACAACAATTGTACGTTTAACCATTTTTTTCATTTTCAGTCCGTTTTTTTCGGTATTGTCGCAGGGGTATCTGCGCGCTTTTGCCATACTTCAATGCGGTGTCCTTCCGGGTCAAAAAAATAAAACACCCTTGCATTCCAGGGATGCGCGCGGATGGCCGTGAGGTTCAGCTTCGCATTTCTCATCTGCTCCCACAGGGTCTCAATGTCCGCCACTTCCAGGGCCAGCGTAATTCCGGCTCCATTATTGCTTTTAACGGATGCCCGATTTTCATCGGCAATACTCAATCGTGACACGGAATTTAACTCAAATTCCACAAACCAGTCGGTTTCATAAAGCACCGGCAGGGCCAGCAGCTTCCTGTAAAAATAAACGGTTTGGTTCCATTTTTGACAGTACAGGATTGTGTTACTGGTCAACAACTTGACCGGCACCCCTCCCCTTTTTTTGCTCTCCGTCATTTTTCAACCCTGTCATTTCAGCCAAGTCATTTCAGATAAACCGCCTGCAGCTGCTCCAGAAGCGCATGAAATTCTTCGTGCTTTCCGATACCGATGCGGTCGCGCTCAAGCTTTTCAAATGACGCGACAAGACGCTCGTCCTGAGATCCATTCAGACGTTCGTCCGCCATTTTAAAAAGCATATTGTTTTCCTTGGCAATATGGTCGGTCAGCAAGGCGATATATTGACTGCCGGTTTCGGCAATAGCGGTCGCCGCGGACAGATCCCCGGTACTTAATCCTGATACCGCCTCTTTAAGTTTAGCCACAAGCTTCCGCCCCTGCTCATGTTCATGCAGCATGACACCCACCGGGCCGCCTTCACGGGCAATGCCTGCGGCCTCCAGCGCCGGAAACAAAAACTCCTCCTCTTTGCCGTGATGACATTTATCGACAAAAACGGTTAGAAATTCCATAATGTCAGCAAGATGTTGAACAGAAAGCTCTTCACCGCGTTCGGATTTATCCGATATGGCGCCGATAATCCTCAACATCAGTTCGATCCCCTGGTGT
>JAABSL010000120.1 GCA_011390415.1 Desulfobacteraceae bacterium
TCCAATTCCCTTTCCTGTTTTGTTCAAATATGGACAATTTGCCAGATTTATCCGAATACGGCAAATATTATTAGTTAAATGCGGCTAAACATAAATATGCTTTTTATCAATATATTGAAATTATTAATTAAAATATATTGGCACCATTCTGGCAATATAAAATCTTAACATGAACCGCTAAAATATGGATCATTAACAATGAAACACAATTGGAGAATAATAAAATGAAGACAAATCAAAATCATAAAAAAGACAATGCTGCGAGAACCAGACAATATTTTTTAAAAATTTTCGTTTTCAGCCTGGCCGTCCTCACCCTGTCGGCCAGCTCCGGCACCGGGGTAACGCCGGGCTGGGCAGATACCCATTCCCAGGGACCTGCCCCGGAAAATGTCATGATTGCGGGCCTGGCTCAGAACCCGGACAACCGGGCGCTGTTCGAAAAAATCCTGGTAAAGGAATTTGCGCGACAAGGGATAACGGCGACGCCGGGTCTGTCCCTGATGTCCGATGCCGGAAATACCGCGACGGCCGAGCTGCTGGCGCAAGCCCGTAAGGCAGGAATCGATTTTGTGATCGTCACGCGGGTGGTCGATATCACGGAAAAGGAAATCCTGGTTTTCGAATACAATCCCATCCTGTTTGCCTATGAAGGGGGCGGAAACCCGTATTCAGAAGTCGATAAATTCCGGAAAAAGACGCGCCTCCGGGAGACATTTTATACCCTTGAGACCCATCTTTATGATTCAAAAACTGAAAAAATAATCTGGACCGGAGTTGCGGAAACAGAAAAACCCGACTCCATTTTTGCCCCGCGGGAAGTGATCGCTTCGGTTTGCAGGGTTATCAGCAAAAAGCTGGACGCTGCCGACACGCGTGGTTAGAAAAAAAAACACCCAACCGGAATTCTTTACCTCCCATCAATCAACACGCCCGGGCCGGCGCCATCCGACCCGGGTTTTTGCTGCATTGGGTCAGCGGCGCTATTAAAAGGGTTTTTTTTTTTCAGGAAATTGAATGTTTGGGCCTGTCATCGGTTAACCGCTGACAAGACATTGATTTTGATAACGATGTGAGCCTTTGATGCGCCTTGCCATTCGATTGAAGCATATCGATGCCAGGACAAAATACAGGGCGCATTGGCCCCACAGAATCCCCCAATCGTATGTGACTTCCTGAAGCGATGCCCCCATCTGATTCATTTTCATCAGGCCCGAAATCCCGGGTGTAGATGGCAATAGCAAAGAAAGCGTTCGCAGCCATTCGGGAATGCATTCAACCGGCCAGGAAAACCCGGCCAGAAACAAAATGGGAATGGAGGTAAATACCAGGAGAAGCATGGATGTTTCGCGGTTTTGAAAAAGAGTGGACAGGGTAAGCCCGAGCAGGGTGACGGAAATCAAAAATGGCAGCAGAAAACAAAAAAGCTCAAAGGGCTGGCTTCGCAGGGGAAAATGGTAAAATCGGTACACCACAGTGAAATAATACAGGGCATGAACCATATATAATGATCCGTAGGCAAGGGTCTTACCGATGACTATCTGAAAAGCAGGCACGTTTCGATTTCTGTTGTGAAAGAAAAAACTTGAGTTCTGATGTTCCCGGGCGGTTCCGCCCAAAAGACCGGTTCCGATCAGCAGCGTCTGCTGCAGTAAAAGGACCAGTACTGCCGGAACCACATAACTGGCATATCCCCCAAAGGGATTAAACAGCGGAACGGAGATCAACTCAATCGGGTCCCTGACTGACATGGCTTGATTTTGTGAAAGGCCGGAAGCCATCAGGCGCTTGATTTCAATGCCGGCGGAAAAATATCGCGAAGACATCACCACCCCGGTCATCACGGTCCGGTAAATGAGAAAATAACTGGCATCGGCATAGACCGATACATGGGCCTGCCTGCCTTGCAGCAGGTCTTTGTTGAAATCGTCTTCAATCACCAGAACCCCGTAAACTTTGCCTCGATAAAACGCATCCTCGGCCTGGGCCAAATTATTCGGCATCAAAACCACTGCCACCGACTCGCTGGCATCCACCATTCGGATCAGTGAACGGCTGGTCTGGGAATGATCAAAATCCACTACGGCGAGAGGGACGTCCCGCACCACTTCCGGTAAATAGGGTATCGGATAGAAAATGGGATAAAACAGAATTGCCCCAAAAAATAACAGAAGGGCTCCCGAATCCGAAAAAATATTGCGGTATTCCTGGATCCACACCTGAAAGATACGTTTCATGATCGACCCCAATACTGCGGATGCCGCATCACGGTGTTCATCCGGGGAAGAATGACAATAACCGGTATCACGGCAAACAGGATCAGCCCGCCCAAGAACGGGAGCGATGCCTGAACCGGCGCGTTTCTCATGGTTTGATCCACAACAATCTTTAAATACGATGTCAGCGGCAGCGCATACCCCCAGCATCTGCCGATCATGGGCATGGCCACTGTGGGAAAGGTGACCCCCGAAAAAGCAAATGCCGTACCACTGTAAAAGGCAGCAATACTGATAGAAAGGCGAAGGTTAGCGGTCACGGCAACAACCAGCAGGCCCATGGACTGGTAGGCCAGAATAAATATGCAGGTACTGACAAACAGAAAAATTGCATGACCTTGAAGCGGTATATCCAGCCAGACGAATTGGGCAAACTGCATGGCCATGGCCATCAGGATAAAACTAAGGGTATAAGGAATCAGTTTCCCGATCAGCGCGGCGCCAGTCTTGTCTCCTGCACATGTCAGCCAGGCTTTGGCGGTTCCTTCCTTCAGTTCCACGCCGGCCGCGTAGATGGTCAGGGTCATGACAAAAATCTGAAACAGTGTGGGATGCAGCGTCGTCAGCAAAAAATAGAGATAATTCAGATATGGATTAAACAAAACGTGGGTTTCGATGCTGACCGGCTCGATATGCGCGAGGGCTTCGGCCGACTGTTCTCCGGAACTCTCTCGGTACCGGAGGTTCAAGCCCGCGCTCAGGGTATTCACCGCCATGGCTGAATCTCGGTCAATCAGGCTGCCGGCCAGGAGGAACTGGTTGTTGTAATAGACGACGACCTTGGACCGAAGTCCTTTTAGAATCCATTTTTCAAATTCCTCGGGAATAACAATCAGCGCATATACTTTCCCGGACTGAATCTGCCCTTTCCCTGCTTCCATGCTTTGGACCGAACCGGCAATCCGTATGGATTGCGTTGCATCCGCCATTCGGATCAGCTGCCGGGACAGGGCGGAGTGATCGGCATCATAGACTGCTACCGGGAGATCCCGCGGGCTTCCCTGAAAAAAAATAGACAGCAGGATGCCGAAGCTTGCGACCGGCAGGCCGATCAGCATCACCAGATAGATCGGACTTGAAACAATGCGTCGAATTTCCCGGCGGGCGACAGGAATAATCCCCACCCGGGGAACTGCTTCATGCCCGTCAGCAGTCAATGAAAGCGGACCCGTGGACTGCGGTTCGTCGTCATTGCCTCGCCCGCGGTCCTTTTTCATTTTTTTTCCGTCACCGGATAATTGACAATCACACTCATGCCCGGCCTCAGCCCTTCGATCGGCTGAACCGGAATGGCCCGGATTTCAAATGATTTTAAATCAAAATCACCCATGGCACGGGTGGCCCGCCAGGTGGCAAAATCACCCAGCGCCTTTATATAATTGACTTTAAGTCGATATTCGTTTTCACCCAAAGCCGGAAAACGGGCCGCAAGTTCTGTTCCCATTTTGAATCTCGGCAGCAGATCTTCCCTTAAATGAAAAACGGCCCAGAAATCCGAGGTATCCAGAATCGTGATGATGGGGTAACCGGGGCTTATCATTTCTCCAGCCTCGGAAATCACTTCAACAACCTCTCCGCTGATAGGGGCGGTTATGCGGGTTTCGCTGAGATAGGCTTCCACCTCGGAAACAACCCCCGATGCCTGATTCGCAAGGGCGGATGCCGCGTCTTTGTCTTCCTGTCTTGCGCCTGAAAGCGCCATATCATAGAGTGCTTTGGCAGCTTCCACCGTCTGCTGCGCAGCCACGTTCTGAGCCCTGGCCTCATCCAGTTTCTGGGCGGGGACTACGCCTTCTGAATAAAGTCTTTCAATCCGCTGAAAGGTTTTTTCAGCAAGCTCGGCTGCGGACGCGGCTTTTTGCCAGGAATTCCGGGCGGCCTGGATCTCTTCTTTTCTGGGCCCGGTGAATGCCTTTTCACGATTTGCGCCGGCTGCCCTTTCTGCTGAAGCGGCCTGTTTGAGTTTTGCATCAATTTCAGGACTGTCCAGAGTAAGAAGCAACTGACCTTTCTGAACCCGTTCCCCTTCCCGAACAATCACCGATTCGAGCCTGCCTGCAATCTTGGAGCTGACCTTGACCTGGGTAGCCTCCACTTCTCCCTGAAGGATTGGCGGTTCGGGCTTCATAAAAAACCACCCGGCAACGCCCACCATCACCAGTGAAAAAGCGATGATCAATATTATTCCCAGCTTTCCTGCCGTTTTCATCATTCACAATCACCTTTTATTCTTCTACAGTCGCTCAATAGAAAGACTGACGTCACATGAATATTCGGTCAGCGAATCGCTCATGCCGCAAGCCTCCAGCAGCTCCGATAACGCCACATCAAATTCAAAGGCAGCATTCAGACGTTCCACAAGCACACGTGAAAGCGCAAGCTGCGCATCCACGACATCCAGGGAAG
>JAABSL010000121.1 GCA_011390415.1 Desulfobacteraceae bacterium
AGCAGTTTATAATACTTCATAAACGACCGTTCAAACATTAATGACGGTGCCCATCGTTTATAAAGTGTTGACAATCTCTGTTCCGGTTCGCCAATCGTGTAGCGGACCTTCGGGTTCGGGATATTGATAATCTTTTCCAGAAGCCGTGCAAGCTGGTGAGGATCCATTCCTTCCGCTTCCTGTTTTTCCATTAAAGACAAGGTGCTGCCGAGGCGATCGGCATACAGTGAATTTTCTTTTGCTTTTCTTGCCAGGACCCGGTTTTTTGTAAAGTCGGTTTTAAAATCTCCGGGCTCGACGAGCACCACGTGAATCCCGAAAGGCTTTACCTCTATGCGCAGCGCTTCGCTCATACCCTCTACTGCAAATTTTGATGCGCTGTAAGCGCCCTGAAACGGCAGACCCATGACCCCGCCGATAGAACTTATGTTGATGATATAACCGGACCCCCGGCGTCGCATGGGGGGCAGAACCGCCTGGCACACCCGGATGACACCGTAGAAATTGGTTTCAAACTGGTTGCTGATTTCCTCAATGGAAATCTCTTCCATGGGTCCTGCCATGGCAAATCCGGCATTATTTACAACCACATCGAGACCCGTTTCATTGTCCAGTATATGGGAAACACCGTTGCTGACGGATTCGGCATCTCGCACATCCATGGGAATCATTTTAAAAAACGATCCCTCCGGCCCGACGGCTGCGGGGGGCCGGTCAAACTGGGCAAAACGGCTGGTGCCGTAAACACGGTATCCGGCCTGGCTCAAATGAAGGGCACACGCCTTTCCAAATCCGGAAGAAGCGCCGGTAATCAATACGACCCGCCGTGTTTTTGAGTTTATCTGATTCATAAGCACCCTCTTTTTTATGCTTAAAAATAAACAGAATCTCACCGTTTCATGATTATCAGATTCACGGCCAGGGCCACAAAAACCGTTCCCGCGATGCGGTTTAAAATTCGCTGGGCTTTTTCAGAGCCGTACAGCCACTGGCGGATCATGCCCGCCAGCAGGGAGATGCCGCCGAAGATCAGGATGGTGGCAACGATAAAGATGCCGCCGAAACCGATGAGCTGAAGGGTCAGAGAACCCCGGGCCGGGTCCGCGAACTGGGGCAGAAAGGCCAGAAAAAAGATGGACACCTTGGGATTGGTGATGTTCATGATGATCCCGCGGCGGTAAAGCTGCCAGTAATTGCGCCCTCCGTTATTGACCGTGTCGATGGCGGCAGCCGACGCCCGAAACGCCTGCCAGGCCAGATACAAAAGGTATACGGCGCCGCAGATTTTTAACACAGTAAACGCCATGGCCGATGTCTGGAAAATCACCGCCACCCCGAACGCCACCGCCAGGGTGTGAAAAATGAGACCGGTGCACAGTCCCATGGTCACCACCAGTCCCGCCAGTCGTCCGTTAAGGGCAGACTGGGTGAGGACAAAAATATTGTCCGGTCCCGGCGAAAGGGCCAGCAGCACGGATGCCAGAAAAAAAGCAGCCAGAATATCAATGGGAATCATCTCACATTACCTTTTGTCATTTGTATCGGTTTACCGGGGCGCATACGGACTTTTTTCCGGTTCGGAAGACCGTGTAAAAAGTCCTTTCGTTTTTTCAATCAGATCGTGGATGTCTTCTAAGATCATATAGCCGCAGGGGATCAGCAGCAGGGTGATGCCGGTGGCAAACACAACGCCGAACCCGATGCTGACGGCCATGGGAATTAAAAACCGGGCCTGAAGGCTTTTTTCCAGCAGCATGGGGGTCAGGCCGGCAAAGGTGGTCATAGAAGTCAGGATGATGGCCCGGAATCGCAACTTGCCGCCTTTGACCACTGCGTCAAAGGTGGTATCTCCGTCGTTGCGCAATTTGTTGACCCGGTGGACCAGGACCAGGGAATCGTTGACCACCACCCCGGAAAGCCCCACAATACCGAACAGACTGACAATACTGATGTTAAAGCCCATCAGTAAATGCCCCCATATGGCGCCGACAATGCCGAAGGGGATGGCGGACATGACAATCAGCGGCTGGGAAAAGGATTTAAACGGTACGGCCAGCAGGGCGTAGATGCAGAAAAGCGCCAGAATAAAGCCTTTTTTAACATCTGCCAGGGATTCCTGCTGTTCCCTGCCTTCGCCTTCAATGTTAAACCGCAGGCCGGCATATTTGCTTTTCAGATCCGGCAGCACCCGGTCCACCAGTTCGGCGCGTATTTCATTGGCATTGGCCTGTTTTTCATTCACATCTGCCGTGACTTTAATGACCCGCATGCGCTGTGCCCGTTCAATGGTCGAATATCCCCTTTCCATATTCACCGTGGCCACTGTCCGGAAAGGCACCTCTTCGCCGCCAGGCGTGCGGATGCGCATTCTTAAGACATCGGCAAGGGATTCTCTTTCCGCATCCGGAAACCGGACCAGCACTTTGACCTCATCTTTGTCCCGCTGGAACCGGATGGCCTCGGCCCCGTAAAATGCGTGGCGCACCTGCCGGGCCAGGTCGTTTAACGTCAATCCCAGGCTTTCGGCATTTTCTTTTAACTTTAATTGCATTTCCATCTTGCCGGGCAGATAGCTGTCGCTGATATCAAAAACACCGGGAAATTTTTCCAGCTCGGTTTTCAGATCATCGGCCGCTGTCTGGAGCTGTTCGTAGTCGTTGATGGACAGATGGACTTCGACGGCATTGCCGGCACTGTGAATTTCGCTGGAAAAAACCAGAGATTCGGTGTCAGGGATGCTGCCCACCCGTTTCCGCCACCGCCGGTTGAGTTCAGCCGAACTGACCTCCCGGAGCTCACCTTCCAGCAGCTGTATCCAGACCTGGGCCAGATGCCCTCCGGACTCGGACGCCCCCCGGCGCCCGAATTGCGCGCCGATCAGATTGGCGCTGTATTCCATCAACGGCGGCTTGTCTTCGGGTCTGTTTGCGTCCTGTTCGGCCATCACGGCCTTGCCGGCCTCTTCGATCCGGCTGACCACGGCCCGGGTCCGCTCCAGGGGCGTTCCTACCGGCATGGTCACCATGCACTGGATCACATCGCCTTCCACTTTGGGGAAAAAAGTGAATTTAATTTTACCGGAGGCCCAGATCCCCATGGTCAGTATCAAAAGGGCAATGCCAACGGCCACTGTCACATAGCGCCATCGGATGCAGAATTCAATCAGCCGGGCATAGGGTTTCTGGATGACCCACTCCATCCCCCGGGCCATGAACTTTTCTTTTTTCTTCGAAGACCGCACCGCCAGCGCGGCCCGGCTTCTGGCCAGATGGGCGGGCAGGATGAACAGCGATTCCACCAGCGAGCCGAAAAGGACGGCGATGACCACAATGGGGATGTTGCGCATGAAATTTCCCATGGTCCCGCCGGCCATCAGCAGCGGCGAGAATGCCACCATGGTGGTCAGCACCGCAAAGACCACGGGCCGCCCCACTTCAACGGCCCCGTCGATGGCAGCATTTAAGGGAAGCAGGCCTTCCTCCTGCTTGCGGAAAATATTCTCCCCCACCAGAATGGCATCATCCACCACAATCCCCAGCACCATGATAAAAGCAAACAACGAGATCATGTTCAGGGACACATCATAATACGGCAGCAGCATGAGCCCGGTGGCAAAACTGATGGGAATCCCCAGGGTCACCCAGAAAGCCAGCCGCAGATTGAGAAAAAACCCCAGAATCAGGCTGACCAGCAAAAGACCCCAGAACATGTTTTTGGAAAGCAGCTGGATGCGGCTTTTTAAGATTTCGGACATATCATTATAGGCTTCTACCGCAATGCCCGCAGGAAGGCCTGGTGCGATTTGCGCCACATATTGTTTGGCCGCCGCCGCCACTTCCAGGGCATTCTGGTCGGCCACCCGGTAGACATTGATGATTACCGCGGGCTTGCCTTCAAATCCGGCATACAGATCCACGTCCGCAAACCCTTCCTTTAAGTCGGCAATATCGCCCAGGACCACATTGGTGCCGTCCGGCCGGGTAATGATCGGGATGTCATGATATTCTTTGGCATAATACCGGCGGCCCTTGGTTCGGATCATCACCTCGCCGGTCTTTGTTTTAACGCTGCCGGCCGGCAGGTCCAGGCTGTTTTTTTCAACCGCTGCGGCCACCAATCCTAAGGTCAATCCATACTTGCGCAGGGTATTTTCAGAAATTTCAATGTGAATTTCACTGTTTCGGACGGCGGTTACTTCCGCCAGGGTGATTCCCGGCAGATTCGTCAGGTCGTCTTTAATCGTTTCCGCCATGTGTTTGAGGCTGGATTCGGATACGTCCCCGTAAACCGCGATACTGACCACCTGAACCTGGCGGGTCATTTCCCGGATCACGGGTTTTTCCGCTTCATCCGGCAGCGTGGTGATCCGGTCCACTTCCGCCTTGACTTCATCTAAAAGTTTTTTCAGGTCCCAGCCTTTCATGATCTCAATGGTGACAGACCCGGAACCTTCCCGGGCGCTGGAGTCAATCCGCTCAATACCGGTCAGGCCCGCAATGTTTTCTTCAATGCGGCGTACCACCCCCTCTTCTACTTCTTCCGGAGAAGCGCCGGGATACTGCACCGTGATTCTGATTTTGTCCAGGGTGGTTTCCGGAAAAACCTCCAGCTTGATACTGATGCCGACGACAAGGC